>CAMEXD010000042.1 GCA_945947035.1 uncultured Mycoplasma sp. | reverse complement strand
TCATTATTTAAAGAAGATAGTTGCCAATTACCATCTTTATCTTTTTTTACTTCAAAATCAATGGTATATGTAACTTTGTCTTTTACCTTCTCTAGATTATTTAGTTTAGTATCATTATATTCTTCAACAGTATAATCTTTTTTATCTAAGTAATAAGTCGATGTTTCATTTGTGGCTTTTTTATAATCTAACACTTCTATTTCTGTTGTAATAATGGCAGTATCACCATCGATTTTTTCATCTTTAATTTGATATGTTAGATTTTTATATTGTTTTTCAATTAATTTACGATATCGTTCTTTTTGATTATTTGTTAGTGTTTCTTCTTCTAATACATTATCAATACCATTTTTTATATCACTATCTAAACTTTGATATTTAGAAAGCAGATCTTCAACTTTTGATGTTGGACTATTAGATAAAGAACAACCTACTAGTAATAGCAAAAATATAAAGACTCCTAATATCTTCTTCATTTTATCATCTCCACTAATATTTTTACTATTTTCTGCTATTTTATACTAAAAATCATATGTATTTATTATTGTTATAACCTTTTCTTGACTATATCCTTGATTTAACAGATGATTATATATTTTATTTTTAAGTATTTGACCACTATATTTCTTATTTGTTTTTTTGTCTTTTTCAATTATTTTTTTTATTTTTTCTTCAATAATATGTTCATCAATTTTATTCATATTATCTTCAATAATTGAAGTAGATACTCCAAGTTTATTTAACTGCATTTTTATTTTATAGTCTCCTATTGTCGTAAATTTTAATTTATCTTTGATAAAGGCTTTAGTAAATCTATCATCATCTAAATAACCTGATTCAATTAATTTTTGTACTGCATCTTCAACTTCGTTGTTAGAACCACCCTTTTTTAAAAGATAGTCTTTAACTTCTTTAATACTTCTTAATCGTATAGATATGTACTTTACTGCCATTTCCATAAGTTCATATATTTTATTATCTCTAACCAGTTTATTATATAATTCTTGACTCATTTCTTTTTTTAACAATAATTCATTTTCGGTAATTACTTGTTCTTGGAGATTTAATACTTCACCATTTGATAGATAAACATTATATTTATTTTTCTTAGTAAACTCATATTTTACTATTTGCATTTTTCCTCCTTATTTTGATTAAGAAAAAAGAAAGATTTATTCTTCATTTACTCTTTCTTTATATTTTTTCTTTTCTTCTAACATAACTTTAGTAATATTGTTTTCGATTTCTGCTAAAGCACGATGATCGATATTAGATAATATTACTTGCTCTTTAACTGTATCAATAATTACTTTACCCCAAATAATGCCATCTTTAATTGTTAAATCATTAAACATTTCGGGTGTAATCATCTTGAAGAAATATCCAAAGATAAGCCTTTTGGTTGCAACGATTAGTCTTTTGTCTGTTAAAATAACTATATTGGTATTTATAATCTCATAACTTTGAAAATTCTTTTGCGCGGCAAAAACATAAATTATTTTTTCATCACTTCCAATAAATTGCGCTGCAACTTTTGCATGAGCTTTTAATCTAAATGCTATAGTAAAAGGGTATTTTCTTTTGAATTCTTTTACTCTGGTATATATACTATTATTCTGCATTTTTTTCTACCTTGAAGTTTGTTTCAATGAAGCTTACAAGGCTATCTTTTTCAACATAACCACCAATTGAATCAACTACAGTTGTTCCGTACATAAATAATGTTGTTGGTGTACCCCATTGTTGTGTTCTAAGATAAGAATTTGATTTTGATAAATCATTATATTCTTCTTCAGTTAGATTTGTTAAATTGATATAATTAATTGGAAGGTTATATTCACCTGCTACTTCTTCAAGTATTGGTTCATACATTTCACAGTATCCACATCCATCTTTGACAATTACTACTAGAAAAGGAACTTTTTCTTCCATCTTTTCTAAATACTCTGAATAAGTAATTTCATTAAATCCAGCAGTTCCTTCTAAAGCTATTGGTAATTCTATATCTAATTTAGGAGTTCTATTACTAGTTACTACTAGAGCAACAATTAATAGAACTACTACTAGAAGAATTAATATAATATCTCTTTGTTTAGATGTTAATTCAAATGATTTTTTTTCTTTCTCGACAGTTTTTGTTTCGTTGACAACTTCTTTAGCGACAATTTCTTTTTTTGGAATAGTAACCTTCTTTTTATTTTCTAACTTTTTTTGTTTAACCTCTTTTACTTCATTTTTGACAACAACTTTTTCTTCTTTCTTTTTGTTATTTTTGGCAACTACTTTTTTATTATTGGTATTTGCTTTATTAGTATTTGTTTTTTTATTTTGACTATTAGTTTTGTTTTTTGAATTTTGATTTGCCATAATTCATTTCCCTCCTAATAAATAGTTTACACTTAAATATTAAAAAAAGCAAGTATTTATATTGCTTTTTCTTGATTTTTACTTAATATTTAATATACTGATTTTTGATTTATTTATTTTACTTAAACCTATAATATTACATTTTTTTAATTTTTTTTATTTTTAGTATTGACAAATAAGCTAACTTCGATTATTATATTAATCACCAGTTCGATTTAGGCGAATTGGTGCTAGTATCACA
>CAMEXD010000041.1 GCA_945947035.1 uncultured Mycoplasma sp. | reverse complement strand
TAAATTTAAAAAGCTAGTCTTTATATATAAAATTAAGTATAAATGCTGATTTTTAGGCATCTATTAAAAATGCTGAAAAATGGCTAAAAAAACGACGCACGAGAATCGATTTTAAGCCATTTTTATAAAAAGGTAATATAACTTGTTGTCTAAAAAATTAAGCAAAATACTGAAATATAAGGATTTAGGAAATTTTGATAAAATAATCTAAAGTTATATAAAAATTTTTTTAAAAATGTAGTTACAATAATGAAAAAAAATCAAACCATGAATAATATAAAAAAAATGAAGCTCCAGAATCGATTTTAAGAGCTTTTTATAAGAAAGTAATATAGTTTGTTGTTGTAATAATAGGCTGAAATAGGCTTTGATAAAGGAATAGCGAGATTTTGGAGGGAGGACCATTTTGCATGGTTTTATATTTTACTCCTATTCCTTTTTGCACAAAACTTTGATAATACAAACCAAAAATTATATATATTTTTTATATGTATAATTTTTGGTTTTTTATATCTTTATTAAAAAAGTGTATACAAATTTAGTATCAGTTTATAATAAATATTATCACTTCCCAATTTTAAAAATATTTGATTTTTGGGAAATGATATGCTATAATATTTTTGAGGTGGAAAAATATGAAATTAATAAAAAGAGAATATCTTAATACTTTAATAGATGTAATGGGAACTCCTGATATAAAAGTTATTACTGGAGTAAGAAGAAGTGGAAAATCTAAATTATTAGAGCTTTTCAAAGAATATATAATAAATAATGTAAAAAATTACAATATAATAGATATAAATTATAACTCGTTGGATTTTGAAAGCTTAAAAGAATATCATAAATTGAATGACTATGTAGAACAAAGATATAAAAAAGGGATGAATAATTTTGTATTAATTGATGAAGTGCAAATGTGTGAAGGTTTCGAAAAGACAATAAATAGTCTACACGCAGAAGAAAAATATGATATATATATAACTGGTTCCAATGCCTTTCTATTAAGTAGTGATTTAGCCACATTGTTCACTGGAAGAACATTTGAAATTGAAGTTTATCCATTTTCTTTTAAAGAATATCTTGATTATTTTAAATATAGTGATATTGATAATGCATTTAATAACTATGTAATGGAAGGTGGAATGTCAGGTTCATATTTATATAATTCAATAGAAAAAAAATACGATTACTTAAATGATATATATAATACTCTAATAGTTAGAGATATTTTTGAAAGAAATAAAATAAAAGATGAAAAGTTAATGAGTTCGATAAATGACTTCCTTATGGATAATATATCTAATAGAACGTCATTAAGAAATGTTTCTAATTCGTTAAATAATAGTAATCTAGAAACAAATCATAAAACTGTTGGAAACTATATTGAATATTTATGTGAGGCGTTTGCTTTTTATAAAATAAGCAGATATGATATAAAAGGTAAAAAATATTTAAATAGTGATGAAAAATATTATTTATCTGATCATGCATTTAGATATGCTCGTTTAGGTACAAAATCTTTAGATTATGGTAGAGTATATGAAAATATTGTTGCAATTGAATTACTAAGAAGAGGCTATGAAGTATATACGGGAATATTATATAATAAAGAAGTAGATTTTATAGCATTAAAACGAAACGAAAAAATTTATATTCAAGTTTCAGATAATATAGACTATGAAGAGACTTTAAAAAGAGAAGTAGAGCCCTTACTACAGATTAAAGATGCATATCCTAAGATGATAATAGCTAGAACAAAACATGAGGATTATCAATATGAAGGAATTCAAATCTGTGATATTGCCAATTGGCTTATAAAATAGTAGGATTAAATTATAAAATGAAAGGTAAAATGGTGGTGCTTATGAAAAATCGGATTAAAAATGCTGTTTATTATCATAGAAATTATAGTTGTTTTAGGAGTAGTATTTTTTGTGGTAGATTATAATAGAGTACAGAAACAAGAAAAACCTATTTTCTGTATACAAAATCCAGCAGAAATTATTAATGATGGCGGAACAATAGAATATTTTGGACTTGGCTATAAAGTAATTGATTTTCACACATTAGAAGGATATGATGACATTAAGATTGGTAGTTGGTTTATGGATTATAAAGACTTTGAAACTGAAATGAAAGCATGTGAAATGAAATTTGAAGAAGAATTGCAAAAAAGCGAAAATATTATAAAATGGAACGAAATAACTACAAAGGGAGTAGACGAACAAAAACTAATTGAAAATGTTGATGTTGACACTTTAGAAAAAATTGCAACTTTGTTTCAAGAATTAACTAAAGAGATAGAAGAAAAAGAAAAGGAAGATTCTCAATTTGTTTTAAGTGCAGGTTGGTACAATTACACATTGGAAAGTAGTCAATTTAATGAGGTTTTAAATATTGGAAATAATGCCTTAAAACCACTATATCTAATTATATATGAGAGTCCTAACAAAGGTCTGTATGAATATATTTGCTCTATGGCATTAGAAAAAATCTCAAAAGTAGAAATAGATAATTGGAATAATTCTAAAGATTTTTTAGAGAAGTTTAATAACAAGATTATCAATAGTAGAGAAATATAAATTACAATTTATATTAGTAATTACGGAGCAGTATTTTTAGATATTGCTCTTTT
>CAMEXD010000040.1 GCA_945947035.1 uncultured Mycoplasma sp. | reverse complement strand
AATTGTAATAGTGTATTTGGCTTTAGGAGTTCCCAGCTTTAAGATTTTTTTATGCGCTAATTTTTAACGCTGTACCCTTTTACATTCCACAAAGTTCGCAACACTTTGTGCGTTTATAACTGCTTTATGTTTCCATAAAGAATAGACTATATCTTCACCCTTTCAGGTATCTAACCATTTCCCCTGTCATAAGCTTACAGAGTACTCTCCTTTGCGGAGATAGTCGTTGAATTTGATAAATCTGATAAAATGTCTAAGTTTTTTAACCTTCCAGAATTATTAATAATTTCATAAAGAGGAATATTTTTCTCTTTACAAAAATCACGCTTTTGCTGGTCATGTAATTGCTGGGTTTTAAAATAATTAGGACGAGAGGAATAATGAAATACTTCTCTATAATGTTGTTCGCCTTGAACTTCAATTAAGGCAACAATTTGATCATTTTGAACAATACCAAAGTCAAAACTTAATTGTCCTAATTCTTTAAAATGAACTTGCTCTTGATACTCAAACTGATGCTCATTTAACCATTTTCTCATCGCTTTTTCGCCCTTAGATCTTCTTTGGTCGCATTTAGGACAACCTCTGCATTTAGAGATTAAATTATAATGAGATTGATTAAATATCAAACCACATTGATTACATCTGAATTGAGATTTCTTACTATCTACGCCATCAAAAAATAAAATTTGAATATTCCCTTCAAAAGCGTTGTCTAATTGTTTTTGCGCGTCCTGAAGAGTGATTCTCAATTTTTGGCTTTGTGTATTACATATAGAGCAAGAACAAGGAGATGATATAGCAGATTGAATGGTTTTAGTCAATTCGTTTCCGCATTTTAAATGCTTGATAACTACGTGTAAAGCATCTAACTGCTTAATGAATTGATAATCTTCATTTTCATCACACAACCGTCTTATAAGTTCTACCTTAGATTCGTTATTACCCCCACAGCATTTCCAGCTTGATATGAATCCTTCTGCGCGAGTCTTACTATGAATTTTCCCGCAAATTAAACACCTAATTTGACAAGGTTTTTTCAATGAATCATAACCTAAAACTTCAATTTTTGCATCTGGGTATCGTTGATAAAATCTTTGCAAAAAGATTTCTTTTGTTATTTTTTTAGACATTTTATTTCTCCTTTTATCAAATGCGGATTGCCCATTCATATCTCTTTAGGTTTCAAACCATGGAGCATCTCACAACTTGTTTTTATTTTCATAACCTTTATAACGCAATTTTTAGAGAAGTCAAATTGTAAGGTATGTGAGCTTTAGGGTTTCCCCGCTTTTAAGTTAGTTTTATGGGCCTATGTACTATTAAGCCGTTTCAGGTGCTTCTCTTGTTGCCTCAATTATTGTGCCAAGAAACGCAGCGGTGTTTTCGAACGTCATATTCGCTGATGCTGCAATACTGGCGGTCTTTGACATAGCAACACTAAGTTCTTCTACGTCAGATGCCGAAATAGCAGCTACCTTAGAATAGACGTCTGTAATACGCTGTGCAGATGCTTGACTAAGTTCCATATTAAAGCCCCTTAACATTTACATTCCATATGAGTCGTTAATTCATATGCGTTCTCTTATGAACTGCTCATACTTTCGTATGAGATTAGACTATATCTTTTTCATATCCGTTTCGATTCACTTGAATCTACTCTACTCACATTCCTGCTTTCGATAGTCGTTGAACCTTGAAGTTAAAATGGCATCGATGTTTTTAATTTCTGTATATTTTATTTCCAATAACTCTATATTATGTTCATGACAATACTGTCTTTTAATATTATCCCTATAAACAACTGTCTTATAACCGTCTTTAAAAAAGCCATTATCTCGAAAATGTTGTTCTCCTTGATATTCAATAGCCATATTATAATCTGGAAGAAAGAAATCAAATCGATATTTAGACTTATTTAATGGAGAAAAAGTTTTTTGTGGTATATATTTTATTTTTTCTCTATCTAAATAGTCTCTAATCTTTCTTTCGCCAATAGATTTAAATTGATAACATTTTGGACACCCTCTATTACGATAACAAAATAAATCACTTAATTTTGTTATCGTAAAGATATAACCACATTCTTTATGTTTTAATAATGCTTTTTTTGAAAGTCCTTGATATTCAAGTAATTCATATTCATTATTAAATTCATTGTCTAAACGTAATTGAATTTCTTCTTTAGAATAATGGTTTTTTCCTTCTCTATATCGGCAACATTTATCACAATGTTCTGGAGTATTAAGTAACGAAACTAAACTCCGTTGCATTTCGCATCCGCAACGATTACACCGTATTTTTATCTTCTCTTGTGCAGAATTTTCATATAAAATTGAAAAATCATATTTTTTTGAAAAATAATGAATTTTATCATGCCAATCGCAAAAATATGTATAACACTCACAAACATTTATTTTTCGAGTAATATCGCAAGCTTTTTTTAACTTTATTATTTTTCCACAACCGTTACACTGTATTATAGCAGGCTGTTTATAACCATTAAAAGAAATTATATTATAATTCCATTCAGGAAAAATAGAATTAATTCTTTCTATGAAATCTTTTTCTGTAAATTTATTTGCCATTTCTCCTCCCTTGGCTGCTGATTATCCATTTCTTAATATTTAGGTTATGACACCATGTACCATCCCGAAACTTATTTCTACTTTCGTTCTACTTAATAATTAGAGGAATTATTAAGAGCATTCGGGCTTTAGGACGTCCCAGCAATTAGAATATTTTTTTACGAGAACCCTATTTTTAAGCACTCGTCATAGCATTAGTTGCTTCAGTAGCTTCAAGGCCTGAAATACGAGCT
>CAMEXD010000039.1 GCA_945947035.1 uncultured Mycoplasma sp. | reverse complement strand
TTTTTCATTTTTAACTAACATTCCTTTCTATCGTCCCTTCGGTCCTCCGAAAGACACACATTGTAATTAAAATAAATTTAATTCTTTGATATAATAATAAACTGTTATTGGGCATACTACAGAGCACGCGGAGGTGAGTGGTGAAAGAGATTTATCTTTTATCCCGTATTTTTATATGTGTCGTTAATCCTTAGAGTACATATGAGTGTAGCCGATAATAGCTATTTGCTATCGAGCACGGAACCTTATCTTTGGTAAAACAATTCTTCGGTTTTCTAGTGAGGATTTTCAGTCAATGCCCTTTAACAAAATATTTGTTAGAAAGGAGTTTTGTTATGCTTAAAATTGTTTACAAAAATTGCGCTGGAATTGATGTGCATAAAAAGATTGTTGTTGTTACTATTGCTAAAACTAACGAACAAGATATTACAGAATATCAAACTAAATCTTTTCCTACTTTCACTGAAGATTTAATCAAATGTAAAGAATGGTTATTATCAAATGACACATTAGATGTTTGTATGGAATCTACTGGTAAATATTGGATACCCATATTTAACATTTTAGAAAAAGATTGCAGATGTATTATTACCCATCCTAAATATGTTAGAACTATTCTTGGCAAAAAAACTGACAAGAAAGATTCTATCTGGATTGCTGATATTTTTAAGCATGGACTAGTTGAACCAAGCTTTATGCCACCAGAAGATATTAGACAACTTCGTGATTTAATGCGTTATCGTAATAAACTTGTTTATAATAGAACTAGTGAAAAAAATAGATTTCAAAATTCTCTCACTGTATCTAATGTTCAAATCGCTAATGTCTTAACTGATGTATTTGGTAAAACATCTCAATCAATTCTAAAATTAATGTTAGATAATCCTAAATTAACTTTAGAGGATATTAAACCTTTGTTAAGAAAAAATTTGAAATCATCACCTGAAGATATTTTGAAATCTATCAATGGTAACTTCGATGAATGTCAATCATCAAAGATGGCTATTTGTCTTAAACATTATGATTCAATTAACGAATGTATTGATTCGTTAGAAGAACAAGTTCTTAAACTAGCCATTAAATATACAACTGAAATTAATTTGCTTTTAACCGTGCCAGGTATAAAAGAACTTTCAGCAATATTTATTATAGCAGAAATTGGGACAAATATGAATGCTTTTATCGATGACAAACATCTTTGCTCTTGGGCTGGTTTATCACCTAGATGTAATGAATCTGCCAAGAAAAAGAAATCTGTTAAAATTACAAAAGCTGGTGTTTATATCAAACCATTACTTGTTCAATGTGCTTTATGTGCCATCAAAGATAAATCTTGCCCTTATATTAAAGCCAGATATGAATCTTTAAAAAGAAGACGTGGTCATAAAAAAGCAATTATTGCCATAGCCAGATTATTACTTACAAGCATTTATCATATCTTAAATACTGGTGAAGTTTTCGATTATGAAAGATTTGACAAGATTTTAAATCGTAATTTTAAATCTCAGCAAAAAGCAAAAAACACACCAGAAGAAATGATTTCTTATTTAACATCTTTAGGTTATGAAGTAACTATGCAGAATACCTAATAACAATTTATTATTTTCAAAGAACAACTTATTTTAGAGTCTTCATTGACTTTTTCAAGTTCAAAAAAATTTTTCTATTTTTGAACTCCTTTTGCGTGTTTTAATTTATGTTTTTATTTTCAACCTTATCACGCTCACTTTCTTTAATTATAAAAGATTGCTCAACTTTTTGCAAATCTTTTAAAATTTATTCCAAAATAAAAAAACTATTTCTAGTTTTTTAAAATATTTGCTTCAATTTTCATTAAACGATTATATTTACTAACTCTTTCACCACGGCATAGGGCTCCTGTTTTGATAAAAGGTATTCCAAATCCTACTGCTAAATCAGCAATAAAAGTGTCTTCGGTTTCCCCGCTACGATGGCTAATAATTGTTTTATAGTTATTTTTCTTAGCTAACATAATTGTCTTTGTCATTTCGGAAACAGTTCCTATTTGATTGGCTTTAATCAAGATAGCATTAGCAGCATTCATTTTAATTCCTGCTTCTAAAAGAGTTGGATTTGTACAAAAATGATCATCACCAACAATCATGACTTTATTACCGACTAACTTAGTAAGAACTGCTAAGCTTTCCAAATCAGTTTCAAAGAAAGGATCCTCAATACTTATAATAGGATAATCTTTGATTAATTTCATATAATATTTTATTAAATCATCACTACTATACCATTCATTATCTAAATGATATACACCTTTATTTTTATCATAAAATTCACTTGCTGCACAATCAAGTGCAATTAAAACTTCTTTACCAGGAGTATAGTTTGCATCATTTATTGCTGCCATAATTAAATCTAAGGCTTCTGTAGTTTTACTAACATTTGGAGCAAATCCACCTTCATCACCAACATTAGTACTAAATCCCTTTGATTTTAATATTTTCTTTAAAGAATGATATACTTCGCTACCAATCCTTATTCTTTCACTTTCTCCTTTTACTATTGGCACAATCATGAACTCTTGAATATCAAGTTTATTATCAGCATGTTTTCCACCATTTAAAATATTCATCATTGGAATTGGCATACTAACTTTGCCATATGTAACATATTCATATAGTTCTTTATTTTGTAATTTTGCTAAACATTTTAAGGTACAAAGAGAAACTGCTAACATTGCATTAGCACCTAACTTACTTTTATTAGAAGTTCCATCTAATTTTAATAAAGTTTTATCTACTAAAACTTGATCTACTTTTGTACCTACTAAAGCATTTTTAATAGTTGTATTAACATTCTCTACAGCTTTTAAAACACCCAATCCATTATAACGAAATAGGTCTTGATC
>CAMEXD010000038.1 GCA_945947035.1 uncultured Mycoplasma sp. | reverse complement strand
CTCCTTACTTAACTGCATTTTGACTTAACCAGTCACTCCATTCTTTATAATATTTCGCATAAATATGAACATTGTCCTGAGTATAGTTTGAAGATAGATTTCCATTTTCATCATCAAATTTTTCATTTACATCTATAAAGAATATTTTTTCATTATCCGCTAATTTTGAAATTTCATTATTTATTTTATTTATATTTATATTATTAATTGTCTTATCTTTATTAGATCTTTCTGCTGCTACATGAAGGTTGGCTTCTATATATATTATAGCATTACTTTGTTTTTCCTGTACAAACTTTAACAAATCTTTATATTTTTTTAATGTTTTTTCTTGATTGTAGCCTAATTCATTTATACCTAGCATTATATATATTTTTCCAAATTTCTTATAAGTTAATAATTGTTCTAATTTAAGTTTTCCTACTTGTGGAACAGAAACATTTTTCTCAAAAACATTATATACACTCATACCTGTATTTGCAAAAAATGTTGCATTGTTAAGGTCTCCATATTCTGATATTCCAACTGTTCTAGAATCCCCTATAAATAAAGCATCATCAAAATATTCTTTTCCTACAGTTTGCTTCTCATGTTTTGAATTTTTTTTACTTTCTGTTTTATTATTAATATGCTCAATTTGTTTTTCATTTTGAAAATTATTAACATAATCTTCTTGTTGCTTGTTTTCATTTATATTTTCATTGGATAATGCTGTTGTTTGATCTTCTAATACTATATTTAAGTTTGAGTCTGAATTTTTTATACTACTTTTAATCGTAAAGACTCCTATTAATACTAAAATTATTATTATAAAAAATAAAATTAATTTTTTCATTTTTACCTCCTTGTATCTAAAAGCTAAAATATAAAAACGGATTATTTAGTCCTATGTATAAATAATAAATTGAACTACAAAATATTATTATTAACAGTGATATTGTAAATATATTATTTTGCTTTTTTATTATTAACTTTTCTACTACTCCAGTTGAACATATTATTCCTGATATAATTAAGATACCATATATCTTAAAATATTTTATATAATCCAGTAAATAAAGTCCCTCATTCAATGTAAACATTTTTTTAAACATTATTATTAATTGTTGTAAATCTGTTATAGCAAATATCGCCCAAGTTATTGGAATTAAAAATAACATATATAAATGACCAACAAATTTATGTCTATCTAAATATTCCTTTAGCCACAATTTTTCTATAATTATTATTGCAAAAATGACTAGTCCCCATAATATAAAATTATAATTTGCTCCATGCCATAAACCTGTAAGTAACCATACAACTAATAAATTAAATATAGTTCTTAATTTTCCTTTTCTATTTCCACCTAGTGGAATATATATATAATTTCTAAACCATGTTCCTAAAGTTATATGCCATCTTCTAAAAAACTCCGTCATACTTACTGATAAATATGGAGTTTTAAAATTATCTGGAAGTGTAAACCCTATCATTTTTCCAAGTCCTATAGACATTAACGAATACCCATAAAAGTCAAAATAAATTTGTAAAGAATATCCTATTATGCCTAACCAAGCGAGATTTGTCGAAATACTTTCAATTCCAATCATTAAAATATCATTCCATATCCCCCCTATTCTATTTGCTAATAATACTTTAAATCCTAAACCAACAATAAAATATTTAAAACCTATAAAAACATTTTTTAAAAATTTTTTTCTTTTGTCCAATTGTTCATTTATATAATCATAACTTACTATTGGTCCTGATAGCAATTGTGGAAACATGAATACATACATTGCATATTTTATAAGAGAGTTTTCCGATTTTATTTTTCTAATATATATATCTACTAAATACGATATCGATTGGAATGTATAAAAACTTATTCCTAATGGCAGCAATAAATTTAATTTTTCAATTTTTATATTTACTGTATTTTGTATTATTGAGATTATAAAATCTATATATTTGAATAATATTAGCCAAGATAGATTATATATAATTCCAAATATTAATAGCTTTTTATTTTTAGATTGACCTAATTTTTTACCTATTAGAAAATTTATTAAAGTAGTTAATATTAATAGAAAAATATAATGAGGATGGTCCCATGTTCCTGCTACATAAAACGATATACTTCCTATTAATATAATATAATTTTTATATTTTTCGGGAATAATAAAATATAAAAATAAAAAAAATGGTAAAAAAATAAATATAAATTCTATGCTACTAAATATCATTATTTAATTCCGCCTCTTCTTTTTTGTTTCTATTTTCTAGATGATTTTAAATATAAATAAGTGACCAAAAATATATATTTTTTTAATTTGATTTTTATAATTCATAAAAAATCACTCTACATTGTTTATATAGAGTGATTTTATTTTACATATTTAATTATTTATAACGATGCAAATTACTTTTCTATTACATCTCTTAGTATTTAGTTCTTGACTTAATTTCTTATTAATTTATTCTTTATTTGATTTTAGTAAATATACTTTTCTAAATTTTATAATACTCTTCATTTTCATATTGTAATTTATACTAATCATTATCTCTAATTATTCTACACGGATTTTCATAAGCTATTTTATTATCTGGTATATCTTTTGTAACTACACTTCCTACACCTATTATAACATTATCTCCTATTGTTACACCTGGAAGTACAATAACATTAGCACCAATCCATACATTATTTCCAACTGTAATCGGCTTTGCATATTCTAAACCTTTATTTCTTATTTCATAATCTAAAGGATGTCCTGCTGTATAAAATCCACAGTTTGGTGCTATAAACACATTATTGCCGAATTTTACTTTATTTGCATCTAGTATAATCAAATTATGATTTGAGTAAAAATTTTCTCCAATTTCTATATTATAGCCATAATCGCACATAAATGGTTGTTCGATAAAAAAATTATCCTTGTATTTTCCTAAAATTTCTTTCATTAATTTTGTTCTATCTTCTATATTAGATGGCTTTATATTGTTATATTCAAAACATTTATCTTTTACATTCATTCTTTCCTTTATAAGTTCTTCATCATAATTAGCATTATATAGCTCTCCTGCTAACATTTTTTCTTTTTCAAACATAAATTCTTTCCTCCAATAATAACAACAAATTACTATTTTTC
>CAMEXD010000037.1 GCA_945947035.1 uncultured Mycoplasma sp. | reverse complement strand
ATTTTTCTTATTATTAACAATTATAATAACAACTGAAATTCAATAATTATAAATGGTAAAACAGCTACCATAAAATCTTTCATAATCAATCTCCTTCTTTCTTTTCCATTGTCGAAATAAATGCTGTAATTGTTCTCTTAATATAGTTTATTTTATTGTTTTGAGAGGGAATAAATAAAATAATTATTTATTCTCTACTCGATATTTGTTCTTTTTTGATAAATATTTTAGTTCTTATTAATATGTTTTCCATATATTTTTGTATTTTTCCTAATTTGCCTATACCAAGCTTTTCGAACACATTATTTATTGTGTTATAATGTAAATTTTCTTTTAAGTCTATTTCTAATTTGGATTGCAATATTTCTCCTTATATCTACTCAATGCCTCATTTCCGTTGCTTGCAGTATATACTTGGAATTTGTCGTTTTTTAGATATAATGATAACATTTCTGCTATATCTTTATCATCTTCGGCTATTAATACTTTATAATTATCCACTTAATTATTTACACTATGTGTAATCATTGGTGTACTTTCATTTATGCTGCTAAAAGTATATCCATTGTTTATTCCATAATCTATTATATCTGCCAAAGCATTTAATGTTTTGGTATTACCTCCAAAATCATGCATTAAAACCATATTAGCCTTGTTTTTGCTTAATCCTTTTATAACATTATTATACACATCTTTTGATGTTCTTGCTCCCCCAGCATCTCCAGAAGAAACATTCCAATCAAAATATTTATAGCCTCTTTTTACAACTTCTCTAGACAATTCAGTCATAATTCCTGGATTATATCTGCTAACAGTATTTGAGCTTCCTCCAGGGAATCTCGTAATTGTTGCATTATATCCTGTTGACTTTTTTATTTTCTCTTGTAATTTTGTAATATTACTCATATATGCATCAACTGATTGATATATTTTACTATAATCATGTGAATATCCATGTATTCCAACGGTGTGACCTTCATTAATTTCTCTTTGTACTAGTTTCTCCGTACTGGAATTATAATTTAAAATAAAGAAGGTAGCTTTTACATTTTTTTCTTTTAATATATCTAAAATTTTAGGTGTAATCGAAGTTGTTGGTCCATCGTCAAAAGTTAAATAAATTACTCCTTTTTTTCCATTTGTTTCATTTTGAGCTTGTACTGTTTTTTTATATACTGTAACTTTTCTAATCTTAGTTGTTACATTTCCACTGTTATCAGATACTTTATATGTAATTGTATATGTTCCAACCTTTGATGTGTCTACATTTCCTGTAGTTTCAATTTTTGATGTTAAATCTCCATCTTTTTCATCATTTGCAGTTGCACCTTTTTCTTCATATTTAGAATTTACTAAAATTTGTATATTTTCACTTCCATTAAGTTTTATAACTGGTGCAATATCATCAATAATACATACTTTTCTAATTGCATTCGTTTTATTCCCAGAACTATCTACCACAGTATATATAATATTATATTCTTTTTCGTTTATATCTTCTTTAGTTACTTGTACTTTTTCTGTTAAATTTTCATCATAATTGTCAGATACAGTATATCCTGGTTCTATATATTCTTTTGAATAGGATTGATTATATAATTCTTCTCCATTTAATATAATTTTAGGAGCAGTTGTATCTACAATATTTACAGTTTGATTTACTGTGTATGTTCCAATCAGAGTTGGTATTTCATATTTTACTTCATAAGTACCAACTCTATTAAAATCTATATTTCCAATAACTTTCACTGTGTCGGTTACATCTTTAAAGTGATAAAATGTCTTTGGGACATTTATAGCAGCACTTTGTTTTACTTCTAAATCACTTTGTTGATTTGTTATATTAATAATAGGTTTTTCTAATATAAATGTTATTCCAAGTACTATTATTAAGAGAATCATTAATATTGCTAAACTAATTCCAACTTTTTTTATCTTTCTTACTTTAAAAAATATAGTTATTATTATTGCAAATATAATTGCTACAGTAGTTTCTAAAATATATAGTTCCATTTTTATTACCCTCTTTAATTGATTTATTATTACATTTTATACTCTTATTTTTTATAGTTTTATTTTAAATATTTTTCGTAAATTTGTTTATTTATCTCGAATTCAGGTGCTCCTGTTGCTCCTGGACCAACTTCATATTTATCAAATGCAATCACAATATTGCCTTTATTTGAAAAATAGAAATTTTGATTATCTTCTATCATGCTAAAACTCCATTCCTCATTTTCCTCATCAATCCAATATACTACATCTTTGTCTTTTTCCATTCTTGAAACCATTTGTTTTTTTATTTCTTTGCTTATAGCTTTTTTATAATTTTCATCATCAAACAAATCTGATAAATTCATTATTTCATCCGTTCTTTTGTCTATATTATAATATTTATATTTTAAATCACTACTTGCTGCCACTTCGGATATTGTCAATTTTAATGTAAACCAATATTTATTATTTTCTATTACATCTGACTTTACTTTTATTGAAAGATGATTTTCTGAATTCTTCTCTGCATAAAATTTATCAAGAATTTTTTGTGTTAATTGATTTACATCTTCATTTACATTTTCGTTAGTTTGACTTTGTGAATTATTATCATTTTTTATATTAGGTATTTCCATTTCTATTTCACTATTGCCATCTTTATCAAAATAATTTCTGATTGTAATAACTTTTACTATATCTCCTATTATAGGAAGTTCTTGCATAGCATATGCGAATTTAGGACTTACATTGGTTAAAAGCACAAACATTAACATTTCCATTGCTATTGCATAATTGAATTTACGTATATTTGACCAAATTGGCTTAATTTTTTCTTCATTATTTTTTAAATCATTTAATGTTTGTTCAACAGATTTTAGATATTTATCTGGTGCCTTTATATCTTCATCTCTAGCGATTTTCTTTATTTTTCGATCTTCAAAAAAATTCATATATCAATGACCTCCTTTATTTTATCTCTTCCTCTTGATAATTGTTTTTTTATGGCATCAACTTTTGAACCAGTTATTTCACTTATTTCTTTTATAGACATATCTTCATAATAAAACAGTGTAATCGTTGTTCTATAAGGTTGTTCTAATCCTTGTACTGCTTTCCACAGAGTCAAATTTGTATCAATATCTATTTTTTCTGCTGGTATATTTTCTTGTTCTATATCTATATAATTTTTCTTATTTCTCAATATTTCAAATGAAGTATTTGCTACAATTTTATAAATCCATGATTTGAATTTTCTTTTATCTTTCAATGTTTCTAAGTTTTTATAAGCATTATAAATAGCTTCTTGTACTGCATCTTTAGCATCTTCTTCATTTTTCAATATGCTATATGATAGTCTATACATTCCATTTTCTAGATTTTTAATATTATCACAAAACCAGTTTTTTAGGTTTAGCATTAGTATTATCCTCCTTACTTAACTGCATTTTGACTTAACCAGTCACTCCATTCTTTATAATATTT
>CAMEXD010000036.1 GCA_945947035.1 uncultured Mycoplasma sp. | reverse complement strand
TCGTTTTACTGCTTTTTGTAGCTTATAGATGACTTTCCTATTATATAAAAAAAGACACCTTTAAGGCATCCTTTTATTAAATTAAGAAATATACTAATAACACAATAAATACAACAAGTAATAGTGCTAAGAATAATTTCCAAATGAATTTAATCCAATCAACATATTTTGTTTCAGTATTTTGTAGTGTTGTAACAAGTAATACACTAGTTGGTGCGATAAGCATTGTAACACTATATATACTTACAAATAAAATACTTAAAACATTTGGATTAACATCTTTAAATGATGCAAAATACTCTAATACATATTGTGGATAGTAATACATATCAACATAAAGGGCACTACCAAATATATTCATTATACCAGTAGTTGCTACATTAAATGTTTCACCAGTAACTTTTTGAGTAATTGTCAAGAATACTGGGAATGAACTTACAATAACTAAAACAACATAGCATATTACCATAAGTGCAGCAGCTTTTAAATTATTTTTAGCACCTTTTTCAATTGTTTCAATGTATTTATTGAAACTAATTTTATATACTATAGCAATAATAATACTTAAAACAAAAATTGTTCCAGTAAAGTATATAAATTTACTAGGTCCATTCCAAGTACCAAATGCAGTTATTCCACCAAGTAATTTTTCAAATAATGGATAACCAAAAATTGTAGTTTTTTCAATACTTTCTAATGCATTTTCAAATACTTCAATTTCAAATACTGCTGACCAATTAATTGTTCCAACCATTAATATTACAAAAATAGTAATAATTATAGTTAAAATTGGCCAAATGTGTTTACAAACCCCTTTTCTTTCTTCTGCTTTTTCTGGAACAAGTTCTAATGCTTCTTTGTTAGCATCTTTTTTATTCTTTTGTTTTCTTATGTGTAATAACATAAATCCTACTAAAAGAAGAACTCCTAAAACTAGTAAAATTAATTTAACAACTATGCCATCATTATAAGTTGTTTTTAACACATCATTTACGATACCATAAGCAGTATAAGAATAAGTTGATCCCATCATACCAACAAGAGTTGCTCCAATTGTAGCAGCAAGTGCTGTAAATTTGTCATATCCTAAAAGTATTATTAAAGATATAACAAATGGGAATATAAATAACATTCCAAACTCAAGTCCTGTAACTGATGATAGTACAGCAATTAAAACTGTAATTGTTATTAAAGCAATTTGTTTATGTTTTTTAATTTTTTTAACAACTGCATCTAAAGTTTTTCTGTATAATCCAGTTGCATTTAATAATTCATAAAATGCTCCAATTGCTAAGATAAATACAAATAAATAAGAAAAATAACCTAGTGTTTGAATTGGTACATTAATTAAATAACCTAAACCAACTTCTTGTTTTCCTACTACTTGTAAAAATCCTGAATAATATGATGCATCAAAAATCCATGTTAATACAACATATGATAAAATTACTATCCCAAGTATTTTAAATAAATCATGTTTTTTCATTTTTTACCTCCTATATTTAATTATTACACTTTTTATATAAAAAATAAAGAAAAAAGTGCATTTTTGCACTTCTTTTGTTATATTTTATTCATTTTCGGTTGTTTTATTCTCATTTAATGGTCTCATAAGTGGAAACATAACACAATCTTTAATGTTTTCACTGTTTGTTAAAAGTTGAACTATTCTATCTATTCCCATACCCCAACCTGATATAGGTGGCATTCCATAACTCATGGCATCAATATAGTCATAATCCATAGGCATAGCTTCAACATCTCCTGCTTCTTTTAATTTAGCTTGTTCCATTAATCTTTTTTCTTGTTCAATTGGATCAACTAATTCTGAATAAGCATTAATTATTTCAGCGCCATTTATAACAAGTTGGAATCTATCTGTAATATTTGGATTTTCATCATTTGCTCTGGCAAGTGGTGATAAACTAATTGGATGTTTAGTTAAATAAATAGGTTTTACAATATGACATCTTGCAACTTTCTTATATAATTGATCTACTAAATTACCATATCCCAAATCTTCAAGAGGTGTCTCACTATCAATCTCAAGTTTTTCTTCTTTTATTTTATCAAGTAATTTTTCTTTAGTATTATAAACATCAATATCAATATCAGAATATCTTAAGATTAAATCTCTAAATGAAACAACTTCCCAATCTCCAGATAAATCAACTTCTTTATCCCCAACCATAACATTTAATGTTCCAAACATTTTATAAATAATTGTCTGAAGCATATCCTTTAATAATTTCATGTTATCTTCATAATTAAGATAAGCACCATATCCTTCGATCATAGTAAAATCTTGTAAGTGAGATGAATCCATTCCTTCATTTCTAAAGCATCTTGCAATTTCAAATACCTTAGTAAATCCCCCAACTACTGCTCTTTTAAGATATGTTTCAGGAGCTATTCTTAAATATAAGTCAATATCTAAAGCATTATGATGAGTAACAAAAGGTCTTGCTGTTGCTCCACTTGGTTTATTATTTAAAATAGGTGTTTCAATTTCAATATAACCAATACTATTTAAATATTTTCTAAGTTCTCTTATAAATGCTGATCTAAATAAAAACTTATTTCTTGATTCTTCACTTGTTATTAAATCAATATATCTATTTCTATAGATAGTTTCTTGATCTACTAAACCATGAAATTTTTCAGGAAGAGGTTTTAATGCTTTACCTAAAAATGTAAAATCATGAACTCTTATTGTTTTTTCGCCAGTTTGAGTTGTAAATACTTCACCATCTATACCAATAAAGTCCCCAAGATCAAAATTATGTTTAAATTCTTGATATTTTTCTTCACCAAGCAAATCTAACTTCATACAAGCTTGAATTCTACCTTCAATATCTTGAATAGTTAAAAATGATAATTTACCCATCTTTCTCATTAAAACAATACGACCAGCAACTTTTACATCAGTTATACCATCTTCTAATTTGCTAGCTTCTTTTATACTATAATTTACTTCATATCTTTCTGGATAAGGATTTTTTATTTCTTTTAACTTATCACGTCTTACTTGTTCTTGTTCTGTAATTTCTCTCATAAATTAACACTTCCTTTTTATAGGTATATTTTAACACAAATTGTTAAAAAGTCATAACATTTTTTTAAACATAGTTAAATAAATCATCAAAATCTTTAATAAGTTCATCAATATTAGCATATTCTTTCTTTTTAGCTAATTCTATTAATAATCTTAATTTTGTCTCTTCATCAATTTCTTCATGACTTACATTTTTATCAAAATTGCCAAAAATACTAGGATAACTATATTTCATTTTAATTTTAGGTGTTCTACTAGACTCTAGACAAACCATATGATTATAATCTATAAATAAAATTTCAAATATATTATCATATACTCTTGTTCCTATTACACGTTTACCATTTGAAAAAGAAAATTCAAAATATAATCTTTCAAATTCATCTACTTTTTGTCTTGTCATAACATATCCATTAATTAATATATTTTCAATTCGATCAATTACTTTATCATCATTAAATTCATTATAATGAAATTGTTCTTTTATAGCAGGAGAAAAAAATTGTTTAATTTCAAATTTAGAAACTTCTTTAAGTGTTTGAAAAAAATCATTTACTGATTTTATTGCATCAGAACTATTTTGATAAAAATTATTAAAATCACTTATACTAATACTGTGTCCATTAAAAAATGAAAAGGAAAATACTATTTTATTATCAATAAATCTTTGCTGTCCAACTTTAACTAATGTTTGTCCCTTTTCATTTATTATTGGTTTAATTTTTTTCTTATTATAATTCATTATAGTAATTAAAAATATCTTCTAAAGCAATTTTTTGATGTTTTTGTGTATTAGATATAATGTTATTTCTAGCATTCAACCAAGGTAATTCTTGATGAGTCATATATTCTAATTCATCTGCCGAATAAGAACCAAATTTATTCCATATGTCATTTAAAAAACTCATTACATCATCATTTTCAAATTTAACATCTTTATCATTTTTTGGAACTTCATTCCAATTATAAGATTTAAATCTCAAATACAATGATGGAAAAACTGGTCCATGTATCCAAGCTTCAGGAATTTCATCAAATAAAACATTTTCAATTTTTTCTGCGCTTTGATTATTAAGTGCTATAAACCATGAATAAGCATAGTAAACTAATTTTTGAATTTTTTTAGGAGTCAATTCTGATTTTGTTAAAAAGAAATCTGCCACATTATAAGAATTAATTTCATTATCTTTAATCATAACGATCACTCCTCTTTCGCAAGGACATTATAGCATAAATAACATTTTTTTCCAATAAAATATTTATTATTAAAAAAAATTGTTAATTAAAAAGTTAAGTTGGACACTAACTTCCATACTGTTCAACTTAATC
>CAMEXD010000035.1 GCA_945947035.1 uncultured Mycoplasma sp. | reverse complement strand
ATAATCCTACTATTCCTATTATTAATGATAGTTTTTTAACTTGCCCCCCCCCATGTCGAATTTTTGTTTGCATTTTTTATACCTCCATTAAAACACAAAAAAATGTGTTATTCTATGAGATAATTTTAACACATTTTCTTTATTTTTGTCTATACTTTTAATTATTTTCTTCGCTAATTAATTCTTCTAATGAAACAATATTATATCCTTTTTGTTTTATATATTTTATTATTATACCTAATTCTTCTATAGTATAGTTATTTGTATCTAATTTATATATTCCTCCACTAGTTAATTTTTCTTTGATGTCTAAGTATGGTGTTGTATTTGAAATAGTTGTTCCTTTTACTGTATACATTTTAAGGTTACTGCAGATATCTAATGTATCATAATTTATTTCATCTACGTAACAAAAATCATTTTCATAAGTTACAAATTTTCTTATTAAAGCATTAGTGTTTTTTATTGTTGTTTTTAAATATTTTCCATCATAACCTAAATTACCAATAAAATGATTATCATCTGCTATACTTAAAAGACTTGTTAAATCATCTGTAAAATACTTACCATCTATAAAAAAATTTGCTACAACATCTTGCTCTTTTAATACATATAGGATTGTATTTAAATTTTTATTATCCCTTAAATTAAATACTAAAGATACATTATTTTTTTTAGGATTTCCTCCAATTATAAATTTATCATAAAAATCATCAATACTTATATTTGGTTTCTCACTTGTATAAATATATAAATTTTCATTATAATAACCTAGTTCTTTCATTTTATTATAGCTTTTATCAATATCTATTTTTTTTCCTTTTATTCCTGGTATTACATAATCATTTATTATTTTAGCGTCTATACTTTCTTTTTCATAACCTTCTTTAAATGACATAATATCTTGCATAATAGAATCTTTAGATTTTGATAATTCTACCATTTTATCAGTATAATAAAAACTAAAAATTGTCAAACATATCGCACCTATTATATTAAATACTTTTTTCATAATCCACCTAATTAATTATATTAAAAAAAAGATATTTAATAACTAATATCTTTACTTTTGACAAGTTTTACAATAATAAGTACTTCTACCATGAATTTTTTCACGAACTATTTTATTTTTACAAATTTTACATTCTTCGTTTTCTCTTTTATGGACATACAAATTATTTTGAAATTTGCCACTGACGCCTTCTTCAGAAGTATAACTTCTTATTGTTGTTCCACCTTCTTCAATAGCTTTTTTTAAAACAATTCTTGTGTTATCTATTATATTTTTAAGTTCTAAATCATTTAAATCACAACATTTTTTGTAAGGATTTACTTTGCTTAAAAAAAGTATCTCATCAGCATAGATATTTCCTATACCAACAATAATTGACTGATCAAGAAGACATGATTTTATTTCTAATTTCTTGTTTTTGTATTTTTCTTTTAAATAATCTATCGTTAAAGTATTATCCCAAGGATCTTTACCTAGTTTTATAAGTGGAGATTTATCACTATATAATTCGTCTTTTTTTAAAAAATAAAATCTACCAAACTTTCTTACATCTTGATATCTTAATTCCATATCATCTAATATAAATGATACAAGTTCATGTTTACCATAAGAATCATTAATATTTCTATATAAATATTTACCTTCCATTCTTAAATGACTTAATAAATAATAATCATCTAAAACAAAAATAAGCCATTTCCCATATCTTTTCATATCTTGTATAGTTTGATTTTTTATTTGTTCTTCTACTTCACTAATTGATGGAATTGCAAAAACTTTAGGATATATTACTTTTATATCTTTTATTTTTTTATTTAAAACTTTATTTTTTAATGCACATCTTACAGTTTCAACTTCTGGTAATTCTGGCATAAACATCACCTCTACTTCGCTTCATACCAATTTTTGCCAATATTTATATCAACTTTTAAAGGTACATTTAATTTATAGGTATTTTCCATTATATCTTTAACTATTTCAACCACTTCTTCTTGTTCAGAAATAGGACAATCAAATACAAGTTCATCGTGTACTTGAATAATTATTTTTGCTTTTAAATTTCTTTTATTTAATTCATCATAAATTTCAATCATTGCCTTTTTTAAGATATCTGCAGCTGTTCCTTGAACTGGAGTATTAAGAGCCATTCTTTCTCCAGATGATCTTATAATATAATTAGTATTATTTAATTCATCGATATATCTTACTCTACCAAAAAGTGTTTTTACATAACCATCATTATAAGCATTTTTAATTACATTATCCATATAATCTTTAATACCTGGGAAAACTTCAAGATAATGATTAATAAATTCTTTGGCTTCTTTTACATTTATTTTTAAATCTTCGGATAAACCAAAACTAGATATACCATATAAAATTCCAAAGTTTACTGCTTTAGCGTTTCTTCTCATTTTAGATGTTACAGCTTCTTCTGGAACATGGAATATATCCATAGCTGTTTTGGTATGAATATCCATATCATTATTAAAAGCATCAACAAGGTTTTTAGCATTAGACATACTTGCAAAAACACGAAGTTCTATTTGGGAATAATCTGCTGAAATTAAAACACTATCTTTACTTGGTAAAAATGCTTTTCTTATAAGTCTACCATAATCTTCTCTAGCTGGTATATTTTGAAGGTTAGGATTTGATGATGATAATCTACCAGTTCTTGTTAAAGTTTGATTAAAAGTTGTATGAATTTTTCCATCTTCTTTTATACATGAAGTTAAACCTACTGCATAATTACTATAAAGTTTAGCAAGCATTCTATAATCTAATATTTTATTTATAATTGTATAATCAGTCAACTTCTCTAATATATCAGAACTTGTTGAATAATTACCATCTTTAACTTTTTTTGAATATGGAATACCTAACTTTTCAAATAATATTTTTCCTAGTTGTTTTGGTGATAAAATATTAAATTCTTCACCTGCTAAATTATAAATTTCATTTGATAATAAATCCATCTTAATTTCAATTTCAGATTTCATTTCATTTAAAACTTCTAAAGATGTATAAACTCCAGTATATTCCATGTCTGCTAAAACATAACAAGTAGGAAGTTCTATTTTTTTATAAAGATAAGTAAAATCTTTAGTATTTATTTCATCTAAAAATAATTCTTTATTTTCATAGATATACTTACATTTTTTTACTGCATGTTCTGCAATTTCTTCTATAGTAAGATTTTTATTTTTATATAGTTGATCTGAAAATAAAATGCCAATATTATCACTATTCATAAGATATGATAAATCCTCTTTAGTATTATAATTTAATAGATATGTAGCTATCATTAAATCATCAAATTCTTTATCTAAATCTATATTTAAATATCTAAAACTTACTAAAAGTTTTTTTAAATCATAAGTATATTTTTTATAATTAGAAGTAAATATCTTACTATTTTTTAAATATTCTCTTGGAATGAAAACACTTACATCTTTATTATATATAGCAATACCTTTGACATCTTTATCATGATAATTTCCTTTGGTTTCTATATAAATTGCAAAGTCATCAGTTATATTTATGTTATCTAAATTATTTATAATATCAAATGTTAATTTAACTTCTTCTTTTACTTCTTCACGTTTTTTTAAAAATGAATAGAATTCATACTCTTCTAAAATTTGATTGTAATTTGAACTTGGTCCTTCATATTTTATATTTTCTAAATTAACGTCAATTGGAACATCTTTATAAATTGTTGCAAGTTCATATGAGAAGTAAGCATTTTCTTTATCATTTTTTAATCTTTCTCTATTATTTGGTGATATTTCATCAAT
This sequence comes from uncultured Mycoplasma sp., assembly GCA_945947035.1. Taxonomy (GTDB): domain Bacteria; phylum Bacillota_I; class Bacilli_A; order RF39; family UBA660; genus CAG-611. Next base: position 779 of record CAMEXD010000035.1, on the reverse strand, counting down.
ATGCTCATAAACCCCATCTAAACTTCCATATTTTTTTAGAAGTGATAAAGCAGTTTTTTCACCTATTCCTTTAACTCCTGGAATATTATCAGAAGGATCTCCCATAAGAGCTTTTAAATCAATCATTTTAATAGGATCAATGCCATAATATTCCTTAAACGTTTCTTTATTCATCATGATATAATCACTAGATTTTAATAGTTTAACATCAACATCATCTGATATTAATTGTAATAAATCTTTATCACTTGATACTATGGTACCAATAAAATCCGGATTAATATCTACTTCTTTAGCAAATGTTCCAATAATATCATCAGCTTCATAATTATCAACTTCATAATATTTAATTCCCATAGCTTCACAAAGTTTTTTAGCAACAGGAAATTGTAGTTTTAAATCCATTGGTGTTTCAATTCTTCCACCTTTATAATCTTTATATTTTTCATGACGAAAAGTTTTACCTTTATCAAAAGCTATCATCATATAACTAGGATTTAAATCTTTAATTATTTTATTAATCATATTCATAAATCCATATAAAGCATTAGTAGGAAATCCTTTAGAATTTCTTAAAATATTTCCTTTATATGCAGTAGCGTAATAACTTCTAAAAAGGATATTATTTCCATCTACTAAAATTACTTTTTTCATACATATCACCTACTTCAATTATATATTAATTTAACAAAATGTTAAAGTAAAAAGTAACAAAAGAAATTTCTGTTAATTGAAAAGTTAAGTTGGACACTAACTTCCATACTGTTCAACTTAATCTT
>CAMEXD010000034.1 GCA_945947035.1 uncultured Mycoplasma sp. | reverse complement strand
CCAGATGGACTTTTATTTTTATAAAGTGTTCAACTTGATTTTACAATCGGCGGAATTAAAAAATTGGGTAACTTTAACAAGTTCTAGCTTAGATGACAATGTTTTCTTTGCTATCTATAATGCAGCAAATAGACATAGTGCATTAGATATAATGGATTACTTTAATAAGGTTGTTAATGGGCGTATGTTTGGTTCACGTCTTCATAGCGTTAAAAACAATGAAAGTCTATCTAAATTGGCCATTTCTATTATCAATTTAAATAAGGATGAAACTTTCTTAGATCCTGTTGCTACTAAAGATGGCGCTTGGCTAAAAATTTTGAAGAAAAACTCTAATCAAAAAATTACGCTTCAAACATTGCAACCACTAGAAGCTTGTTTAGCGTATTTGAATGCAAAAGCAAATCACGGAAAAAACGTAAAAATCTATAATCAAAATATTTTAATTGGACCCAAATATATTGATGAAAATAAAGAGTTGATACATTTTGATAGTTCAATAGCAGCACCACCACTTAATTTACGTATGCCTAGTAATTTGATAAATAATTCATACAATCTTTTTAAGTATGGCGAAATTGGTTCCACAAGTACTGATTGGGGATTTGTAAGTAGTATACTCGGATCATTGAACAAAAATGGACGTGCAGCTGTGTTTTTGGCTAATGGTTCTCTTTTTGGAGCTGGAAATAGAAAAAGAGTAAGAAATAATGTATTGAGAGATGACAAGATTGAGGCCATAATTAGTTTTCCGGAAAGATTTTTTGTTGATGCGTTAATTCCAATTAATCTTATGGTTTTCAATAACCATAAAACGGATATGAAAAATAAAATTTTATTTATTGATGCTAATCAATCTGGATGGATACAAAAGAATAAGGTTAATAAGAGTCTGACATCAAAAGGAATTGAGAAAATTGTTGATTTAACAAGGAAACCTAGAGATATACCTAATATTTCAAAGGTAAAGTCGATTGATGAATGTCAAGATACTTTGATGGTAAATAAATATGTCACTAAGGACCATATTAAAATAGATGGTCAAGTGTATGATCTAAATCTTGATGCATTAAATCAAAGAGAAACTGTTCCCATTAAAGAAAAAGTGAATATTCAGCGCGGCTACAATATGATGCGTAATAAAGAAGATCCTAATTCCGATTTAAAGGTATTGAAGATTTCTGATTTTACAGAAGATGAATCAATAAATTATGCAGCTTTAACTGGTGTAAAAGATAGTGGAAACAAGGCTCTAGATGAGTATCGAATTCATAAAAATGACATTATTTTTTCTGTTCGTGGAAGTTTAGGTAAGGTGGTTTTTATTGAAAACGAACCTACAATTCCAACTATTATTAGTTCGAATGTAGTGATTATTCGAGCAAAGGATAAAACAATTGAGCCCAAGTGGCTATACTTGTACTTGAATTCACTGTTTACTAAATATTTTCTTAGAAAGACAGAGTCTGGGACAACCGTATCAATATTGACCATCAGGGATTTAGAAAATTTGCCGATTGCAGTTTGTTCAAAAGAGAAGCAAGAAGAAATGATTGATTTTTATGATAAGAAGAATGAACAAGTAGTGGCTTTGCAAAGTAAGCTACAAGAGGAAAAAAATGAGCTCAAGTCACAACTTGGGGAGATGCTTGGCAGCGATAAGGTGTTTTTGAAAAAAACTTTATCCGACAAGAAAAAGTCTTAAGTAAAATTATGTTAATAAGTATATAAATTAAGAGGTCAAACATATGAAAAAAATTGGTTTTTTGTTTGGTGCTGGAGCAGAAATTAGCTACGGAATGCCGACCGGAGGTAAATTTGCTTTAGATATTTTTAGACATTCTAATGTAAATGCTAAAAATAAGTTACGTGATATGATTAAAAAAGTGAATAAATCTAGTGATTATGCCACTTATGGATTACCAGATGGTTTTAGTAACAAAAATATCAATGCATTTACTAAACGAATATATAGCGGGATTATTAAAGATACTATTAGAAATAATAGGGCTAAGATTATTCATATGATAAACAATTTTGATGAATTAGCTGAAGCTGCTGCAAAAGAATGTTTTAATGATATGAATGATGATAGTGCAATTGAAACAATAGATAAGGAAACAAAAAAAGAAATTGGAGAAAATGTAAACGTTAAGCAATTATTAAAATATAATTCGTTGTTTGATGAGGGAGATAAACTTTTTGAAAGTGAATATTTTTCGAAGTTTCTTAGATATTATCAAAAAAGTGATGAATTTTTGAATGAAGATGAAAAAGTATTGTTAGGGAAGTTAATAAGTACGATATTTCAATTGCAAATTGGTGCGTTGAGTTCAGATGTATCTAGTAGAGTAGAAGACTCAGTGTTTGAAAAAGATGACTTGAACTTAGACTTATTTGATGATTTAGGTGGTGCTTTAAATGTTAACTATGAAAATGCAGGAAGTGAAGGACTAACTATACTTTCTGAAGTGCATTTAAAGGATGAGATGCATCCGATAGTAAAACTGGCATATCATATTGTTGAAAACATATATGCTAGTGTATTAGATTATAAATCTTTAATTGATGAAAATTGGCATTATTTATATTCACCTCAGCATGATTGGGCCAAATTTACTAAGATAATTGTTTTTTTGTATACGGTTCAAGAGTACATTTTGGAACAATCAACCAAGTTGGACATAACTAGACCAGGTTACTATACAGATTTAAAAAAAGAAATGGATAAAGGAAAGATATCTCCAGTCATTATAGGTACTACTAATTACAGTTCATTTATTCAAAAAATTCTTTTTTCGAACCAATCTTCAAGTAATACAGATATTAAATTCTTAAATGGTGGAGTAGAAATTTATTACGACCCATATATGAATACCATGTTGAAAGAAAATGAAAACCTGGAGAATCATATAATCGTTCCATTGATGTTTACTCAGAGTGGAACTAAGCCAATGACTTCAATTGATATGTTAGTCAATTATTCTGATTTTTATCAGAAAATGAAGTTAGCAGATGCTATTTGCAGTATAGGGTTTGGTTTTAATCCAGATGATGAACATATCAATGGAATAATTCGTACTTTAGTTGAGCGTGATGATAAAACATTAGTCATTGTAAGTGTTGAAGATGAAAATGATAGAATATTAAAGAAAAAATATGCTAGGCGTTTAAGAATATCCAATATAGAAAATATTAAAATTATTAAAGTAAACGCTAATAATAGAAAGTGTGAAAAAAATAATGACTTATGGTGTAAAGCTTTAGAGCAATTATAAACTTAGAACTAAAAGACATGTTATCTTAACAAAAGGTATATAATTACTGTAAACACCAAGGTCAAAAAGGTGTAAGCGGTCTAGTTAAGCAATATAGGATATACGAGGAAAAATAATGAGCTGTGAAGAGAAATTAAATAAAATTTACCATGAGTTGGCAACTGGGAAAGAATCTATTAGATTCGATTGTCGCTACAAAAATCTATTATCTTGAATTAAGCTATGGAGACACTTTTAGTTGCTTTTTAGATAAAATAGGCGGTTTTTTAGAGAATATTAATCAATATCCTAAAATTTGGGATCAATTATTAAAAGATAATTCATTGAGTGACTTCTATAATGCATTATCAAAAAAGATTTTACTATCAAAAAAGGAAGATTATATTGTAGAAAATAAGCGTGAGCTGGAAGATAAAATGGATGAAATTGTAGACTTTTACCAAGGTCAGTATTTAAAAGACGTAAGTAATTATTATGATCCGCGCGTAAAAATTAATTATCAAGACAAAACTGCTCCTGAACAAGTATATAATTATTTACAAAGATACGGTATTATCACAGAATATATGTTACCAGCTTTGAATGATGATATAGATACAGAAAAAAGAATGAAAAAAATCTATGAATATTTAAATAATAAGGATATTGATTGGCAAGAAGGACCTGCTTGGAACAATAATACTAATAATTTTGGAGAAGGAGCAATATATTCAATATTTGATTTGAATATGATGAATCACAAGTTAGCTGGCAAAATTGTTGAAGGAATCAAAAAGTATCAATCACAAGTACGTGATTATTGAGATTGAGGATTGAAAACTGCCATTGCACACCGGGAAGGAGATCGGGTTAAAGGCATCAGACGCAAGAATCAGCCTGCTTTGGTGGCTTTGACTGAAAGAACTACACGCTTTGAAGTAATTATCAAGATTCTTGACTATTGAACAAGCACATGCCAGAGATTGCTTCAAATGGAGATTGATAGACATCTTAACAGTTTCAAATCAATCACGTTTGACAATGACTCTGAATTTGCGGATATGATTAAAATCAAGGGCTGCTAGATCTACTTTGTCTCCATATTCACTATGAAAAAGGGGACACCAGTGAGAACTGCAATGGTCTTTTTTTAATTTTTCTCTAAAGGCAAGAGTATGAAAGACAAGTCAGATACTTATGTTCAACAGGCAACTGGTGCCATTAACCACAAATACCGCCGCATCCTCTAATATCACATAGTTGAGGAAATCTTCAAGCAATATATATTTATAGTCTAACTGTTGCACTTAATTTTAAAATTAAGGAATAAATATTTTTTACGTAAATTGCAATAATAAATTGAACATTTAGGCTGTTTGATAGATTTTATCTA
>CAMEXD010000033.1 GCA_945947035.1 uncultured Mycoplasma sp. | reverse complement strand
TGCATATATTCGTTTTACTGCTTTTTGTAGCTTATAGATGACTTTCCTATTATATGAAAAAAATAATCCAAAAGTATCTTTTTACTCTGAAAAAATTCACGACAATAAAAACTACACTTGGGTTAATCCAGTCCATGAAATTTTAAAATTTAATGGTAATTTTGAAAATATTTTAATAACAGATGATATTACTTTAAATCACTATCCTGATAATAAAAAATCACGTAGTAGTTATCTTCCTCTTTTAGAGCTTTCTGTAAAAGAAGACCACGAAAATGATCGTAATATGCATTATCTAGGTAGAGAATATATGTATTATGGTAAATATAATGAAGCAATTGACACCTTAATTAAACACCTTAATTTAAAAAGTGCAATTTGGAAAGATGAAAGATGTGCTTCCATGAGATTTATTGCTAGATGCTATAAAAATCTAAAAAGATATGATGAAGCTAGAATGTGGCTTGATAAAGCAATTAAAGAAGCACCATATTTAAGAGATCCATTTGTTGAAAGAGCTCTTTTGGAATATGAATTAAAAATTTTCAAAGAAGTAAAAAAATATTGTTTAAAAGCTTTAAAAATTAAAAATCACCAAAAAACTTATATTAATGAAGTTTTCAGTTGGGACAACACTATATATGATTTATTATCTATTGCCTATTATAATGAAAATAATTATATTTTAGCAGAAAAATATGTGAAAATCGCTCTTAAAATGTCACCATTTGATAAAAGATTAAAAAATAATTTAGAAATAATTAAAAAACAAATTAAGAATAGTTAATTCTTATTTGTTTTTTTTATGAATTTATTTATTTTTTTATGGTTATAGTCTAAAGCATATAATCTTTTTTTGAATATAATAAATTAGACCAAAGGAGGAATTTAGTTTATGGATAATAAAATCTTAGAAGTAAAAAATCTAAAGAAAATATACCATGATAAAAATGGTGAAGTGTTATCCCTAGATGATATATCTTTTTCTGTTAATAATCATGAATTTATTTCTATTGTTGGTCCATCAGGATGTGGTAAATCAACTATTTTAGGTATTTTATCAAATATTTTAGATTATAGTGGTGGTGTTATAAAATTTAACAAAGAAAATCCAAAAATTGGTTATATGCTTCAAGAAGATGCTCTACTTGAATGGAAAACTGTTTTAGAAAACTGTCTATTAGGACTTGAATTAAATAATAATTTAAATAAAGAAAGCAAACAAAAAGTTATAAACTTACTTAACAAATATGGTTTGAAAGAGTTTATAAATAGTTATCCTAAATCATTATCTGGAGGAATGAGACAACGTGTTGCTTTAATTAGAACTCTTGCTATAGATCCTGATATCCTACTTCTTGATGAACCATTTAGTTCCCTTGATTATCAAACAAGACTTAATTTATCAGATGAAGTTTATAAGATAATAAAAGAAGAAGGAAAAACTGCTATTATGGTTACCCACGATATTGCAGAAGCTATAAGTATGTCTGATAGAATTATTGTTTTAACAAAACGTCCATCAAGAGTTAAAAAAATACATAATATAGTTTTAGAAAATAAAAATATTCCAACAGAAAATAGAAAAGATCACAAATTTGTGGAATTTTATGAAACTATTTGGAAGGAACTTGATAATCATGTATAGTTTAGAACATAAAGAATACTTAAAAAAGTTAAAAAAAGAAAAATTTATAATTAATTTTTTTAAAATATTTATTATTATCTTTTTACTTGTTTTATGGGAAGTTTTAGCTCATTATAAAGTTATTAATACTTTTTTAATGTCATGTCCATCAAAAATTATTACTACTACTATTGATTTATTTAAAAATTACAATCTTGTTTCTCATATTCTTGTTACATCTTATGAAACGATTTTAAGTTTTACTATATCTACTATTATTGGTATAATTGTTGCAAGTATCTTTTGGGCTAATCAAACAATTGCTAAAATATTTGATCCATATTTAACAGTACTTAATTCACTTCCTAAAGTATCTCTTGGACCACTTATTATAATTTGGATGGGTGCAAATACAAACTCTATAATACTTATGGCTATTTTAATTGAAGTATTTACAACTATAATTAGTTTATATAATGCTTTTATAAAAACTGATTACTATAAAATAATGTTATTTAAATCTTTAAATGCAACTAAATTTAAGATATTTACTAAGCTTGTTTTTAGAGGAAACTTACCTACTCTTATTAATACTTTAAAAATAAATATTTCTTTATCTTTAATTGGAGTTATTATGGGAGAACTTTTAGTATCAAAAAAAGGTCTTGGTTATTTAATTAACTTTGGATCGCAAACTTTTAATCTTAATCTTGTAATCACTTCTATATTTATCTTAGGAATAATATCCTATATCTTTTATATGATTATTGATAGATTAAATAAAAAGATATAAAAAAATTAGATTTTTGTTAAATCTAATTTTTTGTTAATGTAATTATTTTCTTACTCTTGTTAAACTATTTTTTTCATTATCCAAATTATCTGTATTTTCTTCAAATTGTTTTTTATATTCTGCGATTAATTTTTCTTTATAATAAGGATTTGAACTTTGATCTATTACTCTTATTATATTAAATGCATGAGATAATTCTGAATGTGGGAAAAACAATGCGAGTTGTTTTATTTCATCTTCTGTTACAACAGATAAAACTGAAGGATAATCTACATCGTCACCAGATGCAAAATCAATTAACACATTATTACCATTTTTATCTTTGCATTTTAATTTAAAATTAGAAATTATATTATTTCCATAACCATAATAAGTAATTGGTTCAACTTCTAATTTTTCTTCAAAATCACCCATTGTACTTATTAAATAACTGATTATTTTTTTTCCTTTTCTTATTGCATATTTATCTATTTTAGGACTTCCAATTATCCATCCATAATATGTATTTCTACCAATATTTCTTCTTCCAGTTTCATATGAATACCAATATGCTAAATACTCTTCATTATTCTTTGTAAGACCATTTATTTTTAAACTATCCAAAGCCATTAAACGTTTTTCTTCCATAATCAATCTCCTTAATTTCGCGTCTTATTTTACCATAAAATGTATTAAAAATCAATCTATTTAAATAATAATCAAGATATAATAATATAATTTATTATAAAGGAGACAATATGATTAATTTTTTTAAAGGTGTAGCTGGTGGAATAGGAAATATTGTACCAGGTCTATCTGGTAGTGCTTTACTTGTAATTTTAGGAATTTATGATAAATGCATTGATGCAATTAGTAATTTATTTAAAGATTTTAAAAATAGTTTTTTATTTTTATTTCCAATTGGATGTGGAATACTTTTTGGTACTTTTATATTTAGTAATATAATAGAAATATCACTAAACAAATTTTCTTTAGCAACAAGTATTATTTTTGTTGGATTTATGATAGGAACTCTTCCCTCTTTATTTAAACAAGCTTATAAAGAAAAGTTTAAAAAAAGTTTTCTTATTCCTTTAATAATAACTTTTTTACTTGGAGTATCACTTCTTTTTTACAAAAATAATTTTTCTTTTGAAATAACTAATTATAATTTTTTAACTTTAATAGGCGTTGGTCTTTTAATTGCTGTTTCAACAATTATTCCTGGTATATCATCAACTGTTCTTCTTACTATGATTGGAATGTATGATGTTTATATAGGATCTATTAATACTCTTAATATAAAAGTTTTATTTTTTATTGCAATTGGAGTTTTCATTGGATTTTTATTACTTTCAAAGTTAATTAGTTTTTTACTAAAAAAATATTATGGTTATACTTTTTATGCTATTATTGGTTTTGTCATTTCTACTATACCCGTTTTATTAACTGAACCTATTATGATAAATTGTGAGTTTTTTATCGGAATTATATTAAGTATTATCGCTTGTTTTATAACTATTTTATTTTCAAATAATTGTAGTTAATAATACTTGAATATAGATATAAAAATATTTATAATATAAAATGAAAGGAGAAGTATATGATATATATTATTTTAGCTATTATTGCTGTTGTAATTTTAGTGTCAATTAAGCAAATCAATGAATATGAAAGAGGTATTAAGTTTTCTTTAGGAAAGTTTTCTTCTATCATGAAACCAGGATGGAATTTGGTTTTTCCAATATTTCAATCATATAAAAAAGTTGATATTAGAACTAAAGCAGTTGATGTTCCTGAACAAGATGCTATAACAAAAGATAACGTATCTGTTAGAATTAATGCTGTTATTTATTACAAGATATTTGATGCTTCTAAAGCTGTAATTGCAGTTGAAAATTACTATTATGCAGTTAGTCAATTAACTCAAACTACAATGAGAAATATTGTCGGATCAGTAACACTTGATGAACTTTTAGCAGAACGTGAAACAATTTCTACAAAAATCTGTGATATCATTGATAAAGCAACTGACCCTTGGGGAATTAAAGTTGAAAATATTGAACTAAAAGATATCGCTCTTCCAGAAGAAATGAAAAGAGTTATTGCAAAAGCTGCTGAAGCAGAACGTGAAAAAACTGCTGTTATTACAAAAGCTGCTGGTGAAGTTGAAGCAAGTGAAAACCTAGCGATTGCTGCTAAAAAAATGAGTGAAACACCAGGTGCACTTCATTTAAGAACTTTAGCTACTTTAAATGATTTATCATCAGATCAATCAAATACAATAATATTTGCAGTGCCAATTGAAGTTCTAAGAGCATTTGAATCATATGGAGATAACAAAAAAAATTAAGGTCAATCCTTAATTTTTGGTTGTATTATAAATAGTGTTGGTGGAAATTTTGCTAACGCTATTTTTAT
>CAMEXD010000032.1 GCA_945947035.1 uncultured Mycoplasma sp. | reverse complement strand
TATCAAAAGGTGTATTTGTTATAGATGATTTAATATATAGAGATTTAACTTATGACAGAGATAATTTAGCAAAACCAATGGCTTCTTATGAAAAGTTTTTTGATAATACAATAACAATAACTGGTTTATCAAAATCCTATGGTTTAGCATCAATTAGATCTGGTATGGTAGTTGCAAATGAGATAATAATTAGGGCAATACGAAATAAGATTTTTCAGACAATGGATTCTTCTCCAGTATTACAGGGTAGAGCTTTAGCAGGTGCCTTTAATGCATCTGAAAGACGAAAAAAAGAATATGGTAACTACTTTAATCCTATTATTGAAGAATATAAATATCGTTTAGAATTATTGAAAGTATTAATTAATGGATTAGATTTTATTGATGATAGCAGTTTAAGAAAAAAAATAGAAAATGATATAAGAAATTATGGCTTTGGCTATAATATAAATCAAATATTAGATGGAATACCAAATGTTGACTTTGTAAATGGAACATTACCAGATTCAGGATTTTTTGAAATGTTAGATTTTACTAAATTAAAAAATAAAGTTGCAGAAAATGGAAGAATAATTACTGATGAAAAAGAATTGCTTAAATATATGTATGAACAAGAGAAAATTAAAATCATTTTAGGACAGTCAATATCATGGCCAAATGAAGAACAACTTATAGGAAGAGTTACTACAGCATTACCAAGGGAAGATTTAGTTGAACATTTTAGTGCAATGAATAAATGTTTAAGAAAGTTGAGATAATTATGAAAAAGGTAGGAATTGTATCTTGTGATAAGTGGATAGATAAATTAGAAGAAGATAATAACTTAAAAAATGCATTAATAAATCTAGGAATAGATGCTAAAATTATATCTTGGCAACAACCATTGGAAGAAAAGTATGATTTACTAGTTTTAAAATCGGTATGGGGATATCAAAATTATTATAAAGAATTTAAAAACTGGCTATTATATGTTAAGAATAATAATATTCCATTAGCTAATGGTGTTGACATGGTTTTAAATAATATTATGAAGGACATTCAATTTAATATTTTAAGAAAAAATAATGTTGATTTCATAGATACAATATTTTTGGACCAATCCGAATTATTAAATAAGAACATATTTGATATGTTGGATGATAAATCAAATGTTTTTAAACCAACAATCTCAGGTAGTGGTGAAAATACTTATCTAGTAACAAATTTTAGTGATAAATCTATACCAAACACAATCCAAAAAGAAGATATAGTAAAAGTATATAATAAAATACTGGATGACAATAGTGATTGCAAAATAATGATTCAGCCATTTATTTCAGAAATAAATAAGGGGGAATATTCGTGTATCTTTATAGACGGAAAAATGACTCATACAATGTTAAGATTTCCAAATATATTTCATGAAAAAAGAAGACCTTATTTAGTCAATGATGTTCCAGATAGTATTATAGAACTTGCTAAAGTTGTTGAAAAAATCAAAGATTTTAATAATTATTTATATATGCGAGTTGATATGGTTTTAGTTAATGATAATGCAAAAATAATGGAAGTTGAGTTAGCTGATCCAGATCTTTTAACAAAATATATTGATGATTCGAATGTTAAGTCAGATGTTATTAAAACTTTTGCAAAAAAAATCGAAAGGAGAATTAGATAAAATGAAAACCTATAAAATAGTTTTAACTGGTGGACCTTGTGGTGGTAAGACAGATTCCATAGGCTTTCTATCTAAAAAATTAATTGAGCAAGACTATTCGGTAAAGATAGTTAATGAAACTGCTAATTCTCTTTTGAAATTAGGGTACATGCCAAGCATAAATATATCTACATTTGATTTTCAAAATTTATTGTTTAAAATTCAGTTTCTAAATGAATACATATCTGAAGGGAAGTCAAATATTTTATTATGTGATAGAGGCCTTTTTGATGGTAAGGTATATATAGGTAATGATGATTTTCAAAAAATATTAGATTTAAATAAAGTTAAAGAAAAAGAAGTCTTTTCAACTTATGATGGTGCATTATATTTTAGAAGTATCTCATATGAATACCCTGATGAATTTTCAAAAAAAAGAATTTATGAAAGCCCAGAAGTTGGTAGAATTAGGGATGAACGTTGTAAAGAAATTTGGATAGATAAAATAGTCCCTTGTATTTATGATAATTTGGATGGCTTTGAAAATAAACAAAAGATGATATATTTAGCTTTAAAAAAACAATTAGAATTAAAGCAAATTAAATCTTATAATTTATCCGATTATTATGATATTGAATATTTTAAATATATATATAATGGAATTAATGATATTTTAGTAAAAAATGATATATCTGATGATATAAAGATAAAAACAAAGGGGTTGATAAATTGACAACATTATTATATTTTGAGGAGTACGAATCGAATTTATCTCATGAGTTATTAAAACGAAAAGATATTAAGCCTATAATTATAAGAACAAATAAGAATATGAAGTTTTTTAACGAAAGTTATCTTGAATCGACTAAAAGTGTATTAAATTATGTTATTGATTATTATAATGATATTGATGATGAAGTTTTAAAATTTAAAAAATGGTTAGAAGGTAATGATATTAAAATTGACTATTTTTTAAATGATTCAGAGTATTATTTAGAATTTTCTAATAAATTTGCAAGGAAATTAGGACTTTATGCTTTATCAGATGAGCAAATATGTTGGGTAAGAGATAAAGTTGATATGAAAAAAAAATTTCGAGAAATAGGTTTAGACACGGTTGATTTTAAAGAAATTAATAGTAAAAAAGAACTTAAAAATTTTTTCGTGAATAGTGGAAGTAAGAAAATTATTTTTAAACCTAGAAGAGGTATGAATAGTATTGAAACTTATATGATAAATTCATTAGAAGACATAGATGGTTTAGAAATAGAAATTATACCTGGAAAATATATGGCTGAAGATTTCTGCTATGACCATGAATGGTCTATAGAAAGTTTAGTACAAAATGGTGAAGTATTGGATACATATGTTACATATATTCCAAATCCAACTATATGGGCATCTATTTCAAACGATTTAAATTGTCATATGACTGTCCCTAAAATACCATCATATTTTAAATTTGTTCCTAAAGAGTTTATTCAACAAATAGTATCTGGTATGAATTTAAAAGATGGAGCGATGACTATAGAAGTTTTTATAAGCAATGATGGAAATATTAAAGCAAGCGAACTTGGATGGAGGTTGCCTGGGTGTCAGGCTACTTTAAATCACAGTTATTCATATGGAATTGATATTTATAACTTACTATTGGATATTGCAATTCACAAAAAAGTTAATTTAAAGTATCCAGATAAAATTGTTAGTGTAGGCGATTTATATCTACCAAATAAAGAAGGAATAATTGAACGAATAACACCATTAGAAGAATTGCTGAAAATGGATGGTGCTATTGGTGGTGAATTATTCGCAAAAATTGGTGAATATCAAAAGAAAAGAAGAGTAGGAAATGATGCATCTGGATGGGTTCAAGTTTTAGGTGAAAATGAATTTGATACATTACAAAAAATGCAAAAAATATATGATATCTTTGAAATAGAGGTTTCAAATGATATAGGAGGTAAAAAATATGTTAAAAAAATATAAACAATACTTTTTGATTTTATTATTTACTGTATTGATGACAGCTGGTTGTTCAAACAAGTTAAATATTATTAATACTAAAGATGATTTAAATAATAAAAACATTGGTGTATATACAGGCTCAGAGTATGATGCTATTGCTAAAAATAATATAATAAACGTTAATATTTCATATTATAATAGTTATAGTGATCAAATATCTGCATTGAAATCCGGTAAAATTGATGGCTTTTTAACAGATGAACCATTAGCCAAAGAAATAATAAAAGAAAATAGTAATTTAAAAATATTAGATGAAAAACTTACTGAGGATAGTTATGCATTTGCAATTAATCCTTCAAAACAAGATTTACAAAATGAAATTAATGAAGTGTTAAATACGATGAAACAAAATGGTAAATTACAAGAATTAGAAGAAAAATGGATGGGGAATGATGAAAATAAAAAAGAATTAGATAATTATAATTATGATGATTCAAAAGGAACTATTAAATTTGCTACTGTATCAGGTTCTGCTCCATTTGCATATATGAAAAACAATAAAATTGTTGGATATGATATTGATGTAATAAATTATATATGCAAAGAATTGGGCTATAAGTTAGAAGTTATAGAAATGTCATTTGATGGGATAATTCCAGCATTAAAATCTGGTAAAGTTGATGTTTCAGGATGTTCTATTATTGTAACTGAAGAAAGAAAAAAATCTGTTTTATTTTCTGAACCTGATTATACTGGTGGAATAGTTGTTGTAACTAGGAAATAGAAATGAAGAATCATAATAAATGGATAAAAGTTATAATTATTTTATTTATATTAATATTAGTTATAATTTGTAATAAAGAAACTATAATAAAATTTTTAAGTAGTATACATAGTAGTTTTATAAGAACAGTTATTGATGAAAAAAGATATATTTTGTTTTTAAACGGATTAAAATTAACATTATTAATTTCATTTTTATCAATTATTATTGGTACTTTATTTGGATTTGTTTTATTCTTATTACATAAATCCAAAATTAAGATTTTAAATATAACATCGCTGGTGTTTGTAAGATTTTTGCAAGGTGTTCCAGTTACTGTTTTACTATTAACATTTTATTTTGGAATTTTTGGTGCAATAAATATCGAACCTATTATAGTTGCAGTAATAGCATTCTCAATATATTTTTCTGCATATGTTTGTGAAATTATAAAAGGTGCTTTTTCGTCAATAAATAGAACTCAAATTGATTCTGCTTATGCATTAGGATTTACAAAAATTCAAACATTTAAATACATAATTTTACCTCAAGTACTTTCATATGTTATACCTGTTTATAAAAA
>CAMEXD010000031.1 GCA_945947035.1 uncultured Mycoplasma sp. | reverse complement strand
TTATCGTTGTTAAGATTCAAATAGTTTTCGCCTAATTACATCATTGTGCCATTTATCTTTAACCAGAAATTCATCTTTAATTATATCTTGAAATGAATTAATTTGATTTAGCTTAAAATAAGGAATACGATAAAGCTTAATGTTTTTTGCTAAGCAATATGAATTTTTTCTTCTATCTGATTCTTGGGCGTGAAGAAATTCTTGCCTCGTTTTATGGAATCTTTTTATTTGCTTCATATGTTGTTCGCCATCATATTCTATGATTATATTGAGAGAAGGTATATAAAAATCAAAGCGGAAAAGACCTCTCTTTAAATCAGAAAAGGTCTTTTCGCGTTCAAATTTTATATGTGCTTGAGATAGAATAGAAGCGATTTTTTCCTCTGGCTTACTCATCAAATATTTTTTCGTAAGTGCAATCTGCAACTGAAAGATCAGGTCTAAATCTTAAAAACTTAGCGTGTCGCAAACCACCAACAACTCCATTCTTATCTTTGAAAATTTCCATAGCTGTTATCTCTATTGGCTTCCCCTTATAATCTATATAATTTTTCTTAATTTCTTCAGTTAAACCGCTTAGATAACCAATAGGAACTATCGTTTTATTACTCTTTATAACTCCAACTTCAAGACTGCCGGCATAACCATAAAAGAAAGACTTAGTTACAGGCTCTATTCCCTCTCCATTATAGTAATTAGTAAATAGCTTTCCATATTTCATCTCGCCGCTCTTTACATCTTGCCAATATTCCCAATTATCAATATCTTTTCCTGTATAAAGGCGAGTAGGGGGAGTTATGCGTCCAGTAAAGAAACAATCTATAGTCTGAGAAATTTCTTTCTTTACTTTAAGAGTTTTCCATGCTCTACGCTTTCCCGGCTCTGGAGTTGTGCCGAGCTTAGTCATAACTATGCCCTCACCGCCATTAGCAAGAATTATTTCAAGCTCATTCCACAAGGCGGCGCCAGTATAGTAAGTCGCAAATTCTACATAAGAATAATCATACTTTGCTTTTATAACATTAAGGCATTCGACTCTTTCCTCGATTTTGGTATCAAGATATGACTCACCATCATATGCCCAAACATCAAATACATAGTAATGAAGCTTATCACCTATTTCTTGACGCTTAATTGCTTTTTCAGTCAGACACCCAATAATTGTAGTTACATTATTTGAGCCTTCATTATTGGGAAAGTACAATTCACCAAGTAGACAAGTGCCATTAGGAAGAGAGTTAAAGAAATCCATAAGGTGCGGCACATGGTCGATTTTATCAAGATAAACGCCATTAACATTTCTTGAACGACCTTGAAGGCGCATTGAGCCGTCTATATCTTTTATGAATCTAAAGTATGCGCCGTCCATTTTACGAGAGCCAATATACTGTCCAGAAAAGACTCTATTTCTTATTTCTGCTTTCGGATTACCTTTAAAGCTTTTAGTTATAGAGTAATATTTCTCAGCGTCAAGTTCAGAAAAATCAATTCCATTAATCATAAGATATTCTCCAATCTTTTTATATTAATATTATAAAATAATTTTATTATTAAATCAAATTTTGTTCTTTAATAAAAATTTCTATTTTTTTAAAAAGATTCTCTATACCTTCTGGATTATGAAAATAAATATCATAATTATAATTTTCTACTTCTGCGTCTGATGTATTAGAAAAATCAGTTTCATGATTATCTCTACTAATAAAAAGAGATTTGGCGCCCAATTCTCTACATAGGCGCGCAATTTCGTCAGGCTCTCGACACATAATAAAAACAACTACTTGAGAAGTATCTAAATCATAAGACTCGTAAAGATGCTGAATATTGACTAATTCTTTCTTAATTTTTTTTATTGGAACGTCGTCCCATTCAGTTAGTAAATTTTTTAAGTCAGCTAAGAATTTTCTATTCTTTCCATTCTTTACGCCGTCCCAACCGCAAAGCGTCGCAATTTCTTTCACAAAATCAACAGTAGACAATATATATACTTTATTTTCTCCAAGATAATCACGAATTAATTCACAGAACTTTGATTTCCCGTTACGAGGAAATCCATTAACTATAAAAATTTTCATTTATTACTCCTTAACCAATCAAAAAAAGTTTCAGTAAACAAAAAAGCCTTTCCGTTTTCTATGCCTCCGGCGCCCAATAGCGGCAGCAGCACTTCATTTAATTCACCATTAAATATTTTTTCTTGAGTATTGATTATACACTTAAGAGATAATAGATGATCTATTGTTGTGGGTTCCAAACCATAAAAGATTTCTAATTGCGATTGTCTATATAAATTAACTAAAACACTACAAACTAATTCATCATCTATTTTATTTAATTCTTTTAATTTTTCTAATCCATATATTTGTCCAAAAAAATAATATTTATCATTTTCTTTTAAGAAATCTTTTTTTGAACTTCTTCTTGTTATAGAATTTCTATTCCATCTCCACATATAGACAGTTTCATCTATATAATGTTTATTATTTGTAGAATTTAATGCTACAAAGTTAAAATAACTATCTTCATTTACTTTAATTAATGGGTGAAAAGTAATATTATTTTCCAATAAAAAAGAAGTTCTATATAGCTTTCCATGAAGCCAAGTAGAATTACTATCTTTTCTTAAAATTTTATTACTACCTATTTCTTCTTGTAGTATATTACCTACAACAATATTACTATTACTTACTGTCGCCGCCCGACTTAGACTTTCTACCGCGTTGGGCATTAGGACATCATCACAATCCAAAAACATTACATATTCAAAACGCTTGCTCTTATTCAACCAAAATTGTCGAGCCAGCCCTGCGCCAACATTTTTTTCACTCTTATAAAAATTTATAAATAAGCCCATATATCTATACTTATCTATAATTTCACTATAATCTTCAGAATCTCCATCTTGGTAGATGGAGACCTGAAAGAATTTTTTTGTTTGAGTTAATAAACTATTTAGCGCAAGAGGTAAAGTATCCTTCCCATTATATAATGGAATTATAATATTTACCATTTTCCACCTCGTGCCTTTACAGCTAAATGGTCAGCATAATCATTCCATTGATTGCCCGAATGTCCATCACATTTCTCAAATTTAATTTTAGAGTCATAGAAATAAGGAATTAACTTTTTCCATAATTCTTGATTTGCTACAGGCTTCTTTGATGAAGTTTTCCAACCATTACGCTTCCAATTTTCATACCACTTTTCTTTATAACAATTTATACAATATGCGCTGTCACTATAAACTGTAACTTGCTGTCCATGAAGATTTTTATCTATATACTCACAAGCTTCAATTAGCGCAGTTAATTCACATATGTTATTTGTTGCTGGATATATCTTTCCATAAGTAGAATAAAGCTCTTCGCCATTTTCTTCTACTACAAAAGCATATCCGCCAATGGCATTTTCTTTTCCATTATGAGAAGTGGCGCCGTCAGTATAGATATTAATCATTTGTTTTCTCCTTTGCATAGTAAGTATAATAAATTTGTGAAAAGATGTCATCTGGTAAATTAAATTGTTGTTTCATTGAATTAAATATATCTTTGAAAGAAAGATTTATTTTTTCTTTTGTTGAAAAATCATAATGAATATGCTTTAATTTTCCATGTAGTTTTAGCTTTAAGAATTGAGAGAATTTACAAGTAATATAGAATTTTTTATTAGAAAAGTCTGATTCTAATATTCTTGCATAATCTATCATTTTTAAACCAAATAGTAATTCATCATCATATTTATCATTATTAAAAATAGATATGCGCTTATCATTTTTTGTATGCGTTAAAAAATAATATATGGTATTAGCCACAATGTTATCATAGAGATTATATTTTTCCATTTACTTACTTACCTCTTTTCTTTTTATAAATATATTATAATTTATTTTCTCTTCAATTTCAAATTTTTAAAACTATTTCTGTAAATTTGATTTTCATTTAAAATTCATTTATAATTTTATTAGATAAAACAAACCAATTTACTACTTACTTTAGAATGATAATAATGGAGGTCTCTCAAAATGTCAAAACTAAAAAACGCTTTTCAAGTGAAAGACGAATCTGGGAATATGACGGCTTGTTGTGGATTTGATGGGAGCTTCTGGGGAAAAGACATAAAAGTTGGCGGTGATTCTCCTGATAATGGGAAATCTGTTGTTCCTGCGCCAGCGACGCCTCTGGTATCTGGAATTGTGTCTGCTGGAAAACTAACTGGTACTTGGGTATATAGTGATTATGTTGCTTGGCTACAAGAGCGAAAAGCCAATAGTTTTGATATTGGAAATTTTATCATACAGCCTTCAACAAACACTTTGGGCATTATCATCGGGTTTAATTTTACTTCTCCTAATATATTATTTGTGCTTACTTCTGATGGCATAAAACAAATAGAATATGATATATCAAGTGGGAATATTGTTTTTGAGAATCCAAAAACCATTACTTCTCTTGCGTTATCTGTCCCTGAGACACCGTTACAAGATACTTATGCCGCTTCCAAAAGATATGTAGATAGTCAAATCAATACTGCTCTTTCTTCTTTATCGGATGGCGATGAAATTATTTATGGAAATGATATTATATATGGTACTACTTAAGGAGATTATATGGTAGAATTACATATAAAAATAAGAAAAAGAATAGCTCGTTTAGCTTATGGAGAAAATTTTGTATCTTATAATGAAGGTTATAAGATAATTTTTGATTTTGATAAAGAATGGGATAGTATAGGAAATAAGATTGCCAGATTTATATTTGGCGAAAATTATATTGACTGTCCTATTAATGGAAATGAAGTTGAAATTCCTTTAATTAAAAACGCAGATACTTTAGAGATAGGTGTTTATAGTGATAATTTATATACTACAACTGCGGTTAAATTTAAGGTATTGAAATCAATTAAAGATGAAGAAAAAATAGAAATATTAGTACCCGAAGCTTATCCTGAAATAGAAGAGCTTGATGATGAAGATTTAATAAGAGTTTATGATAA
>CAMEXD010000030.1 GCA_945947035.1 uncultured Mycoplasma sp. | reverse complement strand
TAAAAAGATATTTATAAGCGTTCATTATAAATATCTAATTGACAAATAAATTGCCACCATATAATAAATATCTGACAGATTGTGCACTTAGTTTTAAAAAAATAGGCACTTTTTGTCTTTTCGTCGTGGAACAAAAGTTCTTTGACAATTAATAATATATCATATTTTTAATTATTTTCAACTTTTTTCAATTAAAAATTACAATTTTGACTTATAAAAAGTGCATTTTCTTTTAAAAATACACTTTTAGCATTCAATTGCACTCAATTGTGCACTTTAGATTGATTCAACGAATTTTATAATAAATGACTATTTATCTTTATCTATTTCATTTTTTTCAAATAATAATTCTATGTCAATATCTAAAGCATTGGCAATATTACTAACGGCATCAATGGAAAAATTCTTTTTACTATTAGGGGCTTCTATTCTTCTAATAAATTCATGTGAATATTCTGTTTTTTCTGCTAACTGTGCTTGTGTCATATTCTTACTTTTTCGATAGAATTTAATATTTTTTGCAATTATTTCGTAAACATCATAATGTTTATCTTTTTTCTTTCTCATAAGTATATCACCTTAATGTTATTTTCTCACAAAATTACATTTTTTTATGTAAACTATTTGGTTACATTTTAAGACTTCTTTGCTTATTTATGCTACATTTTGATAGTTTGTCTAATCTTTTTTAATGTTTTTTGTTCATTTCTAGATACTGCTACTTGATTTAAACCTAAAATATTTGCTACTTCGCTTTGGGTTTTGTCCTCAAAATATCGTAAATAAATTATTTCTTTATCGGGCTCGGGTAATTTGTTTATTTCATCATTTAATAATAAGTAATCAATATTATAATAGTCTTTTTCATCTTTTATTGTGTCAAAAAGGACTATATTTTTTCCTTCATGATAAATTGTTCTATCTAAACTATCTAATGGAACCATCGACATATTTACCATATCAATAATATTAGAATCTATTTCTAAATAATTGGCTAATTCATACGATGTTGGTTCTTTCATCAATTTTTGACTAAGTATATTTTTGGCCTCATTTATTTTTTTATACAATAAGTAATTTTCTTTAGCTATTTTTATTGACTTACTATTATTAATGTAGGCATATATTTCTCCATAAATATATTTATAAGCATACGTGGAAAATTTAGCGTTTTTTTCTTCTTTATAATTATTATAAGCTTTAATTACTCCTACTACTCCTACTTGATATAAATCTTCGATATCATAACCTTTAAAATACTTTCTAATTATCATATATATAAGACCACTACAAGAAGATATTACTTCTTCATATTTATTCATTTAGATCATCCTTTCAAATAATTTAAAAGCATCATATTCATTATTTATTTTAGGAATATCTTTTAGCAATTTTCTAGAAATATTAAATTTATCACATATAATCATTTTACCGCTAGTGCTTTCAAAAGATTTATATAATTTATTTAAATATTTGATACTATAGCTATCTATTGAATACATATTGTCAATATTTAAAACTACATACTTGAAATCATTATCTATTACACCTTTAATGGTATTTTTATTAAGATCCCCTTTTAATCGTATAAATAGAATTCCTCTTCTGAATTCCATATTTGTCTTTAACACTATGTTCACCTCTTTTACAATTTAGCACATATATTATTAAAAATATACAGATTCGACAAAACTAGACAAAAAATTAAATCGACTTTTTTTCACCTCCTTTATAGTTTTCTATATTAATATAACTTTTTTTCTACTCAAATTTTGTAATTTTGTGGAAGTAGATTATAAAAATTTTAATTTATTTTGTACTACATTATATCGGCCTCTTTTCTAAGAAAAAAATACTATTAATGATTCATAGTATTTTACTTTCTCATAATATATAAACAATTTTTTATTTGATATTTTGTAATTTTTTAGAAAAAATTTAAAAAAAGGAACATATGTGTGTCAAATTTGTGTCAATTAATAGATAATTATTAAAAAATAAGGCTTCCTTTTATTATTTCCTTTAGATTTCTTAAAAAGATGGTAAAAATATTTGCTTTATCAATGTTTTCCTTGATAGTAGCATCAATTGTGGAAATTACTTTCCCATCTTCAAGGATATTTATTTTACCTATAATATCCCCCTTCTTTATTGGAGCAACTATTTTATCTATTTGAGTTTCATAGGTAATATTTCTCTCTTTATCACTTTTTTTACTTAATATGGTAATGGTTTCTTTGGAAACAATATCAGTAGTTAATTTTTCTCCTAACTCTACTTTTACTTTTGATAGTGTGGTATTTTCATCGATAATATTTTTAACCATATATACATTAAATCCATAGTCGAGCATTTTACTTGTATCACTACTTCTTTTAGCGGAATCTGGTTCATTCATTACTACGGTTATTAAACGCATATTATCTTTTTTAGCGGTTGCAGTTAGACAATATCCTGCAATATTTGTAAATCCAGTTTTTAATCCATCAACCCCTTGATAAAAACGTACTAATTTATTTGTATTAACTAACCAAAAAGGATTTTTACTATTTTTTCGCAGATATTCTTCATATGTACCAGTAAATTCTAATATTTTTTCATGTTTTACTAATTCTTTTGCAATCAAAGCCATGTCATATGCACTTGAATAATGATTGTCAGCATCTAGACCTGTTGATGTTACAAAATTTGTATTTTTAAGTCCTAGTTCTTTTGCTCTACTATTCATTTTCTTTACAAAAGCTTCTTCACTTCCCGCAATTCGTTCGGCCATAGCTACTGTAGCATCTGTCGTTGTCACTAAATAGCAGTAAAAGAGAGTTTAAATTTAAGCTACTATTATAGCCAAGTATATTAAGTTTAAAATGTAACATTACTTTATGAATGTTATCTTCTTCTAGTCTTTCAACATATATGGTATCTATTATACTTCCAAATATTCTAAATACTGATTCATCATCATCTAAAATTACACTTTTTATTTTTTTATAAAAATTATCTATACTATCTTTATAATTATCTTCTTTTGAAACCAAAAAATAATCATTCTTTTTTTTTTCTAAAATATCTAAATCAGAATTATATTTTTCTCTTCCAATATTATATTCATCACTATCTATTTCTTTTCTAGCTCTCATATTAATTAGTTCTGCCTTAGCACTTTTTATATCTTCTATTTTTTTATCTATATCATTTATTTCTTTAATATAATCTTTATTAACCTTTGTTTCACTTATTACATCATATATTTCTTTTATAATTTCACTTTCTTTATTTAAGAAAATACTCGCCATTTTTTTAAATATATCTAATAATTCTTCGTAATGAATAATTGGTGTATTACAACCATTTACTTTTTCTTTGCCATATTTTCTATAATTAGAACACCCCCAATATTTACTTTCTACCCCTGTTCTTTTATTCTTATAACCACCTTTTATAAAAGTTGCTCCATCATGATAACATTTAATCTTACCGGATAAAGCATATCTCATATCTGTTCTAGTATGTGTTTTGTGTTTATGAGAATTTTTATTTAATATCTCATTACATTTTTCCCATAGTTCTTCCGATACAATTGGTGGACAACTCTCATTATCTTTATAAACTATCCATTCTTCAGGTTTAAATCTAATTCTTTTTTTTGAATGATAATCAACAGTTGTTTCTTTATGAGCACAAAAATAACCTTTATACTTTGGATTTCTAATAATTCTTCCAATTACAGTTCCAGCAAGTGGTTTATTAGTTTTACTCTTTATATTATATTTATCAAATAAATAATGGCCTAATTTAGACGTTCCCATATGTTCTTTACTATATTCATTAAAGATTAGTCTAATTAGTTCAGCTTCTTCTTCTACTATTTCTAACTTACCCTTATTCTTTTTATAACCATAAAAATTATTATTACCAGGAACAACTCCTTTTTCTATACTTCTTTTATATCCAAATCTAATTCGTTCTGATAATTTTCTTATTTCATCTTGAGCGATAGATGACATAATAGTTAAACGAAGTTCCGAGTCTGAATCAAATGTGTTTATATTATCATTTAAGAAAAATACACCTACATTATTAGCTAATAATTCTTGTGTGTATTTTATACTATCAACGGTATTTCTTGAAAATCTTGATATTTCTTTTGTTAGTATTAAATTAAATTTACTTGTCTTTGCATCATTAATCATTTTAAGAAAATTATCACGTTTATTTACACTAGTACCTGATATACCTTCATCTACATAACCAGGAACAAATGTCCAATTATCTTGTCCTTTTATATAATTTTCAAAATACATAACTTGATTTTCTAATGAATTTAATTGTTCTTCATGATCTGTTGACACACGAGCATAAAATGTAACACGAAGTGGTAATTCAATAAGTTTTTTACCTTGTGCTAAAATATTTCTAATTTGATACAGATTCATAGGTCGTAATACCTCCTTCTAAACTGGAATTTTAACTATTATATTTTTTACATCTTTATCTTTTCCTTGTAATTCTTTTAGTTTGCTAATATCTTCATCTAATTTTTTAATAATATTACTTGTATTTGCAAAATCAATTAAACCTTTGCCACAAAGTTCATTCAGCAACTCTTTTTGTATTAATTTTTTCGCAATTAGAGTTCCAGGATTATTATTCAAGTTTTCTCCTCCTCATTTAAACTTATTAGAATAAATGAAAAAAAGAACTAATAACCTTCGAGTTCTACAAATAATCTGAAAACTCGAATATTTTAATGAAGATAGAATAATCCTTAGAATGCTATCTGTAAATGGTAAAATAAAATGTAGGAAATCGGTAAAAATAAATGTCGGTTTTCCTACATTTTATTTTACCATTTACACTACTAAAGATACCTCCTTTTAAATATGAAAAAAGAAGAACATTTGGTTCCTCTCCACATAATTTTTTTCATATTTTACCATATTATAACTCTTTAACTTCACAACTCAAGCTAATTTCATGATCAATTTGTGACAGAAAAAAAATATACAAGTTTTCTTCAAAGTTCTTGCATATTTTACTATATTATACTACTTGACAAGATTAAGTCAAGCAGATTTTAGTCCGTTTTTGGTACGAATATGTGTTTTTTTAATACGTTTTCAAAATTTCACTATTTTATTAGTGTTTCAAGAAAAACAGCAACACCATCTTCATCGTTTGATAAAGTAATATGCTTCACTTTACTTTTTATATTATCTGAAGCATTAGCAACTGCAACACTTAAACCTGCTACTTCAAACATAGAAATATCATTTTTATCATTCCCAATAGCAATTGTATTCTCAATAGGAATATTTAAATATTTTGATACAATCTTTAATGCTTTTCCCTTGGAACAATTTGAATTAGAAACACTGAACCATTTTTCTTCATATGAGCTATTTTTATTAATTTCATCAACTATATGTAATTTATTATCCTCAGATAATATACCCTTGATTTTATAAATTTCTTCACTTTTTTTATCAATAAACATACATTGTTTAACATTACATCCAGTTAGTTCTTCTACATAATTATGCTTATTTAATAATTTTTGATTTGGATTTCTTATTTCTTTAGTAACATAATCATAAT
>CAMEXD010000029.1 GCA_945947035.1 uncultured Mycoplasma sp. | reverse complement strand
AATTCTTTAATTTTTTAACTTGCCCCCCCCCCCATATCGAAATTTTGTTCGCATTTTTTATACCTCCATTTTTTAACACAAAAAAATGTGTTATTTTCTTATGAATTAATTCTAACACATTTTTTTTTATTTTTTAAATACTTTTTATTATTTAAAGTTATCTAAAATATTATAGAATTCTTTTGGAGCATCAACTTCAAAAAATAATTCTTTTTTTGTTATGGGATGAATAAATCTAATACTTTTGGAATGAAGCATTTGACCAAATTCTTCATTAAACATTTTTCTATTTCCGTATACTGGATCATTTACAACGGGATGTCCTATATAATTTAGATGCACTCTTATTTGATGAGTTCTTCCTGTTTCTAATTTACAAGAAATAAGTGTTGCATTATTAAATCTTTCTATAACACTAAAATGAGTAACTGATTCTTTGCTATTAATATCTGTTACAATATATTTTTGACGATTGTTAATATCTCTTCCAATTGGAGCATCAATTGTTCCATTATCATGTTTTATTACACCCCAAACTAAAGCTAAGTATTTTCTTTCAACTTTTTTATTTTTTATCATATTAGATAAAAGTTCATGAGTTTTATCATCTTTAGCAACAACCATAAGTCCACTTGTATCTTTATCAAGTCTATGTACTATTCCTGGTCTAATAGTATTTTTATTACTTAAACTATTAAAATGATATAAAAGACCATTTACTAAAGTATGATTATAATTACCAACTGCAGGATGTACTACTACTCCACTTTTTTTATTTAATATAAGTAAATAATCATCCTCATAAACAATATCTAAATCCATTTTTTCAGGAATGACATCTGTTATTTCTTCTTCAAACCCACTAATTGTAATTAAATCATTTTCTTTTACTTTATAACTTTCCTTTTCACGTTTTTCATTTACTGTAATATATCCATCTTTTATAAGACTTTGTATTTTACTTCTTGAATAATCTGTATTATTTTTTATATAAACATCAAGTCTTACATTATTTTCTTTTACTTCTAAATTCATAAAATCCTCCCACTGCTATATCAATTACTAATAAAAATGCTCCAATACATATAAAAGTATCTGAAAAATTAAATACTGGAAAATAATAATTTCCAAATTTAAAACTTAAAAAATCAATAACATATCCATATAAAATCCTGTCATAAAGATTACCACAAATACCTCCAATTAACAATGAATATGATAGTATTTTTAATATATTTAATTTTTCTTTTAACAGATATTTATGTATAAAATAAAGAGTAATTATTGCAACAATTACAAAAAAAATAGTGCCACCTTCCATAAAACTAAAAGCTGCTCCAGTATTTTTTTGTAAATCTAAATAAAAGAAATTTTTAATAACTTCTTTTTTAAATAAAAGATTACCACTTCTTAAAATAAAAGACTTACTAACTATATCAATCACAAAATACAAAAGAGCTAAAAAGTATATAATAACTATATCTTTATTTCTACAAAAAAAGTCATATATTTTATTCATAAATATCTCCTTTTGCTTTATTATAACATGAAATTTTAATAAAACAAATAAATTCTAAATTTGTCTTACTAAAATAACATCTACTCCGATTTTTTCTATTTTATCCCAAGTTATTTCAAATTCACTATTTTTCATATTAAATTTAAACATCCCTTTTAAAGATTGTTCTACAATTAAAGATACAAGTCTTCCTGTTTCATCAATTTTAACATCTATTATATTACCTATTTTATTGCCATTTAAATCAACTATATCTTTATGTTGAAGTTCTGATAAACGCATAATTATCACCTATTAAAGTGTATTAAAAAAGTTTATAAATTATAATTCTTTTCTAATTCTAGTTAATGCATTTTTTTCAAGTCTTGATATTTGAGCTTGTGAGATTCCTAATTCTTCAGATATTTCCATTTGTGTTTTTCCCACAAAAAATCTTTGTTCTAATATAAATTGTTCTCTATCACTTAATTTATTAATGGCTTTTTCAATTGCTAATTTTTCTTCTAAATCTATATTACTTTTTTTATCTTCAACTTGATCATATAAGTAAATTGTATCTCCACCATCATTATAAATTGGTTCTGATAAACTAATCGGTGGAATTAAAGCTTCAAGGGCATTAACAACATCTTTTAGATCATACCCTAGTTCTTTTGCTAATTCTTCATCAGTTGGTTCTTTTCCATTTTTTATAGTAAGTTCATCTTTTAATTTTAATACTTTATAAGCAATATCTTTAACACTTCTACTTACTCTAATACTTGAATTATCTCTTAAATATCTTTTTACTTCTCCTAAAATCATAGGAACAGCATAAGTAGACAACTTAACATTTTGTGATAAATCAAAATTATCTATTGCTTTAACAAGTCCAACACAACCAATTTGAAATAAATCATCCATATTTTCTTCATATCTATTAAATCTTTTTAAAATTGATAAAACAAGTTTTAAATTACCATTTATTAATTCTTCTCTTGCTAATTTATCTCCATTTTTCATTTTTATAAATAGTTCTTCCATCTCTTTATGTTTTAAAACCTTTAAATTACTTGTATTTATTCCACTTATTTCTACTTTATATCTTGACATAAAAAATCTTCCTTTCTAATTATGTAATGGAAGATTTTTAAAAATTTTATTCAAAATATATTTATTTAGAAAAAACTTGTTGTTTATTTATATCATCTATAGTTATTTTACTATTATGAGGGACTGGTTTCCAAGATACTTTTTTAAATAGAGCAATATATGTTGTATAACGTCCTACTATATCAAAGATTGGCCATAACAAACTATTAATAAATATTTTTCTAATAGGCATTTTTTTAATTCTTTTTCTTTCTAAAAATAAGATATACCATGGAACAATTATATTTTCAATATAAAGGCCCATTCTAAAGAATAATCTTGCCCATACTCCAATTAAAAATGTTTGCCATATTGCATTAACCCCAGGAGTAATTTGTATTGTAATTGGGAAAAAATGTCTTAGTATTTGTGCAAGATAAGTACCACCAGCAAAGAAATAAATGTCCGTTGCTCCTGTTGTATAAACATAACAAGATCTAAGAATTAATACTACTAAAATCCAACGAAATAAATTTATAACATTAGTAGGTAAAAGATGCATAAAAGTATCAAACATTATGAAACGATCTTTTATACCAATTAAAAAATTCTTCCACCATGGTCTTTCTTCTTGTTCTTCTTTACTCCATTTTACTTTTGCATATTTTCTACCAAATATTATATTGATAAATAATTTTAATCCTGATTCTTTAAAATTAATTAGAAGTCCTTTTGACCAA
Source organism: uncultured Mycoplasma sp. (assembly GCA_945947035.1). Lineage (GTDB taxonomy): Bacteria > Bacillota_I > Bacilli_A > RF39 > UBA660 > CAG-611. Next base: position 2,815 of record CAMEXD010000029.1, on the reverse strand, counting down.
CGTAATTTTTGATTATAAGCAACTTTATAATTAGGTGTTTGTTCATCATAAAATTCTGCAGCATCTTGATAAGAAATACGATATCCTTGGCTTACAGCATCTGCAGTTAAACCACGATCTTCTGTTAATGATGTATAATGCCAACCATTTTGAACTACTTCACTAGCAAAAAGATATCCTGTACCTTGAATATTAGTAGCAAGATGTAAAAATGAACGAGCACGATGATTAAATCTAATAGAACGTAACCAGTGTACTGCAAAACTCATTGTAATCCAGTTTTCATCAATATTTTTTATATTACGATAAGATGTAATAATTTTTTCACCAGAATCAAAAGCATCATTCATTTTAGATATATAATCTTGTTTTAATAAGTTATCAGCATCAAAAACAAAGTATCCTTCATATGACATTATTCCATAATCTTTTTCAATGTTATTAAATAAAAATTCTAATGCAAAACCTTTTGTTTTTCTTTCACTATCAAATCTTTCATAACAAATGCAACCTTTTTGTCTTGCTATTTCTGCAGTTTTATCTGTACAATTATCTGCTACAACAAAAATATCTAAAAGTTCTCTTGAATAATCTTGTTTATTAATACTATCAATTAAATTTCCGATAACTTTTTCTTCATTTCTTGCTGCAATAACTATTCCATATTTATGCTTATTTTTAGCAGGTTTAAATTTTCTAGTAAAGAAAAGACCAAGTATAACATAAATAGCACGATAAGAAACTAAAAACGGAAGTAACCAACCAATAAAATTATTTACATCTCTAAAAAATGGATATAAACTTCCAAAAAAACGAATAATTAAATCCCCTAAATGTACAACAAAATCCATCTAACTACCTCGCTTTACAACTGAGGTAATTATATCATAACTATTTTAGTTTAGCAAATTAAAAAGATGCTAAATATATTTAGCAACTTTTTTTAATTCTTCATCAAGATTATCTTTCATAATGTAATCATTAAAACCATCTTCTAAGTATTTATCTTTTAAGAATTTTTTATTTTCTTCAAGTGTTATTATTACTGGTATGTTAAACTTTTTGTTTTTCTTTAATTCTTTTAATGTATCATATCCACTTTTTAAATTCATTTCATCATCTATTATTATTAAGTTGTATCTTTCTTTGTTTTTTATCTTTTCTACTGCATCTTTTCCATATAATGTTGTTGTTACATCATATCCCATATTAACTAGTTTATTTTCTATCCTCTTTAACTCATTTGATTTATCATTTACAACTAATATTTTACTTTTTCTTAAATACTTATCTTCTTTATCTTCTATTTTCTGTTCTTTTTTTATTTTTTGATCTATTATTATTAAGAATTCACTACCTTTGTTTACTTCACTTTTTACTATTAATGTTCCATTTAACATTTTTATAATTTTATGTGCCATTTTTGTTCCTACATCTAGATTCTTTAACACTTCAAAATCTTTTTCATCATAAGTATTGGCACTTAATATTTCATTTACTTTATCTATATCCATGCCTATTCCTGAATCTGTTATTGTTATTATTAAACGACATACATCATATTTTATAATTGAATTTACTTTTAATTCAATAAATCCTTTTTTGGTTACTTCAACTGCATTGTTTAAAAAGCTTGTTAAAATTTGTTTTAGTTTTACTGAATCTCCATATAGTTTTTCTGGAATGCTACTTGAATAACTATATCTAAATTCAATATCTTTATCTTTTAGTTTTTCTTCTGTTCTTTTTTTCATTTCAGTAAAAACTGAATTTGGTTTATATACTTCATTTTCTATTTTTATATTACTTAAATCCATACTTGATACATTTAAAATATTATTTGATATTAGTGATAATTGTTTTGAACTTGCTTTTATTTTTTTAGCTTTTTCTCCTACTAATTCTAAATCATCAACATTCTCTAATTCTACAACTTCATTTTCAATATTTTTAATTGGTTCTTTTACTTCTTGAGATAATTCAAATAATAAATTAAGTTTATCTTCGTTAGTTTTTTCAATTAACTTTTTATTGTTATTTAGTTCTTCAATCATCATAACATCTGGGTTTTCTATTGTAAAATACATTAAAAATGTTATAAAAGCATGAACTGGAGTGGCAAGTAAAAGTCCAGGATTTTTTAACTGAATTATGCCACAAACACCTCCAAAAATTAGAAATATACCAAGTGGTAATAATCTTTTATCTTTAAATCCTTTTCTATTAAAAATAATTGATAATATAGATAAAAATAAATATATGATAAAGAAAGCATAAGTTAAGTAAACGCATGGACCTAAAGTATAAATAACTTTGCCTGATGAATAAAAGTTAATTGGTAATATTACATTTAATATTAAATAGACAATGTATAATAAAATATAGATTTTTTTCACATTACTAAAAATAGTATTATTATCATTTTTTTTAGAGAAACTAACAACAACAGCATATAATCCAAAATATAAAATCCATAATACTAAAAACATTAAATAAACTTTAGAAAACAGAACACTAACAAATGTTATATTTTTATAAAGTGGAGCCACTAAATATAGTATCAATTCTAATATAATTTCAAAAAATACTATAATTATCATCCATGAATATATTTTATTTTCTTCATTATCAAATACTTTTTTTCCAAAAAAAACGTAAAGTAATAAAATAATATAAATCAAAGCTTCTATCGAAAAGAATATACCTGTACTCAAGTTTAACACTTCCTTATTATATTTTAATTATAATGTACTAAAAATATTTTTTCAACAAGAAAAGTGAAAAAATAATATAATTATTTTTTCCTTAAGAATTC
>CAMEXD010000028.1 GCA_945947035.1 uncultured Mycoplasma sp. | reverse complement strand
GGGCTTAAGCCCTTTTTATATATGGTTTTACAAGATTTTACTGCAAAACTAAAGACTTTTGTCAATTAATAACGATATGTTTTACAAATTAGCATTCTAGAATAGACACTAAATTTGTTTTAAAAAATATTTAAAAAGAAAAATTATATTATTTTATATTTATACCATAATAATTATGAGGTGTAACAATGAATGAGAAAATAATTTCCAAATTAAAAAAAGAAACTAATAATAGTACTTATATAATCTATAGAGAAAAATACATTAAAGATATTAAAATAGATATCATTTTTAATGAAACACTTACTGACTCTGATAAATTATCAGATTTTATTTACCGAAGTCTCGATTATATTGAAAAAATATACAACGAAAAAGATCTTTTATATGATACTATAAAGAACAATATCACTAATATCAAAATAAAAGAAATCAAAAACTATGAAGATATTTGTAAATATTTAAATAATGGTTTTGCCATTCTTCTTATTGAAAATGATTATTCGCTCGCTCTTGAAGTAAAAAGAAATTTATATCGAAGTATTGAAAAGCCAATGACCGAATCAACTTTAAGAGGGCCTTTAGATTCTTTTAATGAAAACATCGAAAATAATATAGGACTAATAAAAAGAAGAATCAAGTCAAATCGTTTATGGAACAAAGATCTTGAATTAGGAAAATATACCAAAACCAAAATCAGTATTCTAACTATCAATGGTATAACAAAAAATGAAATTCAAGACAAAATCATTAAGAAATTAGAACAAATAGATATCGATAGAGTAACAGATGGTAGTACATTAAAACATTTAATCGAAAAAGAAACCAAAACCGTCCTTCCAACCATTATGACTACAGAAAGGCCAGATAAAGTTTGCGATGCTCTCTTAAATGGTAAAACTGTCATCATTGTGGACAATTGTCCATTTGCTTTAATTATGCCTGTTTTCTTAAATGACTACTTTATATCACAAGATGATAAAGATGCTCGAAACATTAACAATACATTAACCAGAATATTAAGATACATCGCTTTCTTTATTACTCTTATGACCCCTGGAATATATATAGCAGTTACCACTTTCAATCAAGAGATGCTACCTTTAGAGTTTTTAACTAGCTTTGCTTCTCAACGAAGTACCGTTCCCTTTCCTGCTTTTTTTGAAGCATTGCTTATGATTTTATCCTTTGAAATTCTACGAGAAAGTGATTTACGAATACCAAATGTATCCAATTCTGCACTTTCGATAGTAGGAGCACTAATTCTCGGTGAAGCCGCTGTTAATGCTGGTATTGTATCTCCTGTCATGATAATTGTCGAAGCGGTTACTGCTATCAGTGCTCTATTATTCACAGAACCAGAACTTATTAATGCAATGAAATGGTATCGTCTTCTTTTTATGATTGGAGCTACAACTTTAGGAATGTTCGGTGTTTTCATTGTTTTTATCTATTTCACAACAAACTTATGTTCACTTAACTCTTTTGGAAAACCATTTATGATTCCCTATGCACCATTATCAAAAGCAGGAATAAAAAATAGTATTGTCAAATTTCCAATAAAATCTCGAACCAAAAGAAATAAATTTTTAACAGATAACATTATTAAGGAGGTAAATAATGAAAAAAATTAAATTTCTGATAATTTTGCTTCCACTTCTAAGTGGCTGCTATAACTATAGAGAACTTAATGATCTAGGAATAACTACCGCTATTAGTATCGATTATGAAGAAAATTTCAAAATCAAAGCTCAAGTTATTAATCCTGTCAAACAGCAAGATGCTACCAGTAGTGGTGAACCTACCTTTGTAAATTTTGATTCTGAAGGAAAATCTATTCAGGAAGCCCTTCGTCGAATTATTTTAGAGTCTCCTAGACAGTTATATGGTTCACAACTACAATTACTTATTTTAAGTGAAGAAGTAGCAAATAATCATCTCGAAGAAGTACTAGACTTTTGCTTAAGAGATCCTGAATTTCGTTCAGAATTCAAAGTACTAATTGCCAAAAATGATGAAAGTTTAAATGGAATTGCTATTCAAACCCTTTTAGAAAATTTATCTTCATCCAACATTTTTGAATCACTAGAAACACAAGAAAAAAAAGAAGGTGTATCATTGTCAATCACTTTAAATGATTTAACCAATATGTATTTAAATCCATATTTAGAAATGACCATACCCTCCATGATCGTCGAAGGTGATATCAAAGAAGGAGAAGATAAAAATAATATTACCTCCACAGTGTCTAAAGCTAGGGTCATGATCGATACTACTGGAATATTTAAAGACAAAAAACTAGTCGGATATTTATCAATTAGTGAATCAAAAGCATTAAACTTAATTAAAGGAGAATTATCTGATACTATTATAACATTAGATATTAAAGATGGCTATATAGCTTTTGAGCCAAATAGATTAAATACAAAAACAGAAGTAGATATCAAAAAAAACAAAGTTAAAATCACTATTGAGGGCTTTTCTATAATTAATGAAGTAACCAGCAAAATAGATTTAAAATCCACTAAAGAAATTGATAAATTAGAAAAAGAATTAAATAACTATATCAAAAAAACAATTAATGATAGTTTCAATAATATAAGAAATAATTATAATACTGATGTTTTTGGATTTCAAGATTTATATTATAAAACAGATGCCAAATACTTCAAGCAAAACTGTCAAAATTGGTATCAAGATATTTTCCCATATTTAGAAATAGAAGTAGAATCTAAAATCAAATTATATGAAAAAGGTAATACATTAGGAGGAATTGAATATGAAAGAGAAAATCAATAGTATACAGTTTACCAGTACTTTTATATTATGTATTATTTCTTCTTCAATTGGACTAAGTTTATATACCACGATTAAAATAGCCAGTATTGATTCCTATATAAGTGTTGTCATTGGCTCCATTTTAGGACTAATTCCCTTAATACTCTTTCTTTATATCTTCAATTATCAAATAGATGCCCCAATATATAAAAAAAACACCTTAATATTTGGAAAAATATTTGGTAATATTATAAATATCATCATAACTATTTTATATTTAATTATTGGTATTACTATTCTATTTAATTTGGGTAATTTTATCGTTTCACAATATCTATCTGAAACCCCTCTACTACTTATATTAATTGTCCTAGGACTAACAATATTTTATATTATAAATAAAGGCATAGAAACAATTACTAGAGTCAGTAGTATCTTTATTGTTATTGTAATTTTCTCTTTTATATTCAGTTTTATTTATTTATTTCAAGAAATTAAACTAGATAATCTAAAACCAATTCTAGAGTTTGGCTTAAAAAAACCATTACTAGGAGGATTTGTTAATATGCTAATTACTACTAGTCCTATTTTCACACTTCTTATTTTTCCAAAAGAAAATATTACTGACAAAGAAAAAATAACCAAATACATCATTATCGGTTATATAATTTCTGCAATTATAATATTTTTAATTTCCTTTCTTTCCAATGCTATTTTAGGCAAATATTTAATAAAATTATATCAATATCCAGGATATATTTCATTAAAAAAAATTTCTCTCTTCAATTTCATTGATCGAATCGAAAACTTTTTATCTATTCATTGGATTTTAAGTTGTTTCATTTGTCTATCGATAATTTTATATTATATCAAAACCAATATAAAAAGAAAAGGAAATAGTAAACTATTAAATATATTCTTATGTGTAATTGTCATAATATTATCTTACAATATTTTCAAAAATAATACTCAATTTAATAATTATATATATATGTATTATCCTTATATTCTACTAACACTATTAATTATATACATAATAATTGCATTAAGTATTATTATAAAAAAGAAAATAACAAAAAAGAAATAAAATTTATGTATATAAAAATAAATTCTTCATATAATAATAGTGAGCAGTTATTAAAACTGCTTTAATATAAAAGAGAAGATCTTACTAGAGAATTCATATTTTGAATACTTTAAAACTTCTCTTCTTTTTATTATTTAATAAAATTGCCCAATCACAATTAACTATCCATCATAGTTTATTATAACGGAGATGATTAACAAACTATGATCGAATATTTAATAAATTTAAATCCAATTATACAGGCATTTATTGCAACTTTATTTACTTGGAGTATTACCGCTATCGGGGCTTCATTAGTATTTTTATTTAAAAAAGTAAATAAAAATGTCATGGATGCAATGCTTGGTTTTGCTGCTGGTGTCATGATTGCAGCATCTTTTTGGTCACTTTTGTCACCAGCTATTGAAATGGCTAATAATCTTGACATGATACCTTGGATAATAACATTTATCGGATTTTTTAGTGGTGGCGTCCTTCTCTATATCGGAGATAAAGTATTTAATTTATTTGATAGAAAATTTTCAAAAAAAGAAAATACAGATAAAAGAAACAGCCTAAAAAGATGCTTAATGTTAATATTTTCCATAACTCTTCATAACATTCCCGAAGGTCTTGCTGTCGGCGTAGCATTTGGATCTATAATATATGGTCTGAATGGCGCCAATTTATCATCTGCCTGTCTTCTAGCCTTAGGTATTGGACTTCAAAACTTTCCGGAAGGAACTGCAGTCAGTGTACCTTTAAGACGTGAAGGATTATCGAGAAAAAAAGCCTTTTTCTACGGACAATTAAGTGGTATTGTCGAACCAATATCTGGAGTAATTGGAGCACTTTTAGTTCTCAAAGTTCAACATCTTCTTCCATTTCTTTTAAGTTTTGCAGCAGGTGCAATGATATATGTTGTTATTGAAGAACTAATACCAGAAAGTCAAACTAACAAAAAGAAAGACTTAATGGCTCTATTCAGCTTAATTGGTTTTTCTATAATGATGGTATTAGATGTCGCTTTAGGATAAAAAGTGAATGCATATTAACTATGTCATTCACTTTTTATTATAATATTAAAAATTAATTACTTCAGCTAAATCATTATCATAAGAATAAATTTTCTTAAATAATTTTTCTATTTTATTCTTTTTAATTTTAAACACCAAATTCTTATTTCGATATCTTCCAGCATCGTTTCCACTCTTACTTATTCTTGAAATTAAACTAACATTAATTTCACCAAATTTTAAAAGTCTAATAAATCTTTCCCAACTTATTAAATTATAAATTTCGATTTTATAATAACGAAAATATTTATCATTATTTATTTTTTTACTGCTAGCATATACTATAGCTAATCTATTTAATTTCAACATTAAATGATCATAAATAGTTTTTAAATAAACAAAAGATTCTCTTTCGATTAAAACATCATCTAAATCATAAACACATAAATACAATTTTTCTTCATTTTCATCTACTTCTAATTTAAATTTATATTTTTCATTTACTTTATGTTTTACTCTGCAATTTAATTCTTCATAAATAACTTTTTTATCTGAATATTGAGTATCATAATAGCCATATTTTTCAACAATCCGATTAATTTCTGGAAATGTTGGTCCATCAAAAGCCACAGTAAAAAGAAAAAGTGGATAGTGACTATATCTACTAGTACACTTAATTTCAGTATCATAATAATCTGGAAAATACATAGCATCTGGAAACTTATCTAATTCTTTCTCAAAAGTTAATCCAATACTCCCAAAACTCTTGCTAACGCTTTTTATCCACTTTTTATTTGCAATAAATTTAAAACTTTCAATAAGCTTAACGACTTCATCACTCATTTTTTCACCTCCTTAAAATATAAATATCACAAGTTTAATTCGTATGCAAATAAGCAAATTAATTTTTTAAAGACCATTTTTTCAGTCAAAAATTTTTTTAAGCATATCAAAAATTTTTTTCTCTAAAAAAAATATACTCAAAATGTTTTTTTAGTAATTTTATAATTTTTTTAATATTATTAATACATTAACTACAAAATATCATAACCGAGCGGGCAAAAGTACGAACCTGCAGGAAATAAAAAAAACAGGATATCTCCTGTTAATTTCATTTGGTGCGGGTGAAGGGACTTGAACCATATAAAAATAATCAGAAAGGATTATTTTGACTTATTTTTTACTATATGATTTTGATGATAATATTATTAGTTATTTTAATGATATTAAAGAATTTTCAATTAAGTATAATTATGAAATTAAAGAATTAAATAGAAAATTTAAGAATTCTTTATTTGATTATATTATTTTATATTTAGATAATCATACTTATAAATTATATAAATTTAGTTAGCATTTTTGCTAACTTTTTTTTGTAAAAGGTGGAGATAGATTTTTCTTATGTTATTCTTATATTAAGAAAGGAGAGTGTAGTAATGAATAATAAAGAATTCACATTAAAGTGCTC
>CAMEXD010000027.1 GCA_945947035.1 uncultured Mycoplasma sp. | reverse complement strand
AAAATCTATCAAACAGCCTAAATGTTCAATTTATTATTGCAATTTACGAATTTTTTAATTCCGGCAACAATTTAAATTTAGATTTTTCCACTACTTCATCAAGCAACGCTATAAAATCTTGTTTTCTATTTATATCGTTTGTTTCTTGCTTCTCAATTTTAATTAATGCTACTCCACACAGAATAGGCAAAGCATTACTTAATCCATATTGTCCAACAATATCTAAACTATTCATCGAACCAGCCTCCTTACAAAACTAGTATATCTCATTTTTGAAAAATACAATATATATTTTTGATGCAGTAATTTAAGTACTAAATCTAAAATACTTTAGGAAGGCAAAGCAAACATTTTATTCTTAGTAAAGCTGTTAACAAAAAAGCCAACTATTTTGTTCGTCCCACAAATAGAGCAATGTCATTGCCCGAAAGGTCTTATATCGAACTATTGGGCAAATGGAAAACCGCCAATTCTACACAACTTTGCCATATCCCGGATTACTACGATCACAAAAAACAGCTTTCTGAAGCCAGAGGCTACAAGAAAGCTGCTGTTGCATCTATGCATAAACTGATACGAACAATCTGTGCTCTAATTATTAATGATTAATCAAGCTCATAATTTTCTCTTGTGGCTAGTATTTATCGGCGTGAATAGTAATTGGCTAGACACAAGTAACTATAAATACGCTCCACATTTACTGATAGTGGCATATTTCAAAACAGCTAAGTGTTTTTCAACGCTAACTAAAACAGTCAATCCCCTACTACTTACTGCCTATCACTTATGCCGTGCTTGCCTAATGATAGCAAATGTCCTAACTCTGAGCGACTTATTTTATCTAATGAATAATTTACTGTCTATTCTTAAACTTATTAGCACGTTAAACCATCTAACAGATCAGCTAAAAAATAAAGTATTGAAAAAAGTAAAGCAAATAGTGATTATGTCTCTTTTACCTTGACTTTCACGCTTTAATAACTTAAGTCGTTAATAGCAATGACAATATATGTTTAAAATCTTAACTAGTCTTTACATTTTAACCTGTGGATAATTTTTTAAAAAATTTTTATTTTATTCGAGGTATCCAATTGACTTACTAAATCCAATCTACCTTTTTGATTATTGTTAGACTTTTTTTTGGTATTCCAAATAATACAGAAATTATCATTGATTTTGCACCACATAATTTGTTCATTCAAATCAATTTCTATTGAATTATTAATACTTTGAACCTTTCCCAATAAAATTTTTCTCGTCATTTTGAAATCCTTAACAGCGTAATTTCGTTCAAATATTGAATAAGAATATATTTTATTTGGTTCAGACGATACATATAGATTAATAAAGGTTCTTTTAGAATAGCCTTCTTGATTTAAGAAATCCATTACCTCCCTATCATCATTATTAATTTTCGACAAATCGATTATAAAATCAGAAAGCGGAAGAAGATATGTATCCGAACTACTATTAGATTTTGCTCTCCGAGCTATTAATCCCAAATCTTGTAAAGTTTTATTCCAATTAGTAATAGTCTTTTGACTAACATTGAGAATTCTAGAAATTGTCTCATTACTATAATAAGAATAGCCTTCATTACTTTTAGCATGAATCGCATAAAATACATATAAATTTATAGCTGCGGAACTAATATATGGTAAGTAGTCCTCTAAAGAGTTAGATAACATGAAATACCCGGTTTTGTTGTCTTTTACATATTGTGTCCATTTATTATAAAGAAAACTTGGATTTAATGGTTGTGAGGATTGAGTCAAATTAAGTTTAATATTCATTGTTGCCTTCCTAATTTATTGCTACCTCTATTTTATTTTCACAGCTAATTGGCTGCTAATTAGTTTAATTTCATTATAGTTAATTATAGTACTTTTTATTATTTATTATTATTTTTTTATAGTTTATAAGCAATATTTTTCTACCTGTAAGTTACAAGTAGCAAGTAATAGTTCTTGAAAAATCATACTGTAAGGCTTACTATAAAATCAAATAAATACGAAGGTAAAATAATGACAAATAAATTTGAGAAATTAAAAAAAACAATTATCGAATGCTCATTCTCTAATGATTGGATGGCAGCCAAAGATGAGTGGGACGTTATTCATTTAAAAGAGAACGACCAGCAAACTAATAACTGTATTTGTGGTCAAGAACATTTGCTCTATGAATATACTATCAAGAACAGAATCACTGAAATTAAGCTCAATCCAATTGGAAGTAAATGTATTAAGCAGTTCCAAAATCCTAAATTAAGTCAGGATACTGATACTTATCGTCAGTTTCTTGATTTAGTTAATGCTGTGAAAAATGGTGAATACATCGATTTAAAATCTGGTCTTTTTACCAAACGCCTTCTAAATTATCTTAAAGATACTGAGGGAGTATTCCAGCCTAATACATACAATAAATTTAATCCACAGAATGATGGTGAGTTTCTAATCAAAATGTTCAATAAGAAAAAACCACTGTCCCAAAAGCAAAAGAGTAAAGTAAATGCACTAATTGTATCTAATATTATTCCTTTTGCTAAATCCAAAATTGAAGTTGATAATACGAACTTTATTAACGAATTATTTGAAGAATTAGGTGGCAGTGATCGCGTTTACTTCGATACAGAGACAGAACAAGATTTTGGAAATTACATCGAATGGCCAGTTTTAGAAAATTATTCTGATGATGAGTTAGAATGGGTAACAGACCGTCTTTTGATTAATAAGGACAGCTTTTCTAGCAGGGACGACCTAATTAATGAAATTAGAAATACTGAAGAGATTCCAGAAGGAACTCATTATGAGCGAGACGGAGATGACGCTGCATTCCCAGACGAAGCTAAGGATCCAAGAATGTCCCCTCAAGATTAATGGTAAGCTTCAAATGATCAAGTATTAAAATTATCAAAGTAAAGAAAGATTAGTTGAACACACAATCTCGTATTCGGTACTACATTTGTAATTATCTACGAGATAAATAGTATTCCAACAGATCGACCAATCCCGGTCGATCTGCTTTATTTATCCTAATATTTCATTGCTGCCATCCTTAAGCTTGCTTCAAAAGGATTAAGTTCAATAAACTTTATCCTCTTTTGTTGTAAATAACGGACAAGTGCATTTGAATAGTATCCGATGTAAAATGGGTAGATAAATCATTGAATCCACTTTTATTATGAGCAAAAGAAAACATCTTTTTCTCAAAATCATCAGTTATTTGTGTTGCGTGACTTTTACCTTGACTAACATCTATTCCTATAAAATTCACAATATCACCTCACGATACTTACTGAGGCTAATACATCTCACTTACTCAATTTCTAAAATACGATCTTAATGATCAACAACCTAAACCTAGCTTTTTAAATGAGATATATTACCGGGCCAGTTTGACAAACGAATTTTTAATTCATTTCTGTCGTCGACCTCAACCTCAATTTAATTTTGAACAAAAAATAAGAGGTGAACTACAACATCCTCATGTTATAGTTCATCTCCTATTTAGGTTGGTTGTCAAAGAGTCACTAAAATACACCTCATCTATTCCCTTGAGCCAAGGTATATTTTGTTCTATACTCAGTTATTTAACACTTACTTTGTGATCTGCGATTAAGCACCTAAGTGTCATATATTTTATTAATTTGAATCATAACTATATATTATATATATTTAGTTAGTATTGACTTAAGGATATAACTCCTATAAAACCAATTCCTACAGCAAAGGCTACTAAAATAGGATTGGCATAAACCACCAATAACCAAATTAAAATTATAAAACTAATTACCGCAAAAATTATTTGTTTTGTTAAATAGTTCGTATTATTAAAGCCAAAATATACTTGACAACAAATTAAAAATATCAGTAAAACTATACCCAATAATCCTAATATAAAAAATTGAATATATGATTGATCCGAAAGAATTTCTAAATATTTTAATATCCTAGATTGATTATCATACTTAGCATATAAATATTCATTGTACATACTAATTACTGCAATTAATATAATTTCTACTGCCCAAATAATTATACTTGTATGTACACTACTTTTTATATCTTTAAAAAGATAACTATAAAGCTTTTTCATTAGGTCATCACCACACAATGTTAAAATAATATCTTTATAATTCCTAGAACTGTAGCACTAATGATAGACCATATTAATGTTAATTTTGCAACGTCTGCCCCTCTACCATTATTTTCAATCCAATCAACTATAATCATAACAATTTTTGCTATTAAATTGATCACTAGATATAATTCTATGATCATTAGAAACTCTACACCCAAGTCAAGTAATTTCCATTTTGAACTAAAAATATATATTCCAAAAACGATCATCCCAATTATTATTATTGCAGACTTTTTTATTCCATTCCATAATTTGCTATCTTTACTACTTAAATTCCTTAATCCTAATTGAATAAAACCTGTTAAAATGGCAAATACTCCTATTCCTAAATATAACATATTTATTACAAAACTAAGCTCTGGCTTCTTCTTAGGGGCATTGCTTATTATCCAGAAAAGATATTTTCTACAATCATCATATTGCTTATCAAATTGATGACTAAAGATATAATATCCACCAACAACAAGTAAGTTCGATACCCCTAGTTTTAAATATGTTGTATAATCTTTTAAATACCTTTTTAATTCAAACACTAATCTATTGTTCTTTTTATTCTGATTCATTAAGTAACTTTTATTTTCCTCATTATATCCTTCAATTACTACCTTCTCTTTATAAAGTTTATGACTTGAGCTAAAGAGAAAGTCTACTTTTTCATTGCCTATTAGGTTTTCTTTTTGAATAGAAATACTTTTGTAATCCTCTTTCTCAGTGACTTTGTAATTACCTTTAAAAGGAAAACTATTATTCAAACGCACCCCTATAAAATGAATGTCTTTACTAATAATAATATTGATCTCATTATCTTGTCTCGGAATAAAAAGCAAAGATTTCGAAGTTAGATAAAAACAATTATCCGAATACACTTGAATCATATATACTTACCTACATTTCTAAAACCAACTTATTAATTTCATTCTACATTAGATACTTTAAATACCAACCCCATAGCACCTATAATCAATGACTTCGATCATGATATCCATCACACTTGAAATTAAATACTTCTAACCCCTAAATATAATCTTACAACTTAACAAACCTGAACTAGAATTAATACAAAGTATCCCTAATTCTATACAAAATTATCAAATTCTTTCTCGTAAATTAAGTATTATTTTTATAACATACTACTGATTTTTTGCTATTTTCAAGATATGTTCATAATTTTCTGTTGCACTTACTTCATCAATTTCTAGACTAAATTGATTTTTCATTTTTTAAACTCCACTAATAAATAATTTATTTCCATTTTCTTTCGTAGGTATATTTTCAAATTCATATTCATCTAACATATTGTTATCTATTTTTTCTTTGACAATTTCGTAATTTTTTGAATAAAGCATTATCACAAAAATGTCTTTCAATTTTCTAGCAATATATTTATACAATATGCTAAAGCATCATTATCCATAAAAATAGTTTGTTTAGGGATACTATTTTTAGGTTGATACGTTATCCCAATTGTTCTATATGGAATAAGCCTGCTCATCCACAATTTTTTATCACTTTGTACTTTCTTTATTAAGTTTTCTGATATATATGAATTTATATAAGCATGAAATACCTTTCTTGAAAAAACTTGCAAATTATTCCAGGCATTATTTATTTCTTTAATTATCTCCAATTATCGATTATCTGTTTGTCCCAATTGCTCAAGTCATGCTTATCCATTTTTTTGGCAATAATTTCCACTGACATTGTTTTTAAACTATTCTTCTTGTAATTTACAACTGTACCTATAGAAATATTACTCATAGGAATACTAGTATGCATTGCATAATCACGCAATACCTTAATATTTTGCTCCGATTCTTTATTTTGCAAATCAATGATTAAATTTGAAATATCAGACTTAGCTTTAGAATATATCCTTCCAAAAGCTTTACAATTTTCCACAAATGTCCTATGCAGCATAATATAAGCTGTTATTACACTTTCTAATATTTTAAAAATATTATCATCATTTATCTTTCCAGCACTATATTGATCAGCTAAATTAACAAAAAGATTATATTGCATTTGTACATTGCGATATGCAATATATAAATCCTGACTGCATTTCAATTTGCTTAACAGGCAATAATAATCTTTAAAGTCCTCTTTATTAATCTCACTTATAATTCCAAATGTATTTGACTGTACAAATCCATATCCTTCAAAAATATTATTTTTCAATATATGTCGTTCCTTTTAGCTTCAACCAATCTATGATATGGCACACTCAAAACCTCATGCAACCGGCTATGCTATCATCGTTTTGTTCCATACCAACAACTCATGTAGCTCTTTCTCTGGCTCCATGTAAGATTCATTTTCATTCAGAGTAACAAAATTTCTTTACCAATTCTTGAAGCCCTTCCTCATTACTCTCCATCTTAAAAATCCACTACTCAGGATGCCCTTTAAGCAATCTATTGCATCCATTCCACATTAATCATATTCTTTACTATTTGACGTTTGCGGTCAACCTCGTTATGACAAAAAATGTCCACCCAAAACAAAAAGCCAGCATTTGCGCTGGCCATCTTTGATTATAAAAGGTTGTTCTTCAATATTATACAACACTAAGTTACTGTTAACTTAACTTTTGTGCCAATTTCAAAATATACTTGCGCAGATCATCCTTGGTTTCGGGATGGCTCAAGCCATACTCAATCGAGGTTTCGAGATAGCCTTCTTTATTACCAACATCATGTCGCTTTCCATTGAACACATGGGCAAATACCCTTTGCGTCTTGTTCAATGTATCAATTGCATCAGTCAGTTGTACTTCTCCACCTCTACCGGGCTTGGTTTCAGCTAAAATGTCAAAAATTTTTGGTGTCAGTAAATAACGGCCTATGATTGCTAAATCACTTGGTGCTTTATCAATAGCTGGCTTTTCAACAAAATTCTTCACATTATAAAGACTGTCGTTGACCTTGCCATCTGGCGCAATGACACCATACTTTGAGACTTCCTTGTGTGGGACCTTCATTACAGCAATTGTAGAAGCATGAGTCTGCTCATAGTCATTCAGCAACTGCTTAGTTAATGGAATTTAATCATCCATCAGATCATATCACAATAAATAACTCAACCGCTACGGAACTTTTTTTGCCCGATAAATTGCATTATAAATCTCATAGCTTATTTCTTTAATTATTTGAATTTATTTCATTCATATTCAACATACTTCTTTTATAAGCATATAAATTAGATAAGCTTTTTCGTAAATGATAACTTTGATAAATTCGCCGATTGTAAAATTAAATTGAACACTTGATAGAAAATAAAAAGTCCATTTGGACCTGTTTGA
>CAMEXD010000026.1 GCA_945947035.1 uncultured Mycoplasma sp. | reverse complement strand
CCATTGGAATTCTTAAGGAAAAAATAATTATATTATTTTTTCACTTTTCTTGTTGCATTTTGTTTTTTTTATTTTGACTAAAAAATAAATTTTTCAATCATTATAAACATAGAATATTAAAGGAGGATAATTATGTTTAAAAAATTTGATGAAGAAGCAAAGAAAGTATTAGTAAATATGAGAAGTGAAATGGTTAATTTAAGACATCCTTATATAGGAAGTGAGCACTTATTTTTATCAATTTTAAAATGTGGTAATAAAGATATAATAGAAAAACTAGAAAAATATGGAGTAACATATAAATCCTTTAAAACAGAATTAATAAATATTGTTGGCTTAGGAAAAGAAAGCAATGATTTTTATTTATATACTCCTCTTCTAAGAAATGTGTTACAAGTAGCATCAGATAATGCGATAGATAAAGGAAAAGAATATGTTGATGTTAATGACTTATTACTTTCACTTCTTGAAGAAGGAGATGGAATAGCAATAAGAATAATGATAGGAATGAATATTAATGTATCTAAAATGTATGAAGAATTTTTAACTAAAAATGTAAAACCTCATAAAAAAAGTAAAATGTTAATAGATAGTTTTGGTGTTAATTTAAATGAAAAAGTAAAAAATAATGAAATTGATCCTGTTATAGGACGTGATAAAGAAATAAAAAGAATGATAGAGATACTATCAAGAAGATGTAAAAATAATCCTTTATTAATTGGAGAAGCTGGAGTTGGTAAAACTGCAATAGTAGAAGAATTGGCTAGAATGATAGAAAACGATAAAGTATATACTTTAAAAAATAAAAAAATTATTTCAATATCAATGGCTAATTTAGTCGCAGGTACAAAATATCGTGGAGAATTTGAAGAAAGACTAGGAAAAATTATAAAAGAACTAGAAAAATGTGATGATGTGATAGTATTTATAGATGAAATACATACTTTAGTTGGCGCAGGTGGAGCAGAAGGAGCAATTGATGCTTCAAATATATTAAAACCAGCCTTAGCCCGTGGTAAAATAAAAATAATTGGAGCAACAACTACTGAAGAATACAAAAAATTTATAGAAAAAGATAAAGCATTAGAAAGAAGATTTCAAATTTTAGAAGTAAAAGAACCATCCCTTGAAGTTGTATCAGATATTTTAAAAAAATTAACGCCAATATATGAAGGTTATCATAAAGTAAAACTAAGTGATTCCATAATAAATTCTATAGTGGAACTATCAAATAAATATATTTATGACAGAAAAATGCCAGATAAAGCAATAGATATTTTAGATGAAGTATGTTCTAAAGTATCAATTACAACAAGTAAAAAAGAGGAACAATTAGAAGAATTAAAAAGCAAAATTCAAATAACAAAAAAATTAAAAAATACATCGATAATAAACAATAATTTTGCTGATGCTGTATCATACAAAAAAGAAGAAAATAAACTATTTGATGAACTTAATAAATTGGAATTAAAAAATAGTAATGAAGAGTCATTAAAAGTTGTTACTATAAAAGATGTTAAGGAAGTTATATATGAAAAAAGTAAAATTCCAGTATATGAAAAAGAAAATAGTCAAGATCTAAAAAACTTTAGAACTAAATTAAATAATATTGTAATAGGACAAGAAGATGCCGTAAATGTATTATATAATACAACTAAAAAAATAAGATATGGTTATAAAAAAACAAATGCTCCTTATTCTTATCTTTTTGTAGGTAAAACTGGAGTGGGTAAAACACTTCTTGCTAAAGAATACGCTAAACTTTGTTATGGCGTTGATAATTTTATAAGAATAGATATGAGTGAATATAAAGAACCACATTCAATAAGTAAACTAATAGGAAGTCCCGCAGGATATGTTGGTTATGATGACAATAAAAATGTTTTTGAAGAAGTTAGAGATAAACCATACTCTGTTATACTCTTAGATGAAGTTGAAAAATCTTGTAAAGAAGTACTTAACTTGTTTTTACAAATATTAGATGAAGGAAAAATAAAAGATTCTAAAAAAAATACTATTAGATTTGACAATACAATAATTATTATGACTTCTAATTTAGGAACAAGTACTAATAACATTGGATTTAATTCCAAAAAAGAAGAAGCAAATTTTAAAGAACTACAGGATTTCTTTGGTATAGAATTCTTAAATAGAATTACTAATATTGTTTATTTTAATAATTTAACCGAAAAAGATATTGAAAAAATTGTTAATAAAAAAGTATTAGAATTAAAAAAGAATTATCAACAAAGAAATATTAAATTTACTATTAATAAGAAAATTTTAAATGAAATAATAAATCTTTGTGAATATGAAAAATATGGAGCAAGGCAAATTGATAAAGTAATTAGTGATTATTTAGAGAATGTAATAATTGATAAATTAATCGAAGGAACAAATGATATTAAAATAAATAAATTAGTAAAAATATAGACAAAAGTTTAAAAAGTGTGCTAATATTATAGTTGTATAGTAGTACACTTTTTTGTTGTGATTTGTTATAGGAGCTGATATTATGAAAAAAGAAAATAAGGATAATGAAGAAGAAACAAAAATCGGTTCAAAAATATATAATTTTTTCATACAAGATATTGATTTATGGCATAATTATTATTTATTTGGTCTTATTTTTCTAATTCTTTTTGTTATTGGATATACTTCATATTCACTTTTTAGTTTTGAAGTTGAATCAACTAATAATCTAAAGGTTGTTTTTAATGATATAAAAGGGCCAACTTGTGTAATAAATGGACCTGATGTATCCGAAATGGGAGTAAATAGTAATGCAGTTTATACCATGAATTGTACAGATAATTTTGGTGTAGCTTCTTCTACTTTAACAAGCGATAACTTTATTGTAACTGGTGATATAACAATAAGCAATATATCTAAAGAACAAATAGATAATGGTTATAAATATACTATTACTATAACATCAGGTGAAACAAGTACAACAGGTAATATAAAACTAAAAGAAAATGTAATTAGTGATGTAAATGGTAATTATAATAAAGAATCTAATGTAAGTAACAATATTGAAGTTATTTCATATAAAACATTTTATATAACTTATAATAGTACTAATTATGAATATCATTTTGATGAAAAAATGACTTGGACTTCTTTTGTAAATAGTAATTATAATGATGGTAACTTTACTATTAGTGGAGATAATATTAAATATTATAATAATAAAGTTACACTAAATGATACTGCTGTTAGTAGTACTGCTGTTTTATCTGAAATTACTTATCAAACTAAAGCAATAGTATATGCTTGGAATAAATATACAAGAAGTAGTGTAAATAAAGGAAGCGCTGCTGGAGAAGGTTTTGATGTTGTTATATATGATTATCAAGATGATGGATATGAAACAAATTATGTTAGATATTATTCGACTCCAGCATATAGTGAAATTGTAGCAAATGGAACAACTGTATCTGGTTCATATTATAATGGTTATACTAATTTTAATGCTCTAAAAGGTTATTATCATATATTTTCAAAAGTTAGTGATGATCCAAATTCAGGATGGCGTTCTAATATTATACGTTATATTCCAAGTAATGCAACTATTCAAAGAAAATATGATAGTTCTATGGATGTTTACCTTGTTTATTTTACATATAGTTATGATGTTAATACAGAATATCTTACAAGTGAAGATAGTAGTGCTTATCCAAAAAATGCTTGGTCTACTTCAACTATTTATTATGAATTTTTAGGAGAAGTATAAAAAATAATAATAAAATGAAATAAGATAGAATATATTTTTCTATCTTATTTATTTGTTATTAAAAAATTTAATTGTTAAATCTTTATTTTTTTGATATCATATCTTTATAAGGGAGGCCTTTTATGAAATTATATAATACATTAACAAAAAAAATTGAGGAGTTTGTTCCTAATAATAAAAATGAAGTATCTATGTATACTTGTGGACCTACAGTTTATAACTATGCTCATATTGGCAATTTACGTACTTATATTTTTGAAGATATTTTAGAAAAGGGTTTAAAATATTTAGGATATAATGTTAAAAGAGTTATGAATATAACAGATGTAGGACATTTAACAAGTGATGGTGATACTGGAGAAGATAAAATGCTTAAAGGCGCTAAAAAAGAAGGAAAAACACCTCAAGAATTAGCTAAGTTTTATACTGAAGCATTCTTTAATGATTTAAATAAACTTAATTTAAAAAAACCTGATTTTGTAGAAAAAGCAACAGATCATATTGATGATTATATTAAAGTAATAGAAGTTTTACTAGAAAAAGGCTATGCTTATAAATCTAATGGTAATATTTATTTTGATATATCTAAAGCAAAAGACTATTATAAATTATCTGGAAAAATAGAAGAAGATTTAATTGTAGGAGCAAGATCAGATGTTTCTTTTGATAATTTTAAGAAAAATCCTTATGATTTTGTTTTATGGTTTACGAAAAGTAAGTTTGAAGATCAAGATCAAAAATGGGATAGTCCATTTGGAATTGGTTATCCTGGTTGGCATATTGAATGTTCTACTCTTGCTAGTTTATATTTTGGAGAATATTTAGATATCCACTGTGGTGGAGTTGATAATATTTTTCCACATCATACTAATGAAATAGCTCAATCTGAGGCATATTTTGGTCATAAATGGTGTAATTATTGGTTACATGCAGAACACTTAAACGACAAAAATGGTAAAATGAGCAAATCAAAAGGAGAATTTTTAACTCTAAAATTATTGGAAGAAAAAGGTTATAATCCTTTAGTATATAAATATTTTTGTTTAGGATCACATTATCGTAATCAATTATTATTTAGTTATGATTCTTTAGATGTTGCAAAAATATCTTATGAAAAATTAAGAAAAAAAGCCTCATCATTAAACGAAGAGGGAAAAATAGATACTGAAAAAGTAAGTTGTTATAAAGAAAAATTTAAAGAAGCTATAGCAAATGATTTAAACACTTCACAAATGTTAACTTGTGTTTATGATTCTTTAAAAGATAATTCTTTGAATGATAAAACAAAGAAAGAAATAATAAAATCTTATGATGAAGTTTTAGGACTTGATTTATTAAAAAAAGATGAAAAAGAAAGTGTTTTAACAGAGGAATATATTTTAGATAAAATAAAACAAAGAAGTGAAGCAAAACAAAATAAAAATTATGCTGAAGCGGATTCAATAAGAGATGAACTTTTAAAACAAGGTGTAAAACTTATTGATAAAGTTGACAAAACTGAATATGAAATAATTTAAAGGGCAAAAAAATGTAATAATAATACAAAAATAAGAACCATAAATGAATAGAGGTATAAATATGTTAGTGTATGGAAAAAATAGTTGTTATGAATATTTGCAAAATGAAAGTTCTATTAAAAAAATTTATTTAGACAGGAATTTTAGTGATAGTAAAATTATATCTTTAATTGATAAATTAAAATTAAATCCCTATTTTTTAACAAGAAATGAACTTGATATGTTGGCAAGTGGTAATCATCAGGGAATAGTTTTAGATATAGGAGATTATAAATATGTTGATATAGATGAAATTATTCGTGATAATGGTTTTATTGTAATGCTAGATCACTTAGAAGATACGCATAATTTTGGCGCAATTATAAGAACATGTGAAGCAGCAGGAGTTGATGGTATTATTATTCCAAAAGATAGAAGTGTTTCTGTTAATTCTACAGTTATGAAAACAAGTAGTGGTGCTGCAGTTAATATGAAAATATGTATGGTGACTAATCTAAATCAAACAATTAAATATTTAAAAGATAAAGGATATTGGATTACAACAACTGATATGGATGGAGAAAATTATAGTGATATATCATATCTTGAAAGTACTTGTATTGTAATTGGAAATGAAGGCCATGGAGTATCAAGTTTAGTCAAAAAATCATCTGATTTTGTCGCATCAATACCTATGGTTGGTAAAATAAATAGTCTTAATGCCTCGGTTGCCGCAGGAATTATGATTTATGAAGTAGTAAGACAAAGAAGCAAAAATGGAATATAAACAAAACGACTATGAACTTGTTTACATGATTGGTGAACATGATGAAGATGCATTACAAATATTATTAGAAAAGTACGATTATATTATTAAAACCTGGGCTTATTATTACTATAATAAGTTTAGTAAATATAACATCTCAGTCGATGATTTAATTCAAGAAGGGAAAATTGGTCTATACATTGCTTCAAAAAAATATACTGAATCTAAAGATGTTAAATTTTATACTTTTGCATTAGTATGTATAAAAAGAATTATGATGAATTATGTTACTTCACATACTAGGGTAAAAAACTTAGTCTATGTTAATCAAGAACCACTTGAAAATCATGAAAATGAATTATTTTATGATTTAAATCCACTTGATATGTTGGAAAGTTTTGAATTTCAAAAAAAGATTATTGAATTTAAAAATAATTTGAATTTTTTAGATGCTAATATTTTTGAACTTAGATATAATTTGTTTTCTTATAAAGATATAGCAACATTACTTGATATAAATAAAAAGAAAGTTGACAATAGTCTTTTAAGAACTAAAGAAAAGTTAAAAAAATTTTTATTAGAAAATGATTTTTCATTATAAGAAATATTAAAAATATGACAAAAATTGATAGTTATCGACCACTTTTTAGTGTTTGACATACAAAAGTGGTCGATAACTTGCTTTTTTTTAAAAAATATTATATAATCAAAATGGTGATTGGTGATGGAAAAGATATATAAAAGGGAAGATTATCTAAGTAAAATCAGAGGTTTTTATGACGATACAATGATTAAAGTAATTACAGGAATAAGAAGATGTGGTAAATCTTATCTTTTAAAAAGTATTATTGAAGAATTAAAAGAAAAAGGTATTAAGGAAAAAGATATTATTTATATTGAATTAGATAAAAAAGAATATAAAAATATAAAATCACCTTTAAAATTAGAAAAAGCAATAGATAATTTAATAACAGATGATGATTTTAAATATCTTTTTATAGACGAGGTTCAAAATGTAAAAGGATTTGAAAACGTTATTAATGCTTATAGAGAAGAAGGAAATTATTCTATTTTCTTAACAGGTTCAAATTCATATTTATTAAGTGGAGAGCTTGTTACAAAACTTACAGGAAGATATATTGAAATAGAAATGTTACCATTAAATTTTTATGAATATATTGATATGAAAAATTTTATGAATAAAAGTATTGATTCTAATATATATCATGAATTTGAGGAATTTATAAGAAATGGTGGATTTCCAGGTTCTTTAAATTATAATACATATGAAGATAGGCTTTTATATACAAAAAATGTCATTGATCAAATTTTTGATAAAGATATTAAAAATCATAAAAAAATAAAAGATAAATCACTTTTTGAAGTTATCCAAAAATTTGTTATAAATAATTTTGGATCTATAATTTCAATTGGAAGTATATATGATTATTTAACAAAAAAAGAAAAAATATCGGTTGATAGAAGAACAATAAAATCATATATAGAAGTGTTAGAAAATGCTAAAATAATTTATTCTTGTGATTTATTTGATATAAAATCAAAGAAAACATTAGAAAAAGAAAAAAAATATTATTTAGCAGATTTAAGTATATATTTTGCATTAAATACTGATAATAGGATTAATTATGGACCAGTATTAGAAAATGTTTTATTCTCATACTTAAAAAGTAGAAATTATGCTTTGAGTGTTGGAAAAATTGCAAATTTAGAGTGCGATTTTATTGCAAGGCGTGGAATTGATGAATATTTTTATATTCAAGTTGCAAAAAATTTGGATGATAAAAAGACAGAAGAAAGAGAATATAAACCTTTTTATGAAATAAAAGAATTATATCCAAGATATTTATTTGTACTGGATTTAGTTTTACAAAAGAATGTTGATGGTATAAAAAATGTTAATATAGTAGACTTTATTTATAATAGACAAGATTTATAAAAAAATTGATAGTTATCGACCACTTTTACATGTCAAATACTAAAAAGTGGTCGATAACTTGTTTTTTTCACGATAATTTTTAAAATAATCATTGGTGAAATGAAAAGTTAAGTGCAACATGCATTTAATTTTTTCTTATTAATTGA
>CAMEXD010000025.1 GCA_945947035.1 uncultured Mycoplasma sp. | reverse complement strand
CTTCATATGAAAGAAAACTCTTTAATGAAAGAGTTAAAGGTCTTAAACAAGAAATTTCTAATCTTCAAAATGAAGTTTCTGATTTAGAAAATAACAAACAATCTATTAATAAACAAATAACTAAACTTAATAAAGATAAAGATGATATAAATGATGAAATCGACCAAAAGAAAAGGATAAATAATAAAATTGTATTAAAATCTAAAAATAAAATGCAAGATGAAATTAATAAATTAACCGAAGAAAATATTTATTTAAAGTTTGAAAATAAACATATTAAAGAAGAATATGAGCAATTAGAAGAAAAAACAAATTATCTAATTTATCATCTAAATAAAGTGTTTGAAAAAATCCCTGAGTTTATTCAAAAAATTGTTGAAAAATTATTTAATAATAAAGTTTTAAGTTTATTTTCTTTTAAACATGATTACGATCCGGAAGAACGAAAAACAAATCAAGAATATATAAGAAAGCATAATATATTTAATAAAAGAGAAATTGAAAAAGCAACTAAATATATTAATGATGAAATGGAAGAATCTGCTGAAGATTTTTATGTCAATAAAAAATATAAAGAAAAAGACGATGGCTTGTCACTATGAGTCGTCGTCTTTTATACTACATTCTTCTTGCAGAACGATTTAAATCACTGTTACTTGAATTATATCTAATGCCATCAGGTATAGTTGAAACTTGTTGTTTTTTTTGTTCTCTAGCTTGAATGGCCATAAAGTAATTTGTCATTTCTGATATTGTTGTTTCAAGCATATTTATTGTATCTTGTTCTGATTGTAAGTAATCTTTAAAATTCTCGTATATTTCTTTTAATTGTTCAAATGAAGCTCTACGTTGTTCATTATTTTTAGTATTTTCAGCTGCAACTTGCCATCTACCAAAAATAACTTTAAATCCATCATTTATAAATGCCCTATATTTATTAATATTATTATTTGAAATACCTTGTAAAACTGAAAAATAACTTCCTGAATCAATTAATTGTCTCATACTTTCATTTGAATTACCAATTTCTGCTGATGAATTTAACGGTGCAGGTCCATCGGGTTGATTTATATTTTTTCTTTCTCCTGCAGTAAGATTGACAATTTTATTAATAACATTCATTAGCTCTATATCTATTTGTTCATTATTAGGATTACTTGCCTTTAGTTTTTCAATAGTTGCTTTAACATTTAATAATTCAGAAAGACTATTTGCATTTGTAACCATCATATGAATATCATTTTTTTCTTTATTTTGATTGGAAACTTCTAATGGAATTGCTGCAGATGTTGGACTAGAAGGTGTTTTAGGTGAAGATGGTATTGTTGGACTATCTGGAGTTGGATCAATTACATTATTAGTATTTTGATTCTCTAATTGTTTAAATTCTTCCATTAATTGTGGTGCCAATTTTATTAATGTATCAGTAATACTATTATTGTAAGATTTAATCATTTGCATAATTGCTTCTTTTTTACTATTAAAATGGGATAAAAATTGTTCTTGAGTTATTCCACACAATGGGAATTTGTTTGGTATTTGAATTGCTAAATCCTTTAGATCATCATCTAAACTAAAATCTTGGTTTTGCAATTGTCTAAGTCTATTTGCCAAACTCTCCGATATTAAGGAATAATCAACACTTCCGTCTTCCTTTTTTTGTTGTTGAATTTTACTTAATTCTTCATCAATAACTTTTCTAATGCTTTCAATATAATTATGTTCTATATTATTTACATTAAAATGTGATACACATTCTTGAATATACTCAGTTAAATTTTCATCTTTTGAGTTAATACCTAGTAATCCAATTATATTGGCTCTAACTTTTTTTTCTAATACACTGGAATTATCTAATACCATTCCGAAAGCATTCATTGCATTATTTGCCATAATAAACCTCCTTAAAAACTCAACTATTATAATTATTATATCATATAATCGACCATTTTAATTCATTTTTACAAATTTTATAATTTTTATTTACAGTTTTTAGTATCATATGATATATTATTTATAGAGTTAGTTGTATTAACTTATATAGTGATAGTTTCAAATTATCTTATCTATCGCTCCATAGAAGAATCTGCTCGAACTTTAATTTGTGAGCATTAAGATAAATGTCAATTCTAGAAATGGAATTGATTTTTTTTGTAAAAAAACAGATGATCTGGTGATAGTGAAGTTTTTAGTGCTGATTATTTGAAATTAATACTTCTTTTGATATAATAAGAATGCGATCTGTCAGCGTTAATTTAAAAAGCGAAAGGAGGCTAGTTCTATGTAAGTACAGTAGTATTAATTAAGAATACAATAAAAAAGTATATTTAGAATTAATGACTAGAGATAAAATAAATGATATGGGAGGTTAATGAATACGAATGACTATAATTGAGAAAAAAAGTGGTTATTTTTCAAGATATACATGTGATTGAGGATAATAATTAATTCCTAAATCTTTTAATGTTTTTGGTTTGTCGTATACAATTACCTTTCCTAACTTATATGCGAACGCGATATCTTTATTTTTAAAATATTTCATATATTTAATTTTTGAAATACCTGAATAATCTTTTGTATCTTCCCATAATTGATTGGGTGAATTAGAAATTATTTCTTTGACTTCTACCTCTGCGATTACTTTCTTAACAGGAGAGGTACTATAGATAACAATTCTATCTATTTGTTTTTTACACTTG
This sequence comes from uncultured Mycoplasma sp., assembly GCA_945947035.1. Taxonomy (GTDB): domain Bacteria; phylum Bacillota_I; class Bacilli_A; order RF39; family UBA660; genus CAG-611. Next base: position 5,738 of record CAMEXD010000025.1, on the reverse strand, counting down.
TTTTTTCGATATTCATATAATTTAGTTTGTTCAACAATTTTATTTGCATATTCTGGTTTAATCGGTAGTAAAATAGTACACATATTATTGCGCCTCCCATCTATTATATAACCATTATAGCATAAAATTGGTTATTTTTGCTTTCTTTCTAACAATTTACAAGTTTTTCAATTTTGCTTGAATCGATTTTAACTATGGACATGGGAATGTTTTTAAGTATCTTATTTTCAACCAATTTTTTATATGTTATAGGATTTATGAGTGTTTTATAATATTTAAACAATATTAATTTTGAGTCAGTAGTAAAATTTGATTTGATTTCTTCTAATGAATATACGGTCTTTTTGTTGCCATAGTATATAATTCTTCAGGAGTAGAAAATCCACTAAATACATTATCTACAATGTCTATAGTAGTAATACTTTTTTTATATTCACTAGCATAAAAAAGTAAAATATCACCGGGTTTTATTTGCTTTGTTTTTGCTTTACATATATATGCTTTTTTAATTGTATTTGAATAAGTATTTGCACCTTGAAGATTATCAAAAGAAAGTTGAGTTAAACTTTCAGATTCAGGGAATAACATTTCGTGATATTGTTGTTGAATTGGTACAATAAAAGTATTTTTTTTTGATCAATCAAAGTTTGGATAAGTGTTATCACACATGCTCTTTACAAAAATTAATTCTTCTTCAAAACTAGAATCTGCTTTTTTTATTATTTGTGTTGTTTTTTGTATAAAATCATATTCACAAAATAGTTTTATTAGTGCTTCTTGTTTTTTGAATACAGTAACATATATTTCATTGACATTGTTTTTTATGCTTCATTAATGATTATTTTTATGTAACTTTCACCAATTTTATTACCTGTATTTGCTACTTTAAAAGTTGATATTTTTAATCTAATATCTTTTTCAAATGGTATTTTAAATTTTGAATAATCTTCATTTTGGTCTTCAATTTTAATCATTAGAAATGATCCTATATTATTATTTGTATCACGAGTAATATATGCTTTTTTCCTTCTCTTGCCTTTTTCTTGTACCAATCTTCAAATCCTTTATAATCAGCCTTTAAAGATGAAAAAAATACATCCTCTAATTCTATATTATATAAATATTCATCTTGTATAAATGCGGGTGTTTTATTTCTTTTTCTTCTAATGGTTTAAATAAATTTATTGCATCTTCAATATTTAATACTCTATCGTCAATATTTGCTTTTTTAACTTTATTTTTTAGTTTTTTATCATTAGTAATTAAATAACTAACACAATCTTTATATACTGCATATAACAGATTATTATCAATTAAGTCATTTGGTAATTTTGAACATCCTACAAGTTTATTAAAATTGTCAGTTGCTTTTGGAGGTCTCTCTATTATATTGTAGATTTTGACTTTACTATAAAATATATCTCTATCATTATAATCTTTAATATGACTTAAATCTTCAATTGTTGCTGGATGAATTACAATTTTATATTTATTTGAATCATAAAGAACTTTTGTAAGTTCTAATACCTTTTCATCAACTATGGAATGATCTTCTCTATATATTAATAAATTAGTATCTAATAATATTTTAATCTTTTTTTCTCCTTTTAAGAAATTTTTACTTTATTATACCATATTGTAATGGAAAATGGCGGATAAAACTTGAAAATATTGCATAAATATGACTTATTTATTTGATTTAATTAATAAAACTTTGAGAGTGTAATTTTTAAAATATAAGTAAAGTGATCTTTCGGTTTAAAATTAATATATGAACTGTGAAATGTTTATGGGTTTTTATTTTTGGTTATTATATAATTTTAAAGGAAATATTATAGATGATTTTTATGACTCAACTTTGTGTTGAGTTTTTTCAACTAAGAGTTTATTGATATAGATTGTTTTAAATGTTAAAATGATAATGAGGTTGAGAAGAATGAAAAAAGAGTTATTAGTTATAAGTGCTGTATGGTGTCCTTCTTGTTTGATATTGAATAAGCATTTAAAAAAATTAAAAGAAGAATATAGTAATCTTATTATATCAAGACTTGATTATGATATGGATGAAGAGAAAATATTTAAGTATAATATTGGTGATAAATTACCTGTTATGATTTTATTAGATGAAGAAGGTAATGAGTTAAAAAGATTAATTGGTGAAAAAAGTTATAATGAAATAGTTGACTTTTTGGAGGTATAAATGAGAAAAAAGATATTTAGTTTATTGTTGATACTTGTTTTATTGTTACCTTTTAGTGTTTTAGCGCTAACAGAAGATTATCAGAATAAAATGGCTTATATTACTAATACTGAAATAGAAGATGGTAAAGTAAATTTTTATCTATTTAAAGGTGAAGGATGTCCTCATTGTGCTGATGAAGAGAAATGGTTACAAGATATAAAAAAAGAATATAAAGATTATGTTAATTTTTATGAATTTGAAGTATGGTATGATGAAAATAATTCTAAAATGATGGAAGAAGCAAAAGAGATTTTTGATTTTAGTGGACCTGGTGTACCTTTTACTGTAATAGGGGATAAATATTATTCTGGTTTTTCTGATTCTATAGGAACGATGATGGAAAATACTATAAATGATTATTTAAATACTGAAATAAATGATGATTTTAATAAAAAAATAGATATTCCTATATTGGGAAAAGTTAATATGAAGAATTCTTCATTAGGAATAATTGCTATTGTATTAGGATTTGTTGATGGGTTTAATCCTTGTGCTATGTGGATACTATTATTCTTAATAAATATGTTTTTGGGAACTAAAGATAAAAAGAAAAGCTGGATATTAGGATTTACTTTTTTGGCTATATCTGCATTTATATATTTTTTATCTATGCTTGGAATTAATGTTATTATTGGAGTTGCGACAGTAGGTTATTTAAAGATTGCTATTGCTATATTTATATTAATAATGGGTATTTTCAGTTTGAGAAAATATTTAAAAATTCGTAAAGAAGAAGCTGGATGTAGTATTGTTGATAATAGGAAAAGGAAAAAATTAGTTACAAAGGTTAAAAAAATAATAAGTAGTAAAAGTTTTATATTATCAATAGTGGGTATTTCGACTTTAGCTATAAGTGTTAATTTAATTGAACTTGCTTGTTCATTAGGTTTTCCAATGATATTTACAGAAATGCTTACTATTAATAATATTACTGGTATTTCTAGAATACTATATTTACTTTTATATGTTTTCTTTTATATGATTGATGATATGGTTGTATTTACTATTTCTATGATTACTTTGCAAGCTACAGGAATTACTAATAAATATAATAAGCTTTGTGCTTTGGTAAGTTCTATAATTATGATTATTATGGGATTATTACTAATATTTAAACCAGAATGGTTAATGTTAAATTTTTAGGAGGTATTTATGATTTATTTGGATTATGCTGCGAATACTCCGGTTGATGATAGGGTATTGAATGATTTTGTTAATGCTACTAAAAAATATATTGCTAATCCTAATAGTAATCATGCTATTGGAATAGAAGCAAGAAGAGAAATAGAAAAATGTTCTATTGATATAGCTAATTATTTTAAATGTAGTGGTGATGGTATTATTTACACTAGTGGGTCTAGTGAATCTAATAATTTAGTTATCAAAGGTATTGCTTCAATGTATAAGGATAAGGGAAAACATATAATTATTTCTTCATTAGAACATTCGAGTATTGTTGCTCCTTGTAATTATTTAGTATCTTTAGGTTATGATGTTAGTGTTGTATCTTTAGATAATGATGGTAAGGTTAATTTGGAAGAATTAAAAACAGAGATGACCTCGGAGACTATTTTAGTCAGTATATGTACTGTCGATAGTGAACTTGGAACTATTCAACCAATAAGTGAAATAGCTAAAATTGTTAAGAAATATCCCAATTGTATTTTTCATACTGATGCAACACAAGCTATTGGAAAAACAAATATAGATTTTAAAGATGTAGATTTCGTTACTTTTGCTCCGCATAAATTTTATGGATTAAATGGGTTTGGTTGTTTAGTAAATAGGCATAATATAAAAATAACTCCATTAATACATGGAGGAAAAAGTACAACCTTTTATAGAAGTGGTACTCCTGTTACTGCAAATGTGGTGGCTCTTAGAACGGCTTTTAATTTAGTGACACAGGATTTGGAAAAAAATGAGGGATATATTCAAAAGTTAAATAAAATACTTAGAGATGAGTTAAGTAATTATTCTTGTGTTCATATTAATTCACCTAAAGATGCTATTGTAAATACTTTAAATATTAGTTTAATAGGAATAGATAATTTAAAAGTTATAGAAGAATTAGAAAAAAAAGGGATATATTTATCTACTACTACGGCTTGTTCAATCGGTAATATGCCATCTAAATCGGTACTTGCAATGACTGGTAGGGAAGATTTGGCAAATAATACAATAAGAATAAGTATGTCACATTTAACTTCTTTGAAAGATATTAGTGTGTTTTTAGAAGAGTTTGCTAAAGTTGTTAAAAAGTTTAATATATGAAATATTTTATTAAAGAAAGCACATTTTACATGTGCTTAATTGTTATTTGCAATTGCAGTGATTACAACCACGGCCGTTATCACAGAATAGAATAAAGAATATAATTAGTATTACAATTAGTATCCAAAATCCGCCACCTCCGTAGCCGTAGCCACAGCAAGGATATCCATAACCATACATAAATAAATACCCCCTTTCAATATATTATATTTGGAATGGTTAAATGTGAATATAATGGATACCTAATATTTTAAATTGTATTAATTAATTTATAATTATTTTATTAAATTTGTTTCCAAAACATTTTGTTTTCTTTGAATTCGTATTTAATTAAATTTTCATCATATAAATAAGATAAATATGATTTAATTGTACTTCCTATTAGAACGTATTGATTAACATTCATAGTTAGATTATAGTCATCAAAAATAATTTTTAAAATTTCTTCGAATGTTTTTCCATCTTTGCAAATATCATAAATTTTCTTAGAAATTTCTTCTATTTTGTTTTTATTTAGTTCTATTAATGGGTTTATGTCTTTTGTCCTTTCACAATGGGAAGGAATATATAAAATACCATTTAATGTTTTTAATTTTTCTAAAGTATTTAGGAATTCTTTTACATTATAAATAAAGAATAAATGGTATTTTGTGATTGTTTCTTGACTAAATAGTGAATCGGCTAGAAAACAGACATTGTCACTTGTTTTAATGCCGATCATATCGAAAAAGTGACCTTTTAAACTAAAATATTCTAATCCTTCTGGTAGATTGTTTTCTATATTAGTGACTATTGATTCTTTAGCAAGTAAAAATTTGTTTTGTAAGTCTTTAAATGGGTATCCACCATAGATAAATGATGGTTCTAGTATAGGGTATTCAGCAAAACTTTTTTCAATATTATAAGCATAAATACTACAATTTGTTCTATCTTGAAGTACTTTGCATCCCCCGATATGATCAGCATTAGAGTGTGTTATTATAATGCTTTTTAAATTCCAGCCTTGTTCATTAATAATTTTTAGAATTTTTTTACCTGCTTCTTTATCATTTCCAGCATCAATAAGGCATATATCGTTATCATTCATTTTATATATTCCTATATTGGTTGGATTTTTTAGATAATATGTTTTTTCTCCAACTTTTATTAGTTCCATAAATTTTCCTCCTACTAAAGTTAATTTTTTTCATTATAACATTTAATAATAAAATAATCTATATAT
>CAMEXD010000024.1 GCA_945947035.1 uncultured Mycoplasma sp. | reverse complement strand
ACTATTATTTTTTATAATAATTACTTTATTATATAGATAATAAAAAGCATCTGAAATAACCTTTGTTAATTTCAGATGCAAAACTCAAAAAATTGGGAAAGCATTTGATAAACGAAAATCAAACGTATCCTTTTTTAATATATTCAAGTTCCCTTGATGTATTCATCATATCACAAAATAAATAGTTTGTCAAAAGTTAAATTTAATGTATTTCTATAATAATTATTTTATTGACTTCAACAATATAATATTATTATAATCATTAACAACAATTAAATTAACATATTTCTTTTAATATAAAAAATATTACCAAATTATTTTATCAAAATTACAAAAGATTTAAAATTTCAAAATAATATTTTTTACAAAATTATTTACAAGTAATTTTTGATTATTTGTTATTGTACTATTTTTATTTTTATCTATTATCTATAAAATTATATTTATATTAAAAAGATAAAAGAAATAATTAATATAAAATGTACCATATTCTAAATCATAATTAATTATTTAATTAAAACAGAACGACAACCACCGCCACCACCACTCATAGTGTTATCGCCGTCATATCCATCTAATTTATCATAGTAAAAAATTCCAGCATAAGAATCACCTCGGTAGTAACCACCACGTATAATCCAAGGATAATTACCATCTACGAAAACAGCATCAACATTATACCAACCTTCCGTTTCTACTAAAGCGTGTTGTAATTTTTCACTTGTATAATTTGTGCTTGTTGTATAATTATTATAATATTTACTTTCTGGATACGCTAAGCCACTATATGTACCACTGCAACCCTCTCCTAAACAACCACTAAATCCTGAATTTATTGATGAATCATTTCCTGACCAATTCTGTGTTCCATCTGTATATACGCCCATTACATATTCAAAAGATCCACCACTCATATCATATATTCCATATATGTTTCCAGTTGTTGATGCTTCAACTCCTAAACTTGAATTATATTCATTACATGTTGATCCACTTGATTTACTTCCACTTGATTGTGGTCCACATCCTGTTATAAATAATGAATAACTATTTATTCCTAATTCTGTACAAGAAGCTGATGATGTACATCTTCCATAGATACTTTGAGTTAAATATGCTACTGCGCCCCATTCATTATTTTTCATCATATGAGTATCTAGTGTTGTATCTATGCCAGTATCAAACCCATAAATGTTTCCACTTTGTTCCATACTTCTTCCTAAATAGAAGTAATTACTTACTTTATGATTTATAAGTGAAGAAACATTTGGTTTTATTACTAAATCTTTTATATCACATGTTTCATTGGAACATGCAACATACCCACCAGTTTCAAATTTTCCAACCCAAAATCCATCTAATTCTTGTGTACCAAAAGTAAACGCATCATGGGCACTTGTTTTATTATCAACAAATGTTATATCAAATGCTCCTGGAGCACTTTGTGTTCCTCCATTATAATTTGCTGTATCACCTGTAGCTGTAAATCTTGGTATCCATACCCACATTGTATTTATATCATCCATAGATATCGATGTCCCAACAGATGCACTTAAATATGTTGCTCTATTTGTACTTGAAACTGTTACGACATTGGCCCACATTTTATTATCATAATCATACCATTTATTTGTTTCATCACTATTGTTACTATTTGCTTTTTTCCATACTCCTGCAGTTTCATCATAATATACTGGGATCATTCCTGTTGCAAGTTCAGGTTTATTTGCATTACTTGTATCTAAATTTTTTTCTACTATCTGACTAGCAACAATTTTTATTTTGAAATACGCTTCTTGATTTAATAATGCTTGTTTTTCTTCAGTTGTTAAACTTCCAAAGTTTAACCATATTCTTAATTTATAATTTTTTGTTGTTCCTGCTGTTATTGTATCTTGATAAATTACTCTTCCTGAAGTTTCTATATTAACTGCTGGTTTTGATGTTCCATCTACTTCTACATTTGCTCTTACATAATTAGCAGATAAAGTATTTGTTTTTGTTGGATCATCTATTAACTTGATTTCATAATAAGCATCATTACTTCCAACGTTTTCTATACTAAAAGAGTAATAATTATCGCTTGCTATTCCTTCTTCATCTGTTAATTCTTCTAAGTTTAATAATTCTATTCCACCATTTTCTTCTGTAAACCTTAAAGCAATTGATCCTACTTTTATTACTTGATCTTTATTTGACTCTAATACTGTATTAAATATTGCATAACTTACTCCTATAAAGAGTGATGAAAATCCTAGTATTGCTAGAATTACTGCAAATTGCAGTTTTTTAACTTGCCCCCCCCCCATATCGAATTTTTGTTTGCATAAAATACCTCCATTAACACAAAAAAATGTGTTATTTTCTATGGGATTATCATAACACATTTTTATATTCTTTGTCTAGATAATATTTAATACACTAAACTATTTTATAAATTTGAGATAGTTTTCATATCTTGATTTTAATATTTTTATCCCTACTTCTTTTTTTACTTTACACTCATTTTCTTTAGTATGCATGCAATCTTTATAAGGACAATTGTAGTTTTTAAATTCAACAAATGAATCTCTTATTTGTTCTTTAGAATAAATACTTAAATCTATATCACTAAATCCAGGTGTATCTAAAACAAATCCATTATACATAGAAACAAGGGATGTATATCTTGTTGTATGTTTTCCTCTTCCTAGTGCTTCACTTATCTCATTTACTTCAAAATTAAGTGTCTTATCAAGTTTATTTATTAAAGATGATTTACCACTTCCCGTTTGACCTGTAAAGACTGTTGTTTTATTTTTAAAATACTTTTTTATTTTTCTTAAATCTGTATTATAAAGCACTTTAAATCCTATTTTTTTATAGTATTTAATTGTTTTTTTTAAATTTTTAAATTCTTCTTTTTTAAGTAAATCTTTTTTTGTCAAAACAATAATAGGTTTTATTTTATTTAATAAACATACAACAAGCAATTTATCTAACAAATTACTTGAAAAATCAGGATGTTTTAAACTTGTTACAATAAATGCTTGATCAACATTTGAAACAAGTGGTCTATCAAGGGTATTAAATCTTTTTTTTATTTCTAATATATAATTATTTTTATCGTCAAAGAAAACATAGTCTCCTACTTTAGGAGATATGTTTTCATACTTAAACTTACCACGTGACTTACAGACATAAGTCTTATCATCACATAAAACAAAATAATCATTACTAAGAATTTTTACTATTCTGCCGTTCATTGGTTATCCTCATCAGAAGAATCATCAGTTGGTGGATTATCTGTTGGTGGTTCAATATCAGCAGGTTTTTTTGCTACAACTATTTTTAAAGTAGCTCCACTTGTGACGTAAGAATCAACTCCTCTACTTTGACTAATTATTGTTCCTTCAGGATAAAGAGTTGTCTCTGTTTCTTCAACTGTTAAAATAATTCCTTTTTCACTAGCCCATTTTTCTATTTTACTAACGCTCCAACCTTCTGCATTAAAATCAGGGTATTTTTCAAGAATTTTTGGAATATAGATTGTTATTTCATCACCTGATGATAGTTCTTTTCCTTTTTCTACGCTTTGACCAATAATTTCTTGATCATCATATTTTTTATCGGTAGTATTTTCTACTTCTTTTTCTTCAACTAAAACAGTTAAATTATATACTTTTTCAAGTTCTGTTTTTACTGCAATATAATTTTTTCCAGTTAAATCTTCAACTGTATAAACAACTTCTCCAGTTGAAACAATTAAAGTTATTTCAGTTCCTTTTTTTACAGTTCTACCACCTGCAGGACTGGTTCTTATAACAAGACCTTCTTCAACTTCTTTAGATGACTCTTTTTCTACTTCAGGATTAACTTCAAATCCTAATTTTTTAAGTTCAGTTTCTGCATCTATTACACTCCATTTGGATACATCTGGTATCTTTACATCTGGTACTTCAGTAAGCATAGGTGCGACAAAAAATACAATTGCTAAAATTGAAATTAAACCAAGTAAAATTCCTCCGAAAATGATAAGTTTTTTATTACTATCCTCATCTTTTTCTTTTATTTGACTAACAATACTATCATCAATATTTTTATTATTAGTAATAGTTACAACATCTGATATACCTTCATCGTATTTTAAAGTTCTTTTTGGTTCATTTAATCTTTCTTTATTTAAACATGTTAGTAAATCTTCATGCATTTCATTAGCATTATTATATCTGTTTTTTGCATTTTTAGCGGTTGCTGTAATAATAATATTTTCAACACTTTGAGGAATATTACTATTTATACTTCTGACAGATGGAATTGGTTCTTTTAAATGTTTAAGAGCAATTTCAACTGCATTATCTCCCCTAAATGGAAGTTCTCCGGTTAAAAGTTCAAACATCATTATACCAAGAGAATAAACATCACTTTTTAAAGTTGCTCCTTTCCCACTTGCTTGTTCTGGTGGAAAATAATGAACTGAGCCCATCGCAGAATTTGTCTGAGTAAGATGAGTTGCATTAAGTGCCATTGCAATACCAAAGTCAGTTATCTTTATTTCTCCATCTTCTTTAATTAAAATATTTTGTGGTTTTAAATCCCTATGAATAATTAAGCTATCATGAGCAACTGACATAGCACTTGTTATTTGAAGCATAATATCAATTACTTCAGATACAGTTAAATTGCCACGTTTTTTAAGAAGTTGCTTTAAGTTTTTACCATCGATATATTCCATTACAATATAGTAATTACCATCATCTTCACCTACATCATATATTTCAACTATATTTGGATGAGATAAACTAGATGCTGATAAAGCTTCTCTTTGAAAACGTCTTACAAATTTTTCATCTGTTGATAAATCTCCTCTTAAAACTTTTACTGCAACATTTCTATCTAAAATAACATCTCTTGCTAAATAGACATTAGCCATGCCACCTTCGCCAATTGTTTTTATAACTTCATAACGATCGTTAATCTTCTGACCCTTTACAATCATAATTTTCAACACCCTTCGTAAACTTTAAACAAGCAACAGAAATATTATCATTTCCACCTCTATTGTTTGCTTTTCTTATTAATTTATTAGCCTTTTCTTCTAAAGAAAGTTCTTCATCATTTAATACTTTTTCAATGTTTTCATCAGTTAACATATTAGTTAAGCCATCAGAACAAAGCATAATTCCTTCAATCTGCATACTGCAATCAAAAATATCAATATCAACTGGATCATTAATTCCTAAAGCATTCATTAAAATATTTTTTCTTGGATGATTTCTTGCTTCTTCTTCAGTTAATTCGCCTGCAGTTATTAAAAGATTTACTAATGTATGATCATGAGTTACCTTATGAAGTTTAGAATCTTTTACAACATAACCACTAGAATCTCCAATATTTCCAAATAAAATATAATCATCAGTAATAATTGCAAGAACTAAAGTAGTACCCATTCCTTTTGCTTCTTCATGTTCTTCAGTATATTTAAAAATCATACTATTGATTTCACTAACACTTAATTTTATCCATTCAACAGCATCAACTTTACTCATTTTGCCAAAACTTTCACTAAATCTTTTGCCTAAATAACTAATGGCGATAGAACTTGCAACTTCACCTGCTTGATGACCACCCATGCCATCAGCAACAGCCATTAATGTACTTCCAAGAGGACTATTAATAATAATTACGCTATCTTCATTGTGATCTCTTACTAATCCCTTATCTGTTAAATAAAATGATTCCATTTATTCCTCCTTATTTGATCTTAATTGTCCACATGCTGCAGATATTTTAGAACCAAACTCTCTTCTTATTGTCACATTTATATTGTTCTTCTTTAGTATATCATAAAATGTTCTTATTTGTGAAGAATTACTTCTTTTTAATGTAAAATTACTACTTTCATTGTAAGGAATTAGATTAACATAGCAATTAATTCCTTTTAAAAGTTTAGCTAAAGCTATTGCATCACTATCTCTATCATTTACATTATCTAATAATATATATTCAAATGTTACTCTTCTATTAGTTTTTTTTATATAATCCTTTACGACACTAATTAATTCATCTAATGGATAAACTTTATTTATTGGCATAATTTTACTTCTTAAAGAATCAGTTGGAGCATGAAGACTTATGGCAAGATTCACTTGGAATGGTTCTTCACTAAATTGTTTTATTTTAGGTATAATACCACAAGTTGAAATTGTAATATGACGACTTCCTAAGGCCAAACCTTTTGGATCGTTTACAATAGTTACAAATTTCATTATATTATCATAGTTATCAAAAGGTTCTCCTATTCCCATAATAACAACATGAGTTATACGAGATTTTGTAAGTTCTTCAACATAAAGTATCTGAGTAACAAGCTCATAAGCACTTAAATTTCTAACTTTTTTAAGTCTTCCACTTTCACAGAAAATACACCCCATATTGCATCCTACTTCACTTGATACACATAAACTAAGTCCATAATTATGTTTCATTAAAACTGTTTCAATCAAATTACCATCAGATAATTTAAATAAATACTTATTTACATCAACATCTTGTTGTTCTTTTATAAGTTTTGGCTTTTCAAGAACAAAATCTTCTTTTAATTTATTTCTAAGTTCTAAACTGAGATTTGTCATATCATCAAAACTTGCCACTTTTTTGACATACAAAAAATCATAGATTTGAGTAGCTCTATATTTTTTTTCATTTATATTAAGTAAATAATTTTCTAATTCATTTAAAGTTAAGTCATAAATATTTTTCATAAACATTCCTCGACATAATTATATAATAAAACAAGAAAATTGTCTATTTTTCTTGTTTATTTTAATTAAATTATTTAAAAATTTATATCTTTACCATATCCTTATTAATAAGTTTATAAGTTGTTTCATAAATATTACTATTTGAACAATATTCCATTACTAGATAGTTATCATATTTACATAAGATTACTCCAATTGTTTTATTATGATATGATTTTTTTATATTTCTATCTATATAATTCATATAATATTCAATTTGTCCTATATCTTGTTTTTGTAGTTTTCTTATTTTTAATTCAATTACTACATAACTATTTAATTCTGTATTAAAAAATAACATAAAAAGTAGCTTTCTCCAAGTTTTACTTCTTTACCTCCATACATAAATCCATGTCCTAGTTCAAGTAGTACACTTTCTAGTTTTTCTATTATTAATTCTTGAAGTAGTTTCTCACTTATTTTATCAATACTTCTTTCTACTTCTATATATATTGGATTTTTAAGAATATCACTTATTGTTAAATCTTTTTCTTTAGTTATTATACTTATATTTTCTTTATTTTTTATGCTTAGTCTTTCATAGGCATTACTTTTTATTAATTCTATTAAATTTCTTTTACTTAGATTTTTTTTGATACACATATTTATATAGTAATTTCTTTTATTTTCATCTTTTATTGAAAGTAATTTGCAGATAATAGTCCAATTCAAATATTGGGCCACTGGCCCAATATTTTCAAATGTTATATAAAATTGCCTCATTCTTGATAAATTTGTAAAATCATATTCCTTTCCATAAAGCCTAGTTAACTTAACACTCCACTTTTTAATTAATTCATTTCCATATGTTGCACGTGTTTTTCCTCCTTGTGCTTCAACTAGTAATTTTCCTATATTATAATAAGTATTTACTAAACTTTCATTTTTATAGTAATTATACTTTCTTATATTTATTTCATTTGTTTCAATAAGTTTTTATATTTTTTCAAAATAACTATCCATAAAATATTCCTTTCATTTAAGTTATTTATTATAAAGATATAACAAAGAATATTCTATTAAAATCGTTCGACAAATTTTGACAAAATATTACTACCTATAAGGTCTCATTAACTTAATTAGACCTTATAAGAAAAGGCTTGATAATTAGTTAATTATTAATGAGGATCTTAAACCATATACATTTATACTTGAACCAGTATTTTTATAATAATTGAAAATTCCAGCACTCGACCCGCTATAGTAAAGACCGCCACGTACGAACCAAGAAAAACTGAAAGTCACAAAGCTCGCGATATCACCAGACCAGTTTTGTGTTTCTACTAAAGCATGTTGTAATCCAGCATTTGTATAGGCTGTTTCAGTTGTATAACTATTATAATATTTACTCTCTGGATATTCTAAGCCATCAGTTTTAAATCCATAATCACATTCATATCCTAAGCATCCATTAAAACCTGAATTATCTGTTGGATCTGCCCCAGACCAGTTTTGCGTACCATCTGTATATACGCCCATCACATATTCAAAAGCACCCCCACTCATATCATATATACCATAGATATTTCCGGTTGTTGATGCATCTTTTCCTAAACTTGTTTCATATGTACCATTATTAGTATCTTCACTTGTTCCTGCAGGAGCTCCATATCCTGTTGTAAAGCTACTATTATTATTTATTCCCACTTCTGTGCAATTTGTACTTAACGTACATCTTCCATAGATACTTTGAGTTAGATATGCTACTGCTCCCCATTCATTATTTTTCATCATATGTGTATCTAGTGTTGTATCTATGCCAGTATCAAATCCAAAACTATTGCCACTTTGTTTCATACTTAAACTTGCATAATAGAAATTACTTACATTATTATTTCTTAATGATACTACATTTGGTTTTATTATAAGTCCACTGGCATTACTACAGGTATCACTTGTACAGCCTAAATTATCTGCTGTTTCACTACTTGATAATGTTTCATGACTTGTTTCAAACT
>CAMEXD010000023.1 GCA_945947035.1 uncultured Mycoplasma sp. | reverse complement strand
ATTTAATTGATAATTATGATAATATAATGCATATATAAAAGTCAAGTATAAAAAAAGCAATGCCAAACTATGATTTTGTATATTCTAAACATGATTAAAGCTAGTATGATATAACGATTTTTAAATAAGATTTAACCAAAAACCACTTGCAAAATAATATATCTTTTGATAAAATAAAACAAGTAGAAAGCAATTATGAAAAAAGTAGTAATAAAGATAATTATTATTTAGAGAAAAAGTGGTTGGTGAAAACTTTTAATAATACTTTATGAATTCAGTTTTCTAGCTTTGTCGTAAGCTCGCGTTAAGGGTATAAAGATAAGTATAACTTATAAATTAAGGTGGTACCACGGTTTTATTCGTCCTTATGGATGAATAAAACTTTTTTATTTTAAGGAGGAAAATTATGAATGATGTTAAAGAAAGATTAGATGCTGATTTAAGTAAAGCTAATACCTTAGAAAAGTTAAATGAATTAAAGACACTTTATATGGGTAAAAAGGGTATAATTACAGAACTTACTTTAAAAATTAAAGATTTACCTAATGAAGAAAAACGTGAATATGGTAAGTCTTTAAATGAACTCAAAAATTATTTTAATGAGAAGTATGATAAGTTAAAAGAATTTTTTGATATGGAAGAAGTTAGAAATAGATTAAAATATGAAAAGGTTGATGTTACTCTTCCTGGTGTTAATGTATCTGTTGGCGCTCCTCATATTTTGGAAAAGGTAGTTGAAGAGTTAGAAGAACTTTATTTATCAATGGGTTATGATGTTGTCGAAGGTCCTGAAGTTGAAAAGGATTTATATAACTTTGAAATGCTTAATTTACCTAAAGGACATCCTGCAAGAGATGCTCAAGATACTTTTTATATTAAAGGTGATGAGATACTTCTTAGAAGTCAAACTTCTCCAGTTCAAGTAAGAACAATGCTTGCTAATGAAGAAAAAACAGGTATTAGAATTATTTGTCCTGGTAAAACTTACAGAAGGGATTATGATGATGCTACTCATTCTCATCAATTTACTCAAATGGAAGGACTTGTTGTTGATAAAGAAATATCTTTATCAGATTTAAAAGGAACTCTTGATATTATGGCTAAAAAGCTATTTGGAGAGCATGTTGAAACAAGATTTAGATCAAGTTTTTATCCATTTACTGAACCAAGTGTAGAATTCGATGTTAGTTGTTTTAAATGTAATAAAAAAGGTTGTAATGTCTGTAAAGAAACTGGTTGGATTACAATTGGTGGTGCTGGAATTGTTCATCCGAATGTTTTAAGAAATTGTGGTTATGATCCCGAAAAATATACAGGATTTGCTTTTGGTTTTGGAATTGAACGTATTGCCATGATTAAATATGGTATTGATGATATAAGAGTATTTTATACAAATGATTTAAGAAGCTGTAAAAGTTTTGATAAAAGAGGTGAGTAAAAGTGAAAATAAGTTTAAATTGGATTAAAGATTATGTTGATATTGAGAATGAAAACGTTTATGATATGGCAGATAAAATTACCAATTGTGGTGTAAATGTTGAACATGTTATAACTAATAATTTAAATAATTTAGTAATAGGTCACGTTATTAGTTGTACACCTCATCCTGATTCTGATCATTTAAACGTTTGTGAAGTAGATATTTTAAATGAAAAATTACAAATTGTCTGTGGCGCTAAAAACGTTAGAACAGGTATTAAAGTAATTGTTGCAAAAGTAGGAGCTGTTCTTCCAGGAAACTTTAAAATAAAAGAAAGTATGATAAGGGGAGTAAAATCATGTGGTATGATTTGTGCTTTATTTGAACTTGGTTTGGAAGAAAAAACAGAAGAAAACTATAATAAAGGAATTTATGAATTAGATGATGATGCTCCTGTTGGAGAAGATCCAATCAAGTATTTAGGACTTGATGATACTATTTATGAACTTGATTTAAATCCAAATCGTAGTGATTGTACTAATCATTTAGGATTTGCTTATGAAGTTGCTTCAGTTTTAGGAAAAAAAGTTAAGCTTCCTAATACTAATTTTATTGAAGTAGGAGATGATATATCAAATAAAATTCATCTTGATGTTAAAACACCAAATTGTATGATGTATCAAACAAGAATTGTTAAAGATGTTGTTGTTAAAGAATCTCCTTCATTTATCAAAAATAGACTTGAAGCAGCAGGAATGCGTTCAATTAATAATGTAGTTGATATTTCAAATTATGTTATGCTTGAATATGGTCAACCACTTCACTTTTTTGATAAAGAAAAATTAGGAGATAACATTGCTATAAGAATGGCTCGTGATAATGAAAAAATAGTGACTCTTGATAATGAAGAAAGAACTTTAAATAATAGTGATATTGTTATCGCTAAAGATGATGAAGCTGTTGCTATCGCAGGTGTTATGGGTGGATTATCTACTGAAGTAGATAATGATACTAGAACTATTTTAGTGGAAAGTGCTTTATTTAATCCATATAATGTAAGATATACATCAATTAGATTAGGACTTAGAAGTGAAGCTAGTTTAAGATTTGAAAAACCATTAAACTATGAATATACAAAAGAAGCCCTTGATAGAGCTTGCTACTTACTTGAAAAATATGCTGATGGCAAGGTTTTAACTGGAACTGTTGTTTATGATAATGTTGATAAAACTTTAAAAATAGCTCAAGTAAGTTATGAAAAAATTAATAAAGTTTTAGGTATTACTGTACCAAAAGAAGAAGTAAAAAATTCATTTGATAGATTAGGTTTTCCATTTACATGTGATAATGATATCTATACTGTTACTATTCCAAATAGAAGAATTGATGTCAGAATTAAAGAAGATTTAATTGAAGAAGTTGGACGTCTTTACGGTTTTGATAAAATTGCTAATAAAACTCCAATACTTCCTATAAAAAGTGGTAACTATAGTCCATTTGTTAAGTTTAGAAAAGATATATCAAAACGTCTTAGAACTTTAGGACTTAACGAAGTTAAAACTTATACTTTAATTAGTGAAGAAGAAAATAATTTATTTAATAATGAAGAAGGTTTACCAGTACTTTTACCAATGAGTTTGGATAGAAAAACAACAAGGACATCACTTTTATCATCACTTTATAAAGTATATAAATATAATGATGCTAGAAGTGTTTCTAATATCAATATCTATGAAGTTTCTAATGTTTATCATAACGATTATACTGAAGAATTAAAACTTGCTTGTTTGATGAAAGGTGATTATGTAAATTCTACATGGCAAGATAATACAATTCCTGTTAACTTCTTTGTTTTAAAAGGTATTATATCTAATCTTTTAGATTATTTAGGATATCAAAATAGATATGTATTTAAAGAAAGTTGTCCAAATAAAGAGATGCATCCAGGAGTTTGTGCTAGCATTTATGTTGATAATGAAGAAATTGGTTATTTTGGAAAAGTAAGTCCATTATTTGAAAAAACAGATATCTTTGTATTAGAAATTTCTTTAACAAAATTGTACAATAAAAAGGTTTCAAAAATAGCTTATCCAAAAATAAGCAAATATCCTGAAATTAAAAAAGATGTTGCCTTTATTGTAGATGATGAAATAACATCAGATGATATTAAAAAAGTTATCAAAAAATATGGTACAAATACTTTAAAAGACGCTTATGTATTCGATTTATATAAAGGTTCAAACATTGAATCTAATAAAAAGTCACTTGCTTTTTCATTAACTTTTGTAGATTATGAAAAAACTTTAACTGAAGAAGAAGTTGATGTTTTATTTAAAAAAATAATAGAAAAAGTGTGCACTTTACTAAATGCTGTTGTAAGAGATAAATAATTATCTCTTTTTACTTGTTTTTTTATTAAAAAGATGTTATATTTTTAATATAGAAGATAAGAAAGGTAGGATATATATGAGTAAAAGAAATATTATTGTTTTAGTTGTGGGTGTTGTTATTATTGCTATTTTAGGAGTTCTTTTATATTCTGTATTAAAAGATGATAAAGTAGAAGTTGGAAAAGAATTAAAATATCAAGAATATACAGTTTTAGAAGGACATGAAGGTTCATTACAAGATTATGATAAAACACTTTATGCTGAAGGTTATAAAGGAGATTATGACGAAGCTTATTATATTACTGGAAAATTAGTAAGTAATGAAGAAGAAACACAAAATTTTGTCGTTGTAAGATTTAATTTATATGATTCAAAAGATAAAATTTTAGGTGAAGCAATAGCTGGTATTAATAATGTTTCAAAAGGCGTAGAGTATGAATTTAAAGCATTATCACTTACAACAACTGAAGATGCTAAAAAAGTTGCTAGATATGAATTAAAATCAGTTGAATCTAAATAAGAAAGAGGGATATTATGGCATTTGAAAAAATAAAGAAATTTGTAGGCAGTGATATTGGCGATGAAAAAGGTGATGAGTATTACAAAGAAGATTCTTTTAAAGAAATGACTGGTTCTGGAAGTAAAATGATTTTACTTGAACCACGTGCTTTTTCAGAAGCTCAACAAATTGCAGACTATTTAAGAGCAAGAAATGCAGTAGTTGTAAATTTAAAAAGAGTAACACCTGATAAAGCAAAAAGAATTATTGACTTTTTAAGTGGTACTTTGTATGCAATAAACGGAAGCTTACAAAAACTTGGTAATGGAATTTTCCTTTGTACTCCAAATAACGTATCTGTAGAAGGAAAAATGTCTTCTGAAGAAAAAAAAGAAACAAAAGATGTTAAACAAGATGTTGATGATTACGAATGGTAATAGAATTATGAGGTGAATATTATGGAGCATTTTAGTTCTGATGGCTTAGGATATAATAAAAGTGAAGTCAATGAATTTGTTGATTATGTTATAAAAAAAACCGAAGAAAATATTTATACAATAAAAAGTCAACTTGATGAAATAAAAAGACTTCAAGAAGAACTAAATAGATATAAAAGTCTTGAAAGTGCTTTATTAAAAGCAAACGAAGATAAAAAAACTCTTGCAGAAAAAGAAGCTGAATTAATCGTAAGTGAAGCAAAAGATAATGCCAATAGAATAATAAATGATGCTCTATTAAAAGCCCAAAAAGTAGAAATGGAAAAAGAAACATTTGAAAATAACTTAAGAATAATAAAAAAGAAAATTAGAAATAATTTAATTGAACAACTAAATAAAATAGAAGAAATTGAAACACTTTAAGGTGTTTTTTCTTTACATAATAAAAAAACATGTTATAATTGTATGACTGGTGGTGATATTATGGATGTTAAAGATAATGCTTTACAAGAATTAATAGATTTAAAAACGATGCTATTAAAATCTTTATATAGCGTTGAACAACAAAATATTAATTTTTTAGCAAATTCATATAAGATTAATCAAAAATTGATAAAAGAACAAAAAAAATATTATACTTTTATGAAATATCAAAAGTTAATTAATAAGAAAAAAAAGCAAATAATTGCTATAATGACTATTTGTTTATTAATAATTATTTTTACTATATTATCATCTACATTTATAAAAATAGAATTATTTAATAATTTATTTTTAGTTGCTAATTTAACTACATCAGCAGTTTTAATTCCTGTTATTTATAAAAAAATATATAATTACAAAATTTGTAATGATTTTATAAAAAAAAATAGATATAAAACTATTAAAAAGTGATATAGAAAAATACAAAAATATGATAAATATATGCGATAAAGAACATATTATTTGCTGTAAAATACTAAATGAATTGGAAAAGTCAAAAAATATTTTAAATAATAAAATAGAAGAACTAAATAAAAACTCTAAAGAAAACGAATTAAATATAAATTACAAAGATAGCAATAATAATATTATTATTAGAAAAAGAATTTAGTCTTTACTTTTTAAATAAACGTATTTATAATAAGCCCTAATAGGTGTAATTATGGTTGAAGATTTAATAAAAAAAGAAGAAAAATTAAAGTATTTTTTAGAAGAAAAAGAAAAAGTATCACAAGAATTAAAATTATTAAAAGAAAAAGATAACGATTATATAAATAAAATAAACGATATAAATAGTACAATAAAAACAAATTATGATTTTCAAATACTTATTGCTAACTTTTATCGAAATAGAAGCAATTTAAAAAAAGAAATTATAAGAAAAGTATTTGCAGCATTATGGTTAATATTTTCTGTTACATCAGTGAATTATGTAATAAAATATTTGCTAAATTTCTTTATTAAGTCTTCATTAAATGCTATTTTAATATTTACAATTATAGAATCTATTATCTTAATTAATTATTTAATAATTATTCCTTGTTCTGAGTATAAAAATGTAAAAGAGTCGGTTAAAAATATGGAATTATTTACACTTGATAATCTTTCTTTAAAAGATTTAAAAGAAATTCTTTCTAAAATTAAAAGCAATCATGAATTAATAAATCATTCAATAAAAGAAAAAGAAAATTATTTGAATAATATAAATTATAATATTGATAATTTATTATTTGAACTAATAAATGATGACAGAATAAAAGATTTATTAATTAAAGATTTAATAACTGATAATAAATATCATGAACGAGAAATAAATTTAATATTAGAAGATTATGACAAAAATAAAGAAATTATAAGAAAAAGATAATTATTTTATTTACTTTTAATCTGTTTAATTATATAATATAAAATACTTTTTTTAAAAGAAATTTAGTAAAAAAATAAATATAAAGGTGATATCATGTTAAATAAAACAAAATTAATACCAACTAAAGGTTATTTGGAAAAAGAATTAAAAACAATTAAAGAAAATGTATCAAGCAGTGAATATAAGTATCTTAAAGCATTATTAAATTTAGATATTTCTGTATTAAATAGTGATTATTATGACGAAGATTTAGAAAAATTTGATGTATTTAAAATGTTGTCATTATATAACATATGTAAAAGAAGTTCCAAATTAATAAATGAACTTGATTTACATAATAAAAATTTAGTAAATTTTCTCGATTTCTTTTCATATTATTTAAAATTAGAAGGTGATATTGATAAAATATTTTTTGCTTATAATAATAGTTTTTGTACTAATTTTAGTAATGTGAAAAAAATATATAATATTTATTATCGTTCTAGAATTAATGGTAAACAAGAAGAAATCGAATTTTTAAATAGTGCTATAGAAAATATTAACACTGGTAAAAAAAGAAATAGTGATGGTAGTATTATGTCTTATCATGAAAGACAAAAAGAACTTATTAATTTAAATAAAAAAATATTGTATTTATCATCAGTAAGTGATGAAACAATCGATGATTATAATAAAATAAATGAATGTTTAGAAAATGATTTTGGGGTTGAAAACGTTTTTGGTAATGATAAACAATTAGTTAGATCATTATCATTTATTGATGTTTATGAAAAAAGATTTTAAGGAGAGATAAAGTTTATGAATGGTATTTTAACAAAAAAAGAATTACAAGAAAAAATAGATAATCTAAGATTATATTTAAATAACGATACTATATCTTATCTTAATTCTTTATTAAACTTAGAAATATCTGTTTTTGAACAAGAAAAATATAATGAAGTTTTATATAAATTAGATATTTTTATGGATTTAGCTTACTATAATATTTGTTTAAGATCACTTAAAACAATTAATGAACTAGGTATAAATCATCAAAATATAACTTGCATTGATGAAGAAAATTATTTTGATATCTTATATAAATTAGATCAAAGACTTGATTTTCTTCTTGTAAATAAAGGATTAGTGCCTATAAAAAAATGTTTAGTTAATATTTGTAGTCCAATTAATATTGATTTAGAAATAAAAAAATTAGAAGAAAAAATATCAAAAAATAGCAAGTCAAAATTATTTTGTTTAGGAAGTTCAATGAATATTGCTGATATAAATTATAAAGAAATAATATTACAAGAAGAAATAAAATTTTTGCAAGATAATAAAGAAGAAATAGAAAATTTATCTAAAATTATAAGTGATGCTTTAATTGCTGATTTTGGAATATCATTTGATGATATAAAAAGTAAAAAACAAGAAAATAAAACATTAGTAAGAAGTATTTCTTGGTGTGATATTTATAAAAAAAATTATTAAAAGGGTGTTTTTATGGAAGAATATAATGAGTTTTTAAAGTCAAAAGATGAATTAACTAAAAAAATTGAATCTTCTAAAACATTTTTATCTAGTGAAATGATAAATTATTTAAAAGATGTGTTAAATTTAAATATTTCAGTATTAAGTGATTCAAGATATTGTGAAATATTTAAAGATAATTATTACTTTCCTATAGCACTTTATAATCTTTGTGAAAGAATAAAAATTGTTATTAAAGGATTATACTTAGATGAAGATATAATTAGTTATTCATATAGTAATGCATGTTTTTCACTAGATTATAAATTTAGTAAAACTAATTTAGTGGCAATTTATGCTCATCCTGAATGTTATAAGTCTTGTAATATAAATATTGCAAATGATTTTAGTATTGATGAAATAATAGATACTTTAAGACATAGATATAATTTTCTTTATAATATAAATGAAAAAAACAGTCAAGAAAAAGAAGAAATGGTCTATATTTATCAAAATATTCTTTATTTATTAGATAATAGAGAAAAAATTACAAATATAAATAGTGCAATTATAAATTCACTATTATGGGATTGGAATATTGATTCAAATACTAAAGAAAAAGAATATCCATTTGTTAGAGTTAAACTAAAAAGTAATTGATTTTTATAAGTTTTTGTGTTAGTATAAATTTATTGGCAGATGAAAAAGACGGAAATATATTATTTTAAATAGAGAGTTAGTGGTTGGTGGAAACTAATTAAAAAATATATTTTAGATCACTTTGGATGCTTTTTACAAAAAATGTAAAAACGGTTTACGCGTTATAGTAAATAAGTGCATATATTCTTTATGAAATAAGGTGGTACCACGATATTTTCGTCCTTATGTCATAAAGTTTTTTTATTAAAAAGGAGGAGTTTTATGTTTAAAGAATTAAAAAAAGGAAGTTTTTCTGAAGTAGAGCAAAGCTATATCGATTATTGGAAAGATATTAATATTTTGCAAAAATCAATAGATAAAGGTAATGATTATTTTGTATTCTATGATGGACCTGCTTTTGCCAATGGATTTCCAGGATTACATCATATGGTTGCTAAAAATTTAAAAGATGCTTTATGTAAGTATAGAACTATGCAAGGTTATAAAGTGCTTAGAAAAGTAGGTTGGGATACTCATGGACTTCCTATTGAAAATCATGTTGAAAAAAAACTTAATATTTCATCAAAAAAAGATATTGAAAAATTAGGAGTTGAAAATTTCAATAATGAATGTAGAAAAAGTGTTAGAGAAAATGAAGATGCTTTTATTAAACTAACTAATAAAATGGGTCAATTTATTGATGTAGATAATCCATATCTTACATATAAAAATGACTATATTGAAACTGAATGGTGGATTTTAAAGAAGTTTTATGAGGAAGGACTTTTTTACGAAGGAACAAGAGTAGTACCTTATTGTTATCATTGTGGAACTGGTCTTGCTTCTCATGAAGTTGCTCAAGGTTATAAAGAAGTTACTGTAAATACTGTTTATGTACCATTTAAAATGGTAGATGAAGATTGTTATTTTTTAGTTTGGACAACAACACCATGGACTTTAATTGCTAATGTTGCTTTATGTGTTAATCCTGATGCTACTTATGTTAAAGTAGAAAGTAAAGGTTATAAATTTATTCTAGCAAAAGCTTTACTTAATCAAGTGATGGGTGATGATTATACAATACTTGAAGAATTTAAAGGAAGTACTCTTGAACATAAAAAATATGAACAATTAATTCCATCATTAAAAGTAGAAAAAGATGCTTTTTATGTAACAACTGATTCTTATGTCACAATGGAAGATGGAACAGGAATCGTTCATATAGCTCCAGCTTTTGGTGAAGATGATGCAAGTGTATGTAAAAGATATGGTTTACCAATCTTAAATCCAGTTGGAGAAGATGGATGCTATGTTGATGGCTTATGGAAAGGCATGAATGTATTTGATGCAGATCTTGAAGTAATTAAATATTTAAAAGATAATAACAAATTATTTAAAAAGCAAAAAATGAGTCACGATTATCCACATTGTTGGAGATGTGGAACACCACTTTTATATTACTCTATGCCAAGTTTTTACATAAAAGTTAGTGAATTTAAAGATAAATTAGTTGAAGCAAACTCTAAAGTTAATTGGTATCCATCATATGTTGGAGAAAAAAGATTTGCTAATTGGCTTTCCAATGCTAAAGACTGGAATATTTCAAGAACTAGATATTGGGGTAGTCCTATTCCATATTATAAGTGTAGTTGTGGCAATACTCATATGTTAGGATCAGTTGAAGAATTGAAAAAACTTGCAACAACAGAAATTAAAGATGATTTTGATCTCCATAAGCCATACATTGATGAAGTACATATTAAATGTAATAAATGTGGTGGAGAAATGAGTAGAATTCCTGATGTATTAGATTGTTGGTTTGATAGTGGATCTATGCCTTTTGCTCAATATCATTATCCATTTGAAAATAAAGAATTATTTGACGTTCAATTTCCTGCGGATTTTATCTGTGAAGGAATAGATCAAACTCGTGGTTGGTTTTATACACTTCTTGTTATTTCAACCTTTGTTAAAGGATGTGCTCCTTATAAGAATGTCTTAGTAAACGATCTTCTTTTAGATAAAGAAGGTAAAAAAATGAGCAAATCAAAAGGAAATATTGTTGAACCATTTACAACAATTAAAGAATATGGAGCAGATACAGTAAGATTTTATCTACCATATGTATCACCAGTTTGGACACCATTAAAATTTGATATGAATGGTTTAAAAGAAGTATATTCTAAATTCTTTAATCCTCTAAAAAACTCATATACTTTCTTTGCAACTTACGCTAATATTGATAAAATTGATAAATCATGTTTTGATGTTTCTTATGAAAATTTAGAAGAAATTGATAAATGGATGTTATCAAAATATAATAAATTAGTAAAAAATGTTACAGAAAGTTTTGAAGAATATGATTTAAATAAAGTAGTTAGATATCTTACAAATTTTGTATCTGATAATTTATCAAATTGGTATATTAGAAGAAATAGAGATAGATTCTGGGGTAGTAAACTAGATAATAGTAAAAAGGCAGTTTATCAAACTACTTATGAAGTTTTAGTAGGGGTATCAAAGCTTTTAGCACCAATTTCACCATTTATTAGTGAAGAAATCTATCAAAATTTAACTGGTGAAGAATCAGTTCATTTAAGTAGTTTTCCAAAATATAACAAAAATTATATCAATTCTGAAATTGAAAACAGAATGGATTTAGTAAGAAGTTTAATTTCACTTGGAAGAAATGCTAGAGAAGAAGTTAAAATTAAAGTAAGACAACCAATAAGTAAAGTAATTCTTGATGGTAAAAATAAAGACATCTTAAAAGGTTTAGAAGAACTAATAAAAGAAGAATTAAATGTCAAAGAACTTGTTTTTGAAGATAATTTAAATGAATTTATGAACTTTACAATTAGACCAAACTATAAAAATGCTGGTAGTGTAATTGGTAAGGATATGAAATCATTCCAAGAATTTTTAAATAATTTGTCCTTTGAAGATAAAGAAAAAGTTTTAAATCATGAAAGTATTAAATTTAATGATTTAGAAATAACTAGTGATTTAGTTGATGTAAAAATCGATTCTAAAGAAGGATTTGATGTTGCAATGGAAAACAATAACTTTGTTATTCTAGATACAACATTAACAGATTCACTAATAAAAGAAGGAATTGCAAGAGAACTTGTATCAAAAGTTCAAAATATGCGTAAAGAAAAAGGTTTTGAAATCGAAAATAGAATAAATATTTACTATAATGGTGATGAATATTTCGATGAAGTATTAAATGAATTTTCTACTTATATAAAAGCTGAAACTTTAGCGGTAGATATAATTAAAAAAGAAGATTTAACTAACAAATATAATCTAAATGATATAACTGTTTATTTAGATGTAGAAAGAAGATAATCTTCTTTTTTTTGCAAATTATATAAATATTTACTAAAATATCTTTAAAAAATTAAATTACTATGATAGAATTATGATATATGATAGGAGACGTGTATAGTATGGAAAATTTAGAAGATATTTTTCTTATACTTGGAACATTTATAATTTTTGTATTAATTTTTGCTCTTGTAATTTATATTATCTTAGGAATTGTATTAACTAAATTAAATAAGAAAATATATGGTAAAAAAACAATACTTGCTTGGCTTCCATTTTTTAATATTTATCTTCTTGGTAAATTAACTGTAAATAAATTAATGGGATTTGTTTTAGTACTTTTTTCTTTACTTGGAACAAGTTTTGAATATACAAATGGTGGAAATAAAGTTGTTTATGTAATTATACCTGATTCTTTAAGGCCATATTATATTGGTATTTATGCAATAGTTATAATTTCATTATTTATTTATGCTGTATTTAAGTTAAATAAACTAGGTAAAGATGAAGAAAGTTATATTAATGAAGTTTATTTAAATCAAAAAACAAAAAAAGAAATAGAAGAGGAAGATGAGATAGTTCCACTTGTAAAATGGGATGATACTTCTTCTACTAATGTTAATCAAGGTTTATTAATAGAAGAAGTAAATAATGATAATATAACTAATAATTTACCAATAGAAGAAGAATTTGATGATAATATTAATATTATTAATAATAATAGTGTTAATTCTACTATAAACCAAGTAGAAGAAAAAACAATTGAACCATCAACGTTATCAAATGAATCAAGTAATTTAGGTTCTTATCCTGATGAACCATATGATTATAATAATCCAAAAATTCAAGAAGCAATCGATAATATAATATATAAAGATGATATTGAAGTAATATAAAAAAAGAATTATTTTTAGGTTCTTTGTCAAATAGTGTTGGTAAACAATAAATTTGATAAATGAATTGAT
>CAMEXD010000022.1 GCA_945947035.1 uncultured Mycoplasma sp. | reverse complement strand
TTGGTGCTCCTCCACTTCGACCTGTATAAAAGTTTTCACTATTATTTATTGAAACCTCTTCGCAATTTGTTAAACTACTACATCTACCATAGATACTTTGGGTTAAATATGCTACTGCGCCCCATTCATTATTTTTCATCATATGGGTATCTAGTGTTGTATCCTTGGTTGTATCAAATCCAAAACTATTGCCACTTTGTTTAACACTTAAATTTGCATAATAGAAATTACTTACATTATTATATCTTAATGATTGTACATTTGGTTTTATTATTATTCCATTCGCATTACTACAGGTATCACTTGTACATCCTAAATTATTGTATGTTTCACTACTTGATAATGTTTCATGACTTGTTTCAAACTTTCCTACCCATATTCCATTTAGTTCTTGTGTTCCAAATGTAAATGCATCATGGGCACTTGTTTTATTATCAACGAATGTTATATTAAATGCTCCGGGATTATTTATATCTCCTGTTCCATTATATTCTTTTAGTGATTTTGTCGAATCAAATGTATAAGTTACTTCAATTGAATTATCTCCTGTTTCTTGTTCATAATAATTTAATATATTTTCTAACCATTCTAATTCACCCATTTCTATCTTGTATTTTATTAAATATTCACACTCTTCTTCTGGTGTTTCACCTATGTCAACGCAATAATTAATTAATTTTGTTTTATCTTCGTCAGAAATATTAATATCATAACAATTTGGATTTTCTTCTATTGTTGGATTTTTTATTGATGAACAAGTTAAACCTCCATTTATTGCACTAAATCTTGGTATCCATACCCACATTGTATTTATATCATCCATAGATATTGGTGTTCCTGCAGTTGCTTTTACATAAGTATCTCTATTTGTTTCTGTTACTGTTATGGCATTGGCCCACATTTTACTATTATAGGAATACCATTTATTATTTATATCACTATTTGTTTCGTCTGCTTTTTTCCATACTTCATTTGTTTCATCATAATATACTGGTATCATGTTAGTTGCTAATTCTGGTGTATTTGCATTACTTGAATCAAGTTTTATAATTCCCGTTGCTACGCTTATTTTAAAATTAAATGTTTCTCCACCAATTGTTGTTGTTTGTTCATTATTACTACTTGTATAATCTAAACTTTTTTCATAATCTTCATTTACCCAAATTGTTAATTTATATGTATGAGACATACTTGTTGTTACTCCATCAAAACTAAAGGTATCTTCTATTAAATAATAATCATTATTAACTTTAAAATTTAAATCACTTGCATTAATTGGCCCAATAGTTTTTGATGTTGTTTCGTTTGTAATATTAAATCTTACATATTCATTTTTTAATGTATTTTCGTTATCAATTGTTAAATATACATAATAAGGTAAATCTCTTGATACTTGACTTGTTGCTGATACTACAAATGTATAATCATTGCCACTAGTTAATCCTTCACTATCTGTCATTGGAGATAATTTTGTTAAAGATAAACCATTTTCTTGTTCTTCATATGAAAATGATATTCCTTTAATATCAATAGTATGTTCTCTATTTCCTTGAAATACAAAACTAATAATTGCATATGTTACTCCAATAAAGATACAAAGAATT
The DNA here is from genome assembly GCA_945947035.1 of uncultured Mycoplasma sp. Lineage (GTDB taxonomy): Bacteria > Bacillota_I > Bacilli_A > RF39 > UBA660 > CAG-611. The sequence goes on along the minus strand of CAMEXD010000022.1, from coordinate 11,469 downwards.
CCAATACATGATAATGTTAAAATAAGTTTTTTGTTTTTTTCTTTCATACTCTTCACCTATTCTTCTATTAAAATTTTATCATTTTTTATTTGTATTGTAAACTATAAAAAGAAAAAAATAGTTTTTATTTACTAAAATTTAAAAACTATTTTATATTTATTATTATTTTTTTCATATAAAGCAAAAGGTTTACTATTTTTGGTAAAAAGTATTCTATTATCATTATAAATATTATCTAATACTGCACCATTATTTATTTTAAATTCAAGATCAGAAGTTACTTCAATTTTTTTATAATTTAATAAACTACTTATATCACAAAATTCAAATTTATTATTTTTAATATCCTCTAAAGTATAACTATCACTAAGTTTAAATGAATCAATTCTTGTTCTATTTAAACTTTTCATAGTCATTAAAATACCAGTTTTATTACTTAAGTCATTTATTAAGCTTCTTATATAAAATCCTTTACTTACAACAACATTAAAGAATAAAGTATCATCAATAAGTTTAATATTTGTTATAGAATATAACTCTACTTCTTTTTTAGGCAATATAACTTTTTCATTACATCTTGCATATTCATATAATCTTTTTCCATTTACTTTAACTGCAGAGTAAATTGGTACTTCTTGATAATACCTTTTTTTAAATGATAATAAATCTTTTTTTAATTTATCAAAATCTATATTATTTATTTGTTCTTCTTCTAAAATATTTCCTGTTATATCATAGGTATCGGTTTTTACTCCAAGTTTTACAGAAACTTCATATTCTTTTATTTCTTTATCCATAATTTTTTGAAACTTAGTATATTTTCCAACTCCTAAAATAAGAAGTCCTGTTGCCATTGGATCAAGTGTTCCAAAATGTCCAACTTTTTTAGTATTAAGACATTTTCCTACAATATTTACAACATCTCTTGATGTATAATTTTTTTCTTTATTTATAAGTAATATTCCATCCATAATATTCCACCTAAAGATATTTAAAATATCTTAATTTTTTAATGTTCCAATTGATACAACATATACTCCGTCATCTCTTTTATAAGAATAATTTGTTCCTGTTAAAACCATTAAAAATGATGGTTCACCACATTTATTAGTATCAACTTTTTCTTTAAATTTTAATAAGTTATTTGCAGCTTCATCAATATAACCTGCGCCAAGTTTTATTTCAATTGCTCCCCATTTGCCACCACTTGTCCTAAAAATTGCATCTACTTCAAAATCTTTTTCATCTCTATAAAATGAAATATCGCCACCATAACTTTGAGTATATATTTTTAAATCCCTCATACATAGTGATTCAAATAAAAATCCAAATGTCTTTAAATCGTTTAATAAATCATTTGGTGTTATATCAAGTACTGCTGTTGCAATAGATGGATCAACAAAATATTTTTTTGGCTTTGTTCTAAGAGCATATTTGCTTCTTAAATTTAAATTGGTTGCAAAAACGCTTTCAATAACAAATAATTTTTCAAGAGTATTTATATAATCGTTTAATGTTGGTCTTGATATTTCTTCATCAAAAGTATTTTTTACATCTCCAGTAATCGTGGAATTAGATACAGCTGTTGAAACATTTCTTGCAAGTGATCTTAAAACATTTTGCATTTTTTCTGGATTTCTTTCAACGCCATCAATTTGTTTTACTTCTTCATGAATTAGTGATTTAACATATTCTTTAGAAAATCTATATTTAACATCAGTTGTTGTTTCTATTGATGCAGGCCATCCACCTCTTACAATTATACTTGCTAAATCTTCTAAGGACAAATTAGATACACCTTTAATATCTTTTCCGTCCAATATATCTTTAAATGATACCTCTCCTGTAGATTCATTTGATTCATAAAGACTCATTGGTCTCATTAAAACTCTAGAAATTCTACCAGTTCCAGTATGCATTGTTTCTCCTTCACTTGGTTTTGCAGAACCTGTTAGTATATATTGTCCTTTTAATCTAGTATGATCAACATCAGTTCTTATAGAATCCCAAACAACCGGATACATTTGCCATTCATCAAACATTCTTGGTTTTTCACCCACAAGAAATAAGGATGGCTTAGTATTTTTAATATCATCATATTCTTGTTTTTTATCTGGATTTTGAAATTCAATTACACTTTTTGAATGAAATAAACCTGTTGTTGATTTTCCACACCATTTACATCCTTCGATTAAAACAGCACCCATTATTTGCATAAGTTCATCAATTTCTTTATCAACTACTCTTGGTAAATACTTCATAGTACCCCTCCTTTTTATAAGTTAATTATAACATCATTTTACAAAAAAAGCAAATTTCATTTTACATTTTGAGCAAATTTTATTTTACAAAAAAAGACAAAAAAAGAAGAATTACTCTTCCTCTTTGTGTAATTCTTCGATTAATTTATCAATATTTTGTCCATATTCATAAGAATTGTCATAATGAAAGCTAATTTGTGGCATTTTTCTAATATCTATTCTTTTGGATAATTCAAGTTCAATAAAATTAGCTGCTTTATTTAAAGAATTTATTACATCTTCTTTATCACCTTTAAGATTAGTAAAATATACTTTAGCAAAAGATAAATCATTTGTTACATCACATCCTGTAATAGTTACAAATTTAGCAAGTGGTTCTTTTACTTCTTCACTTAAGATACGACTTATTTCTCTTGCAAAAGTACTACCAATTTTTTTAGTTTTTATCTCGTTCATCTTTTTACCTCAACAAGTTCATATGCTTCAATTATATCTTGTTCTTTTATATCGCTATAGTTTTCTAAAGTAATACCACAATCAAGTCCTTTTTTAACTTCACTTGCTTTATCTTTTTCTCTTTGTAGACTTGCTATTTTACCATCGTATATTATAACTCCATCTCTAATTAATCTAGCTTTAGAATTAGATTTAATAACACCATCAATAACATGAGAACCTGCAATTTGACCAACCTTTGAAAATTTAAAGATTTGTCTTACTTCGGCTTGTCCTAGAACTTTTTCTTCAAATTCAGGGTCTAACATACCTTTTATAGCTTGTTCTAATTCTTCAATTATCTTATAAATAATTGTATGCATTCTAAGTTCAACATTGTGTTCTTTAGCAAATTCTATTGTTTTATTGTCTGGTCTTATATTAAATCCATAAATAATTGCATTAGAAGCATTAGCAAGTAAAATATCACTATCAGTAATTGCTCCAACACCACTTCTTATAACATCAACTTTTACACCATCAATATTAATTTTAGCTAGAGAATTTTTTACTGCTTCTTCTGATCCTTTAACATCTGTTTTTAAGACAACATTAATTCTTTTTGTACCTTCTTGTACTTTATTAAATAAATCATCTAAAGTCATACCATTTCTATTAGTATTTGCTTCTTTACTTCTTGTTTTTCTTTCATCAGATATTCTTCTTGCTTCTTTTTCTGTTTCAAAAGCCATAAATTTATCTCCCGCAACAGGAAGTTCTGATAAACCTGTTATTTCAACTGGTGTTGATGGTGATGCTTTAGAAATATTTACTCCTCTATCATTTTTTAAAGTTCTAACTTTACCATAGAAATTACCAACAACAATTGGATCTCCAAGTCTTAAAGTACCATTTTGAATAAGTAAAGTACAAATACTTCCAATGTTTTTATCTAGTCTTGCTTCAACAACAGAACCAGTTGCGTATCTATTTGGATTTGCTTTTAATTCATTCATCTCTGCTACTAAAAGAACATTTTCTAATAACTCATTAATTCCTTCTTTAGTAACACAAGAAATTTTATTAACTAAAACATCTCCACCCCAAATTTCTGGAGTTAAATTATATTCCATCATTTCTTGTAATACTCTATCCGGATTAGCATTTGGTAAATCCATTTTATTTATAGCAATAATTATTGGAACACCTGCAGCTTTAGCATGATCAATTGCTTCAACTGTTTGTGGCTTTATTCCATCTACTGCTGATACTACAATTATAACTATATCAGTAATAGATGCTCCTCTTGCCCTCATTTCAGTAAAAGCAGCATGTCCTGGAGTATCAATAAATGTAATTAATTTATCATTAACACTTACTTGATAAGCACCAATTGCTTGAGTAATACCACCAGCTTCACCACTTACTACATTACTTTTTCTAATAACATCTAAAAGTGAAGTTTTACCATGATCTACATGTCCCATTATAGTAACAACTGGAGGTCTACCTATTAAATCTTCTTCTTTGTCAACTATTTCATACTCTTCAAAATTTACAATATCTCTAGTTTCTTCTTTTTTTAATTCTTTATTATAATCAACAACAACTAATTCTGCAGTTTCATAATCAAGACTTTGATTAATATTTACTATGACTCCTAAATTAAATAATTTTTTAATTATTTCCATAGGATTAACTTTTAAAGCATCTCCTAATTCTTTAACAGTCATACCTTCTTTGTATAAAACAATTTTTTCATCAACTTCATTTGTATTATCTTTTAATTTTTCTTTGTTTTTATACATTTTCTTTTTTTCTTGTTTATATTTATTATCTTCTTTTACTTTATTTGAAACAGATTTTGGTTTCATTTTATCTTTTGTTGTCTCATCAATTTTTAAATCTTTTAAAGTTTCTTCTTCAAAGAAATTTTCTTCTTCAATTAAATCTTCACTATTTAATTCTTCATCTAGCATAATGATATCATCTTCGCTTAACATATCATCTTCACTACTTACAGAAATATTTAGTTTATCACATAATTTTAATATATGAGATGTACTAACAGAAACATCTTTTGCGTATTCAGCAACACTCATCATTAAAATCACCTCTTTCATTATATATTTTTAATTAATTCATCATATATAGAATCAGGTACAACAACATCTAAAGCTTTATCAAGTATTTTACTTTTTTTAGCTTTTAATATTACACTTTCATCTTTTTTTAAATAAGCACCACGGCCATTTTGTTTTAAAGTATAATCAACTACTACTTCTTTATCAGGTGTTCTTAAAACTCTAAAAAGGTCTTTTTTTTCACATTTTTCGTGACTAACAACACAAGTTCTTAAAGGAATTTTTTTTGGTTTCATTATTTAATTGTTATTCCCATTTCTTGTACTTGTTCACTTGTTTTTACATCAATTTTATATTTAGTTAGTCTACTTGCAAGTCTTACATTTGAACCTTTTTTACCTAATGCTAATGAGAAATCTTCTCCATCTGCTATAGCAAGAGCTTCTTGTTTTTTAGGATCTAGAATAAATACTCTAACGTTTTTAGCAGGACTTAAACTATTTTTAATATAAGTTTCTTTATCTTCATCATATTTTATGATGTCTAGTTTTTCTCCATTTAGTTCTCTAATTATATTAGATATTCTTGAACCTTTTTCACCAATACAACAACCAATTGGATCAATATTAGCATATTCAGAAAATACTGATACTTTACTTCTAACACCTGGATCCCTTGCAACACCATAAATAACAACTGAACCATCTGCTAATTCTGGTATTTCAAGTTCAAATAATCTTTTTACAAAATTAGGATGTCTTCTTGTAAGTAAAATAATTGTTCCTTTATTATTACTATCTACTTTAGAAACATAAGCTTTAACACTTGAACCCATTTCTATTTTTTCATCACCAATTAATTCTTTTTTAGATAAAATTCCATTAGTTCTTCCTAAGTTAATATAATAGTTTCCAGAATCTTCTAATTCTGCAACACCTTGAACTAATTCTCCTTCTTTATCTTTAAATTCACTGATTAAGCTTTCTCTTTCAGCTTCTCTAATTTTTTGAATTACAACTTGTTTAGCAGTACTTGCAGCAACTCTTCCAAAATCATGTGGTGTTACTTCAGTATCAACTGTATCTCCTAATTCATATCTTTTATCAATTTTTCTAGCATCTTCTAGAGATATTTTAATTTCTTCAGGAGCAACATTATATTTTGGTTTATTTTTTACAATAACTTCACCATTTTCATCTAATTCTTCCTCTTCAACATCTTCTGCATAAATATCTCCAACTACAGTTTTATAAGAATAAACCTTAATTTCTCCAGTTTGTTTATTAATTGTTACTTTACAATTTGGTTTTCCATAATTTTTTTTGTAAGCTGATGTAAGAGCAAGTTCCATTGCTTCAAAAATAGTGTCTCTATCAATATGCTTTTCATCTTCAAGTATTTTTACTGCTTTTAAAAATTCATCACTATTCATATTCATTCTCCTTTCCATAAACATCTAAAACATAACTTTCAGACTTTTTAAAATTTTCTTCAACAATTGGATTAATTATCTTAGTAGCAGAAACGATTCTGTCGATATTAAAAGAATCTTTTCCTTCTAAAGCTATCTCTAATTTATTAGGTTTACCTTTTTTATAACTTATTTCAAAAACTTTAAAAGATAATTCTTCTAAGGCTTTATCAATTAATTTTTTTAAGTTATCCATTATTTTACCTCCTTATTAATATAAAAAGTGGGAATTTCCCACTTCGTTGCTACAAGTATTATAGCACAAAAAACAAATTTGTAAAATGTTTTTTAGAAAAAACTTAAAAAAACAAGTAAAATGACCTTATATATATCATATTTTAATTATTTTTTTCTTACTCTAACCATTGATTTTTGTAAATGATTAGTATTTCCATTTAATAAATTATTTGTTTTAAAATTATCTTTAATTTCTTTTTTATCATCACTAATATATGAATTACTAATTTTATTACTATTATTTTTTCTATTCTTTCTTAAAATCTTTACTGTGTTTATTCCATAGACAATTGGAACATTTAATAATATTAAAATAGAGGGTGTAAACAAAACTGAAAGACAAATATTTAAAGGAACTTTAGTTATATAAAAAAATACTGAAGTTGCAACAAACATAAGTCCTGCTTTACTAAAAAAATTATAACAAAAAGATAGTGTTCCTGTTGTTAATAAAACATCTAATATATTTTCTAAAAAAAGATTAGAATTATATAACTCTTTTAAAGTTTTAATAAGATTTTTTATACTTAAACATTCTTCTTCCATAATATACCCCAATGTTTTGTTTCTATATAATATCATTTATCACATAATTTTGTCAAATAAAATAGTAATTTATAAAAAATATGAAAAAATATTTTGCTACATGGTATAATAATTTATGCGGAGGTATATTTATGACTTCAAAAATTAATAAAATTGTTAAAACAATTATGGTAATTATATTTTTTCTTACTTTTAATTCAATTGCTTTATATATCTTAAAATACTTAGGAATTAATTTTAATAATATGAGTAAAAACACTTTATCAATTACTTGTATTTTAATTGAAGTAGTAGAAATATTATTATTATTTTTTATCTATTATAATGATATGATACATGATTTAAAAGATTTTAAAGAAAATTTTAAAAAATATTTAAAATTTGGATTAAAATGGTGGGCTATAGGACTTATTTTAATATATATTTCAAATATTATTATCTATTTAATAACTTTAAAAAGTGCAAGTAATGAAGAAATTTTACAAGAACAAATAATAAAGTTACCTCTTTATATGTTATTTTCTTCAAGTATAACTGCTCCATTTACTGAAGAAGTTGTCTTTAGAAAATCAATAAGAGATGTATTTTCAAATAATATTTTATTTATAGTTGTAAGTTTTTTAGTATTCGGAGGAATGCATGTTCTTACAAGTTCATCTTTAATTGAAGTTTTATATATAATACCTTATGGTATATTTGGTGCGATATTTGCTTATATGTATGTAAAAACTGATAATATTTTTACTACTATTACTATTCATGCTTTACATAATTTTATAATTGTATCTTTTAGTATTATCAGTTTGCTTTTAGGAGTATAAAATTATGGATACTAGAACAAAGAAATATAAAAATTTAACCGAAGATCTTAATAAGAAGTTAAAAGAAGAAAAAAGAAATAGAAGAAATAAAAAAATACACAAACTTCTTTTAATAATTTTTATTATTTTTTCATTAATACTAATATATGCTAGATTTATTGAACCAAAATTTATTACTACCAATGAAATAAAAATAACTAGTTCTAATATGGATGATACTTTTCATGGCTTGAAAATACTTCATTTTTCAGATTTACATTATGGTATGACAGTTGATTCTAATTATATGGAAAAACTTATAAAAGAAATAAATAAATTAAAACCAGATATTGTTCTTTTTACTGGTGATTTAATTGAAGATGATTATGTGTTAACTAATGAAGAAAAAAATAATTTAATTGAATATTTAAATAAGATAAACTATACCTATGGTAAATATGCTATTGTTGGGAATCATGATTATTTTAATGAAAATTATGAAAAGATAATGGAAAAATCAAACTTTAAATTATTAAGAAATAGTTATGATATTATTTATAAAGAAGAAGATTCTATTTTAATATTTGGTAGTGATGATGCCATATATAGTGAACCAGTTTTTGATATTTTAAATGATGAAAAACTAAAAAATACTGATTATAAAATTATTATGATTCATGAACCTGATATTGTTGAAGATTTAGTTTATAATTATGATGTTTCGCTTGTTGTTGCAGGACACTCTCACAATAAACAAGTAAATATTCCTTTTATTAAACCTTTTTGGTTACCATATCTTGCTGAAAAATATTATGAAGGATATTATAATATTAATAATACTCCAATATATATTTCAAATGGACTAGGAACATCTACTGTTAAATTTAGATTTTTATCTTTTCCAAGTATTAATTTTTATCGAATAACAAAGCCATAGAATTTTATTTCTATGGCTTTTTATTAATTTCTATATTCAAATATATAATCTAAAATTCTTACTTTATCGCCTTGAACAGCACCCATTTCTTCAAGTTTTTTATCTACACCCATTCTAGTAAGCTTTTTAGCAAAACGAAGTACAGCTTCATCTGTTGTAAATTTAGTCATTCTAAATAATTTTTCTATTTTTTCTCCAGTTATAACAAACATATCATTTTCTTTAGTAATTACAAATGGTTCTTCTTTTTCAAATTTATATAGAATATAATCTTCATATTTTTCTTTATCATCAACTATTTCTGGAAGTTCATCTAAAACATCTGCCATATAAGTTATAACTTCATCAAGTCCTTTCCCAGTAATAGCACTTACTTCAAATATTTTTACATCATCTTTTAATTTTTTCTTAAATTCTTCTAAGTTTTTATTGGATTGTTCCATATCCATTTTATTTGCTATAATTAAACTTTTTCTATTTAAAAGACTTGGATCAAAATCATTAAGTTCTTTTTTTATTGTTTCATAATCATTGTATGGATCTCTTTCTTCTAAACCAGACATATCAATAACATGAGCAATTACTCTAGTTCTTTCGATATGCTTTAGAAATTTATCTCCAAGACCTTCACCAAGAGATGCTCCTTTAATTAATCCAGGTAAATCCGCAACAGTATAACTTCTACCATCACGAGCTCTTACAACACCTAAATTTGGATTTAAGGTAGTAAAATGATATTCAGCAATTTTTGGTTTAGAATTTGATATTTTAGATATAATTGTACTTTTACCAACACTTGGAAGACCAACAAGTCCTACATCTGCCAAAAGTTTTAATTCTACTTTTAAAAATCTAACTTCTCCAGGTTCTCCTTTTTCACTAAAATTTGGCGCAGGATTAGCTTTAGTTTTAAAACTAGTATTACCACGACCACCTCTGCCACCTTTGGCAACAACATAAGTATCATCATGATTTTTTAAATCACATACTAAAAGTCCTGTATCAAGATCTGTTACAACTGTTCCAACAGGAACTTTAATTATAACATCTTTAGCATTTTTTCCATGACAATTTTTACCCATACCATTTTGGCCTTTATCTCCTTTAATTATTTTATTATATTTTAAATCAACTAAAGTACGAAGTCCTTCATCAGCTTTAAAAATAATACTAGAACCTCTTCCACCATCGCCACCAAATGGTCCTCCCATAGCTACATATTTTTCACGTCTAAAAGCAGTACAACCATCACCACCATTACCTGCAATAACTTTTATATTAACTTCATCAACAAACATAATCCTAAACCCTTTCTTTTTTTAAATTATATCAAAAATTAAGAAAAAAATAAAGAATAATGAATCCTTATTTCTTAACTCTAACTATATTATTATCATTTTTTTCATTTTCAGAACTTAAAAGTCTTTCTTTTTCCTTAATTAAAAATTCAATTTGTTTTTTTGTTTTTTCTAATGAATCAATATCAGAAAAAGAATGAGTTAGCTCTTTTCTATTATTTATTCTAAAATCATCTAATTCTTCTAATTTTTCATCGCGTTTATCAAGTAAATTATTTATTTCAGGAACAAATCCAAATGCACCTACGCAAACACCTGCGATACTAAAGAAAAAAGTTTCAAGATAATCTAAAAATTCAACTGCAGAACTATAACCAAATGAACTATTTAAAATAGAAATACTACTTATTGTATAATAAAAAGATCCTAAAAAGATTATAGTTGAAATTAAATCTCTTGTAATTCTTTTCAATAAATCTATATTAAAAATATTATTTTCTTTTTTTTCTTCTTTCATAAGAATACCTCTTTTCTTAAAGCTTAGGTATTATAACATATTTTAATATAAAATGCAAATTAGTAGCCCCATCTTAATACTTCAAACTTAGCATTTTGTTTTTTCCCAAAATTATATGAAACATATTCATCAATACATAATAAATCAGCTTGAGAAAAATTGCCAAATCCTATTGCCCCACCTCTATCTAAAACAATTGCTATTACATCATCATCAATATTAGATATTCTAATTACCGTACCAAAAGGAATACTAGAATCTGCCGCAATTATTCTTATTTTTCCATATTCATAATCGTTATAATAAATAGTATTCCTAACATCATAACCTGATGCAGTTATTCCTATACAACCTTCACAATAAGATACATATGCTGTAATTGTACCATAAAAAACATCTAAAACTTCCTCCTCTTCTTTTTGTTCAAATACAACATCAATATCTGTTATATAACTACTATCTATAACATATTCATAATTTGTTTTTTCCACTTTACTTGGAATTATCATATAAGATACGATAATAAGTAATAAAAAAATTATACTAAAATATTTAAAATCTCTTTCCATGACTTAGTATTTTAATATAATTATTGATTTTTTTAAATAGGTTTTAGCAAATTACCAGAAATTACTATTCTTTACAAAAGATTATTTATTTCTTTTCTTGTTAAATTAGTATATTTCATGACATTATTTAATGGGACATTATCTAATAACATATTTTTTGCTATTTCTAGTTGTTTTTGTTTTGCAAATTTTAATCCTTGTTCAAATCCTCTTTTTTCTCCCCTTTTTTCTCCTATTTTTGTTCCTCTTTTTTCTCCTCTTTCTTGTCCTATTTTTTCTGCATATGCTAGTCTTGCTTTTCTTTCATATTCTTC
>CAMEXD010000021.1 GCA_945947035.1 uncultured Mycoplasma sp. | reverse complement strand
TCCCTATTATTTAATTTTTAATTGACTTTTATCAACACCATTTGACAAAGAGCCACAAAAAAACGGATTATCAGTATTAGTACATTCTCTAACGCCTGATAATCCGCAAAAATTAAAAAGAAGCTAGTGTCATTAAACAAACACTTGCTTCTCATTGCTATTTTTATTCAGTTTTCCAAAAAAGGCAGACTGGTAGCGTTGCGAGAAGTTAAAGTAAAAAAATCCTTTAATACTTAACAATTTACCTCCACGCTACTACCAAAATCCGCCAGCGTGGTCCCAACGGTGGTACTGCCACATTGTCCATCAAAATCCATCGTAGATCTGTAGTAGCAGCAACATTATTCTACGACTTATCCAACACAACCTCATATTGACATTACTACAACATGTTGGCGCAATGCAGCAATATTTTATCAGAATGAGTAAATAATCAAAATTATATTTTTAAAATACTTTATGATTAACTTATATCATTTTTTATATACAACATCAATTATAGATTATATTTCTTTAAAAAGTCTTAATATTTCTACTTTATCATCTGTTCTTTTACAAATCTTCTATAACCAGGATGTTGTTTTACTAACTCTTTATGAGTGCCTCTACCTGTAATTTTATGATGATCTAAGAAATATATAATATCAGCATCCTGAATAGTAGCCAACCTATGTGCAATGATTATCACTGTCTTCTTTTTCTTAAACTCATTTATAGCATCCATTACTATTTTTTCAGTATCAGGATCCAGATTTGATGTAGCTTCATCCAAGATTACATAAGGCGTATTTTTTAGATAAACCCTTGCAATTTGCAATCGTTGTTTCTGTCCACCAGAAAGCTTTACCCCATCTTCTCCCACAAAGGTATCCAACTCATTCGGTAATGATACAACATAGTCTTTTAAACATGCTTTTTCAAGTGCTAGGAGTAATTGTTGATCTGTGGGTAAATATTTTAATCCAAATAACAAATTATCTCTAATCGTACCCGATATAATTTCATTGCTTTGTGAGACTATTGAAAAAAGAGATCTCCATCTATACAAATTAATAGATGATATATCCAAATCACCTAACAATATTTTTCCATTTGTTGGATTATATAATCTATCTATTAAGTTAATTAAAGTCGTTTTACCTGCGCCCGATGGTCCAACTATTGCTAACTTTTTAAGTTTGGGGATAATTAAATTTATTTTATTTAATATAATATGTGAACCATACGAAAAGCTTACATTTTTCATGTAAATTGTTGACATATTTAAAACCAAGTTATTGTTATCTACTATGCTACATTCTTTTTTCACGTTAGAAATGTCATTCAATTTTGACATGGCACCTTGCGCTTTTTTATATTCAGTAAAAAAATCTGCAAATTGACCAATTGGATTCAATAGCTGAAATATATATATTAAAAAGGACATTAGTGTACCAACAGTCAATGTTCCTTTTGATACCCTGTATCCTCCATAACTAAAAACAATCCCTATGGCTCCAAATAAAAATATTAAACCTAATGGACTTACAATTGATTGAATTATATCGGATTTAACAGATTGTTTATATAATTTTTTAACTTTAACATCAAATATTTTTGCCACAAAAGCTTCTGCAACATTTGATTTAATTAGCTTAACATGCTGATAGTTCTCACTAGCTATGCTAATGAGGTTGCTTACCATAGTTTGAATATTTTGCGCATATTTTCCTCCGATATTTCCTAACGGTACAATTATCAATGTCATTACAGGAAAAATAATTAATAACATTAAAGACAATTTCCAATCTAAAGAAAATATTGCAAAAACGGATCCTATTATTGTAATTACTCCAGAAAAAAATGAAAGATATTCTATTGTCATAAAATCTTTTACAGTATTAGTATCATTAATTACATGACCAGCTATTTCTGAACTACTTTCATCACTAAAAAACGACATCGGTAATTTTAGAATATGCTTATTTATTTTTGACCGAATTTTTGCAATCTGATTTTCACCATTTGTATAAATTACAAATTCTGAACTTATTTGTAATATTGCTTGTATTATAAATAAATATATTATTGGTAGCAGTAACGAAAAATCTAAATTAGCATTTTCTTTTCCACTATCAACAAAAACTTTAATTTCTAATGGTATAAAAATCCCCGCTACACTACCTAAAGCACTCAAAAACAAGCCTAAAATAAATCTAGGTGTACAATTTATTAATTTTATTCTATTCATTTTTTTCACTTTGTAATATTAAGCCTTTTCCAAATTGATCTGAAAGTGACAAAGAAGTATTGTCAATGCTTTTTACTAGTTTTGTTAAAAAAGTATCTTTTACTCTTGCAGTCAATATAATTAAGGTAGAATAATCCTGATGTAGCAACAAATATACACCTAATTTTTCATATAAGTCTTTTTTACTAAAGTCTATAAAGTCACTGTTATATACAAGCAAGCTTTTTATAATATTATTTGTTAAATACAAACTTTTATCAAAAGTACTTTTGGTACTGTACTTTACAAAATGATACCAATCATTATAGTGTGTTTTTAAATACTCTTTTGAATAAAGATTTATCAAAATCGCGGATTTCATTTCAATTGGAAATTCATTAGACAAAATAAAATTACTTTTTATCAATTTTAATACATTAGTATCAAACTCTGCTTTTTTGACTATATTCTCTTGCTTTTTAGTTAGCTTAAATATCCAACTAAAATTAAAAATATTAAATGGATTAGTATAAACTACATTTTCATATGCAGTTGGCATATTTAAAAATGAAGAAATCATATCGTCCAATATAATTTTATATTTTTTGTCTACTACTTGTCTTCTACTATCATAAAAATAACATAATAGCATCGCACAATTGGATATTTCATTTAATAATTTTTCATCATATTTATTGTTATTTAATATTTCAATAATATTAGCTATATTTTTATTTGAGTGCATAAGCTACTCCTAAATTAACCATAGTAGTATGGTAATTCTCAAAAAACATTTCTTCTTTAGACAAATTATTATCCTTTATGTGTCTAGGAGAATAGATATATCCCGCTTTACTTTGATTCTTATCTATTAATTTCAACGCTGTTAAAGCTACTTTCTTATTAATCAATTTTTTATTAATAAAATACAAGCATAACAAGCATTCACCCATTATGTCCATATTATTTTTACATGAGTAAAAAATTATCATGTTATTTAAGACTTTATTTATAGTTGCATAATCTAGAAATCTAGGCTTCTCTCTTCCCATATCTGTTATATAAAATAAAGAATGTGTTATAGAATAAGCACTACTATCTGATATATAAAGATAATTAAAATCTTTCTCAGGTAAAACGGTTAAATCATAATAATATTTTCTCGAAGCAAGATTTGTTTCTACATTTGCCTTATACATTGAATATGTCGCATCAAGTAATCTATACGGCGTTCTTTGTGCTAAAATATCCATTTTTGCATGTATCATATTTTTAAAATGCTCTAATTCATTTCTAGACAACAAATCATGTACATCAAAATTATTATTAAAATGAATAATTTCCTGTATACCTGATATCAAAGTAGGATCTTTAAAGAAATAACTACTAAACGAAACATTATGCAAAACTTTCTTTTCTAATTTGACAATTTTATCACTGGTCTCAATACTAAATAGTTGCCGCGGATAAAACATATTCATCATGAACAACAATTCAATAAATGACTTAAATTGCAAATCATCTGTAGCAGTTTTTCTCTTAATCGTGAGATCGAAATATTCTAAATTTTCTTCCAACCACTTTACTGCATTATTAAAAATCTTTTCTGATAAAGTCCGTAAATTAGTACTAACGTCATCCATTATTCTATCCTACCAAATCAATATAATTGAGTTTTCTAAACTTAATTGATAACAAAATCAAAATTATGCTGATAACACAAATTGAACTATTTAAAGTAAATGAGCTATGTGAAAGAACCGCTAATTGTGCTTTATTAACTTCAAAGAAAATATAAGGAAGCACATTTATATACACCAAATTCTTAATAGATCCGGCATTGGAAATACCACTCATAAAACTTTTAATAATCGTATGATTTAAATTCCAAAATGTTGAGATTTGTCCTATTATTACTACCAAACTGACACCCAAGATTAAGCCTCTACCAATCAACGGATTTTGAATATTCTTAAAAAGAATACACATCGCCATTATTAATAAATAAAAACTTGCTAGCGATAAAATTTTCTCAGGAATATATACATTTCCATAAAAGTTTTGTTTACTTATCATAGTTTGAATTACCTGATAAGCTACTCCAAAAATCACAGTTCCAAGGATATAAAACACAATATCTATCAATGCTAAAACTTCTTTAGAGTAAGGCAATACCTTCCAAAGCATATCGTGACCAATATAATAATTTTGAATAAGTTGATATGTTGAAACAAAGCAGACAATCGCGCTGGCAGCTAAGTACCATAATCCATGATATTCCAGAATATTTTCTGAATTGTTACTAAATTTTGCATACAAGAAAACAGCCAACTCTACTAATAAGGGAATCACAAATAGAACACTTAAACGTTTTACTCTAATCTTTATATACTGAATCATTTTCCCACCTTCTTAATATAAGCTGTTTCTAAGTCTCCATAATCTCGCAATAATTCTGTTCGAGAATCACAAGAAATTACTTTTCCATCTTTTAAGAAAATAACATCATCCAGCATATCTCCCAAATCACGTAGCAAGTGAGTAACTATAATTACTGAACTATTTTTTCTACGATAATTTTCTATAATGTCAATAAAATATTGTCTTTTAACCGGATCAACAGCTGATAAAGGTTCGTCCAAAATATAGTAATCCGTATTTCTAGAAAAAATAAGAGCTAAATGAATTTGTTCATGCATCCCTTTAGAACAATCATGCAATTTAAGATTAGTTGAAATTGAAAAATTATCTAAGATCTGTAACATTCTATTTTTGTCAAAATCTTTGAAGACCTTTTCAAATAACTTAATTGATTCCTTTACTGTCATGTTTTCGTATAAAAATGACCTATCAGGCATATAGGCAATACTTTCAGTAACTGCGCGCTGCCCTTTAAACTTATTGATGTTCTTTAAAACCAAATTTATTAAAGTGGTTTTTCCTGAACCATTATCACCTAAAATACCAATTACTTTATTTTTGTTATGAATTTGCAATGAAACATGGTCTAAGGCAACTTTTCTGCCATATTTAACTGTTACATTATTTAATCTCATATTTTAATCCTTAACAATCTCTTTATTTACTAATGGCAAAACAATATATACATATAGACTGTTAAACAACAGCCATTCTTTCACCTCATTTGGAGTTATATTTTTATCCCTTAAAGGATTAATAATTCCGATTGAACCATCTATATTTTGTTCAAATTGCAAAAATTCTAAAAAATTCTTAGACAATTTATCGTCTTTTCTAACATACAAATATAAAAGGGAAGCCATCGGAATATTTTGTTCTTGAACTACATACATAAATAATCCGTCTATAAAAGAAAACTTTTCCTCGGCATCTAACTTACGTAAGTTAGTTAACAAATAATATACTTTATTCTCTAAAGAAGTTTCATCAAAAAAACTTTCAGAAGAAAAGACCGTATTCTTGTTAACATTCATTGCTTGCATAATAAAATCAGACAATTTTTCGTCATAATTACTTTCTTGATTGCTTAATGTTGTCAAAAATTTTAGTATCTTTTCTTTCATATTTTTTGAATAATCCATTCGTTTTAAATTATCCAGATAACTTGATGCATTTCTATCTATCCATAATGAAAGATTCTGATATTCAATATTGCTGAACATATTATATTTTCCTCTATTAATCAAAAAGGAGGACTTCATTTTAGGCCCTCCTTTTTTATTTGTTATTACTGTTTAAGCCAAAGAAGTAGCTAAAACAAACTTTCTCGCATCTTCTTCATGTCTAGTAATATGGCCTGTATACTTGTAGATCCAGTTATCCCATAGAAATGTATATCCATGACGATATTCTTCTAAAGTATTGCCATTCAAATTGAGATTGTGCTTAAAGTAAATCCCTTCTTTAGAAATAAACATTAAACTTAACCTCCTTTAATTTAAAGCAGTAACAAATTCAAAAGATCTTGAATCGTCTGGTTCTTCTTCTTTAACACCGAAGACAAAATCATGTTTGTACCAACTCAACATATACCATCTACTAATGGTTCCGTCTGCTAAAGAAACCGTCTTCAAGGGTACATAAACATCTCTATGTTTTCTTTCCAACATAAGCTGTCCCTCTTTTCCTAAACGAAAGTAATAACTAACCTCTTACAGTAACAACAAACGTAGGAATATACGGCAATGTCATTTCTAACATTTTAAACATCTCCTTTTAATTTCTACATTTTTACAATACTTACTTTATCTATTATTAACAACAATTTTTTCGTAAACGAAAAAATGATTTATAATTTGACCAAAAATTTATTACATTGACTTGCTTTTAATATTCGTTCAATATTTTTCACTTCTTCAAAATCATAATTAAACCAGCTATAAAAATAATGAGCCAAAATTTTGTTAAACATTAAACTAGGCACATCATTAATCTTTCCTAAATAAACAATTATTTTATTTATACTTTTCAAATTTAAACTAGTAGGATTTTCTTTATTAACATATAAATAATTAATGCAGATTGAAGATATTCTCTCTTGTACTTGTATTGGAAAAGAACTTATATCTTTATAAGTTTTCAATACACTATCCATCAAATCAGGCAAGACAGCAGGATCCATAATTGACATAGCATTGCTAAATAATCTTAATGAATCTCTATTTTGGGTCCAACTATCACTTTTAAATGCGTTATACGATATCCTTTCTTTGGTTTTATCGTCTAATTTATCTAAGGTATTATTAAGTACATTAACAGTTATAATTGCCCGTAATTTTAATTCTTCTGTAGTTTTAATGCTATCTATTTTTCTTTTTATTTTTATTGCATCATCTAAATTATTATTATAAAAAGCAAGCATAAGTTTATACGATAAATAGTTAGTATTAGAATCTTCAAACTTGCGCTTACCATATTTGGTAAAATAATACGCTTGAATTTTCTCTATTAAACTAATCCCATCTATTTCCGAATGTGCTGCCAAAATTTTAAAAAACACATCAGCATCAATATCATGCACTCCGTTTTCTATTTTTGAATACTGACTAACTGAAATAATTTTTCCTTGTAAAACCATTTCGCCTTGCGTAAAATTCATACTTTTTCTGATTTCCTTAAGCTTTTTGCCAATATAATTATCATTCATAAAAATATCCTTGTTTATATTAAACATTGTTAAACAGAAAAAAACTCTCAGCAAATATATAACTAAGAGTTTTCTCTAGTTTAGCATACTTTGGCAAACATGATACTTCTTCGAATCAAATATCATCTTCTCCAATTACTGCTATTACTAAGGTTTTACCATGCATCCCTATTTATTTTGGGCATACATTTTGGCATATAACCTTATCATTTTTTATTCTTTTTGAGCTGGTTTCATTCCTCAAAATGCTTATAAATCAAGGTTTACCATTCAAATTACATTGTCCGTTTATTCCCTGTCAATAGCTTTTTATTCCATCAAAAAAGGAGGACATAGTTCTCTTTGATAAAAAATCTATTCCACTAAATATTTTATAAATAAAGGTGATTTCTATGTCCTCTCTTAATCATTGTATTAAATCGAACTTGATATTAAAGACGAAAGTATTGTTTTTTAAAGCTTGTTTGAATTAACAAACAATAATGTCTTAAAAATATACCACGTCAAAAGAAAAGCGGCCTTCGTTAATAGGAACGCAGACCGCAAACATGTTAATTGTCTCACCACAGAAATTAACACTCAGATTATAACCTTACATCGCACTAAATATCAACACAACTCTACGCCTTCTTAAGCAAACTATGGTCAATCGGTTCACCCTTCAAATGTGCGCCGCGAATCGTCTTCACAATCATTGACTTGCGCTTACTCTTCTTGTCGTAAACCCAGTCGCCTTGGGCTGTAGCCACGTTTTCAACTTCGGTTGTATCGCCATTGATCTTGACCAAAAAGGCTGGCGCCATGGTTGAACGTTTGTTAGGACCGGAAGCAAAACCACGGTTAGTCATGTATGAAGTTACCAACACTTCATTGCTCTTACCCTTAACTGGAACAGCGTAGTATGAGTAAGTTGAGGTTCTCCAATTAAATGGAACGCTAGCTACCAAAACTGCAGCGTCGCCATTAAGTGGCTTATAACCATAAGTCAAATGATCTGATACCCAACCAAGCATCGCAACGTTATCACCAACTTTGGCATCAGCTTGTTGCCACAAATCATCACCAGCACCACGATTCAAACGCGTTGTAGCGAATAAATAGTACTTACCGTTCATTGGAATGATATTTGGACGTTCAATTTCATCAGATACCATCAAGCTGTTAACTAATGGTGGTAAAACTTTGGCAACTTTAGGATTATTCTCATTCTTGGTCAGGCGAATGATACCAATAGCAGCGTTAGCCCATGTTGCACGACTCCTCATGTCGTCATTAGCAGTTACCTTCAAGAAGTTTTGTAAAGCTTCTTTTGGTGTACCGCCATAGTTCTTCCAGTTATAGACTTGATTTTCTCCTTGGTAATTATTGCTACCGGTTGAAGCTTCAAAAATTAAGTAGCGTTGCCCACCAACAGAAATCACATGCGCATCACGCATAGCAACGTTATCTGCACCTTTATTGGTAGACTTCCATTGTTTGTATGTCTGATAGTGATAGCCATTACCTTCGAATAAAACATGGCGGTGACTTCTCTTAGCTATCGAAATTGTATTTTTCTTCTTGTTAACCTTCAACTTCAAGTTAACCGTTGAAATCTTTTGATGATTAGTATTCTCACGAGTGTCTACATCAGCGTAGAACAATTGGATACTGCCATCTTTGTTTACCGTAGCTGAACCCGACCATTCTTGATCAGTTGGCTTTGCATTAAAACCAAAATAGGTCCAGCACATTTCCAATGATTAAAGTTATTGTCATTGTACTTGTTATACAGCAAGTAAATATGGGCATCATTTTGGTTAGGAATCCCCATCATAGCAATCATTAATTGATAGCCTTTATAATTGACTACTCTACCAGTCTTAGCATCTTGTACTGGCCATGAATCCCCAATTTCCAATTCTGCCACTTTACCCGTTTGCGCATCACGAGTTATAGTTGCTGGCATATTTTTAATCTTCTTAGCATTAAAATATGGCACACGATACCGGGCATCTTGATCAATCATCTTTTTAGCAACGCCAGCATATTGATCATAGGTCCATCTTGTACTGGTATCTTTATCAAGATCGTTAAAATTCAGCTTTCTAACTTCTTTAAGTTGAACTTCAGTTAAATCCTTAGGATTAACATCTGCAGTTTGTAATACACGAATAGTTTGAGGATCCAACTTGTAAACTGCTGCGTCGTTATTTTGGTTATAACTAGTATTACTAAAGCCATTAGAAACATTATCACTAGTAGATTGAGTAGTATCACCAGCTACTTGGTTTTGAGTGTTTTGATCAGTATTAGTAGTATCTGCAACACCAGTGTTGTTCTGATTGTTTGTATTATTGGTGGTATTTGTCCCCGTATTATTTTGCGTTGTTTAATCTTGAGCCTGATCAGTAGCTACATCATTATTTTGGTTAGTTTGTGCTTGATTTTGATCTGGTTTATTGTTTTGATCATTAGTGGTTGCAGCTTGAGTATTTCTCTGACCAACTGCAGGTTGCTCTACTGTATCAGCTTTAACTGTTAGGCTGTTATTTATATTAAACAAGCCAAGTAAAACAGCTGCTGATGCAAAAGTAACTAATGTGCTTCTCTTGTTCATCTCTGTTCAATTTCCCTTCTGTTATTCCATAGCCAGTTTATTATAATATCTTGTTCGGATTTTTGGAACCTTCTTAATCAAATTGAAATATTATACTAAAGGTTGAAAGGTCAAAAATAGTGCTTAATTCTTTACTAATGTGGGACTCTTACCAGTTACATTCAACCAATTTTAGTGCTGTTTGCATAAACTCCAGTAAAATATCATTCATCAGGCAGAACAAATCACCTATAAAATCGCTTATTATGACAAAAAAGATCTTCAAATAGCCAAAGCTATGAGAAGATCACAATTGCACCAATTTACAAACTAACGCGCACAATATTTGCACTTATCAAACATGATCAATTTTAGTATAATAACCTATCAAAAATTACAGACACTTATAGATTACGATACTTATATTTTTATCACTTTTTCCTTAAACTACATAATTATGCTTTTAGATTGCTGATAATACTTGAATTTGGGTAGAAAAGTTAGAAATCATGCAAGAATAGGTATGTCTTCTGGCTTTCAACCTATAGTTAATAGTCATTAAGATGATATTTTCTTACGCCCATACTCCACTTTGTTAATCTTATATTTCTTAATTTCTTCAATTGACGTAGTGACACCCTTATCACTAAAAAGGACAACATCATAATTTGATGAGTCTTGTAACTTCATTGTACTTCTATATTTAATACCATCGTATCTTGTTTGAGCTATTGCACTTAAATATTGTGTTGGTAAATAATCTAAATTTATGGGATGGGATTTTACTGGTTTTTCCAATTCTTTTATAAAAGTAGATACAATCTCCTTATTTAATTGATAAATTTCTGGAAATTTTGTATCCAACATGATAAATGGCGATACATGCATTATTTGTGTTAAATCTACCACTTTAATTGAATCTTTTATTTTAATTGGCGCTACAATTACATTATCATTAAAAGAAGCTCGAACTTCCTTTAAAGCAGTATCTTCTGCATTAGCCAAATAGAGCATACCGATTCCTCTAGGATTCATTCTACCTTCAATTCTATTAACTTTGCTTTTAGGTGGAATCAAAACATCTTTTTCTGTTTTGATTTCTGAAAAATCGTCTATAATTCTTGCCCTATAAAAAGTTTGACCAGATTCTAATTCAGTTATCGAAAAGCCCATTAAATCTAACAACAATTTTACATTTAGGTCTTTATTAAAAAAACGATTTTTATGTAAAATGTTTTCTTTAAACTTTGACCAACTATCACCAATCAAAATAGAATTTTCTTTAATAAATTTTGGATCATATATTTCTTTCATTCGTAACGGCATTCTAAAGAATGTACTTAAAGTAGTATTGAATGAATCCCTTAATAAGACACATATAATATCCGTAATTTCATTATTAGACAACTTGCTTGAAAATATTTGCCAATCTGACTGCAATCTATCAATCAAAGTTTTACTTTGAAGCATATCCATCTGAGATAAATATTTTTCTGTTTCAAAATCAACCACCTCATATAGATTTAACAGTCTAGTTAGGTCAGTTTGAATATTGAGTTGTCCATCGGTATCAGTATCAAAAATATATTCTCTTTTATTATGAATATCACAAATTGCTCTTTTATTTAAGCTTCGAATTCTTGTTTTAAAATCTACATCATCAAAGCAACCCGCACATATTTTCACTGGTTAATATTACCTGTCTTTCTTAGATATTTGTTCATTATTTCCAAATGATGCATTATTTCTAATTTCTTTAAAAAACCTAGTCCAGGATACCTATCCTCAATAAATAAAGTATTAAGTTGATTTAAACCTGTTGAGTTGTTTTTATCTCTATCAAAGTTAGAAGAGTTTATCCAGTCATGTAACTTTTCTAATGCTTCATGCAATTTATTAGCTGGATCATACATGTCATCGTTGCTATCAGAAACGAAATGCCGAATTCGAAGAATGTCATAATTATCAAAATAAACAATATGTATAGCTACTGCATAAGGGGCAAAACCAGAGTTTTGATAATCCTTTCCTATAACAGAGTAATCTCCAAATCCTTTATAACCCGCATCTTTATACACAAGATGATACTCTGAAAACTCTTCATCTAAATTTTCCGAATAATCTACATTTCTATCTTTCTTATTAAAACAATCTTTAAATACAACAGTATATGCAGGACTGCCAATTTTCAACTTATATATTAAATTATCTGGGATAACATTTTTAGTAGTTTTTTTATTGTCTTCATTTATTACCTTTACTGGTGCTTCATAAAATAAAAGATCATCTGATGAAATGGATTGTGTTTCGTCATTCAAAACTATTACGCTATTTCTCATTTGATTGTTCTTTATCAAGTCAAATAGTTGATCAATATTCCTATACTCCCCAACTTGTGGGTTACTTATTATATTTAATCTATAATCACTTTTATTCGCTACTTTTAATAAATTATTAAAAGTTGAATTATCTCTCACAGGTTCAATAATTGGAGAAACATACTTTGAATTAATTAAATTTTTTTCAATTAATTCTTTAACCGCTAATAATTCATACATTTTGCCTCTAAAATATGGGTAATACATGTTTGCTACTCTCCTTCATTTTGTCAAAAAATTATTTAAGTCAATTATCTGTTTATCTTTTAACTTAGAAAAATAAACTAGTTCTTTTAATTCTTTAGGACAATTTTTAATTAATCCTACCTTTCCTTTAAACCTTTTAAGATACCTTTGCTTTAAAATAAAAGTTAGTTCTTTTTGTTGTTCTTCTTTGGATAATCGATTAAACAGTTCAAAATTAGCCTTATAATATTGCGAAGCTCCAACTGTGGGCAAATGCCCAAACTTAGCAATATTTAATTGCTCAAACTCGGACTTTCTTAAAATTTTAAACATTATTTCACTCTGTAATTCGTCCTTATGTTCTTTTGCTTTCCTTACTTCATGAATCTGGTTTCTTTTTGTCAATGTATAGATTCCTATATCTTGGTCTACTGTTTCCTTTATTTTATCAGCATATTTTATATCCGTAATCACATTTACATATTTAAACGCCTTATAATAATCATTAAGTTGACCGCTTAATCTTTGTAAAGTATCTAATTCCGTTTTTATTTCATAAACTTGGGCCTTACCATTGATAATGATAAAATCAGCAATAGAATTGGATACGGGTAATTCTCTCAAAGCACTCGTAGTATTAGGACTGTGTCTTCCAAATACTATTTTATTAAGTAATTCATTCTTATAATAATATTCATTTCTATGGTTAGAACCCAAATATGAATATATATTTTTTAACATCTCAGATATATTATTAGCATTAATTCCATATCTTTTGCTAACCTTTTCCGCATATCTCATTGTCCCTGTATTAACTAAAGAGATCAATTCCTGATTAGTGAATACCCTGTTTAACAAAATGTCCATGCTGATTTCACCTCTTTTTTATAAAAGTAAAGAAAAACGAGAATACGCCATATGAGCGCATTCTCAAAGTCTTTCGATCATTTAAACTACTATCGAGAATGTTCAACTACCGCTTACAGTTTACCAAAAAAAAGTTTAAGATCAACGACATTATATATTTATTAGTGTATAATACTCCCTCACCAAAAAAATTTTTTTGATTAGACGATACAAAAATGTATCTAAAGCAACTTAATTTATGCAGTTAACAAAATCTAAAATTGAATTGCAACACCAAATATTACAAAAAAACCATAAAGACCTAAATTCGAAGTGACGAAAAATCAAGAAAGATCTTCATAACCAATTCAAATTCTAGCATTTCCAGACATTGGAAAATAGTTGTTCATTTTGTGGGTCAGAAGATGATAAAATAGACATTAGAACAACCTTTTATATTTACAAAAATACGCAGAATCACGATAAAACAAACGATTTTGTGTGTGGGAAATTTAAGTTTTTACTTTCCCTTCCTTGCTTCATTTTCCTCTACTTCTAAATAAATTCCAAGTATATTCATAATTCTACCAAAATATTTAGTTGAAGTATCATTTATTTGAACTGCTTTTAAAGATTCCGAATATTTAGAATTAGGATTATCCTCAACAGTATAATTTTCTTCTTTAGCTACATTTATAAATTGCTTTAATAATTCATTTATTAAAGCCTTCTTACCATTATTTGTATGTGTACAATATAAAGGTGCTAATACTGTTTGATTAGCTTCTTTTATCTTCTTACACTTTTCATTTTGATCATAATTATTATCAGCTGGATCCTTATAATATATCCTATCGTATTCTCCCGAAATATTGAGATTACATTTAGACTTATTAGTAGCAAAATACATTTGTAAGAGATAAGCATCATGTAAAAAATTGGCATAAGAATCCTCTTTTTTAGATTGATCCTTATTTAAACTATTCGTAACGACCATAATTCTATAACTTTTTGCAAAATCAGCTACTACTCCACGAACTTCTTCTACCCACTTTAATTTTGTTTTTGAATTCAAGTCAATACTTTTTTGTTTGTTAAATTCAAACCAGTCAATTATTCCTTTTACTATTGTAACAAGCAAAGTAATAATTGATACAAGCATAGTAATAATTATCTGAATATTTTTCATCCTTTAGTTTTCCTCCTATAAATTTTATTTTTTGAGTTCCTTAAAAAATATTTACGCCGATTGTAAAATCAAGTTGAACACTTTATAAAAATAAAAGTCCATCTGGAC
>CAMEXD010000020.1 GCA_945947035.1 uncultured Mycoplasma sp. | reverse complement strand
TTGGTGCTCCTCCACTTCGACCTGTATAAAAGTTTTCACTATTATTTATTGAAACTTCTTCGCAATTTGTACTTGATGTACATCTACCATACATACTTTGAGTTAGATATGCTACTGCTCCCCATTCATTATTTTTCATCATATGGGTATCTAGTGTTATATCTTTTGTTATATCAAATCCAAAACTATTGCCACTTTGTTTAACACTTAAATTTGCATAATAGAAATTACTTACATTATTATATCTTAATGATTGTACATTTGGTTTTATTATTATTCCATTGGCATTACTACATGTATCACTTGTACATCCTAAATTATTATCTGTTGTACTACTTGATAATGTTTCATGACTTGTTTCAAATTTGCCTACCCAAAAGCCATTTAATTCTTCTGTTCCAAATGTGAATGCATCATGCGCATTTTCATTATTATCTACAAATGTTATATTAAATGCTCCTGGATTATTTATATCTCCTGTTCCATTATATTCTCTTAGTGATTTCGTCGAATCAAATGTATAAATAATTTTAATTGAATTATCACCTGTTTCTTGTTCATAATAATTTAAGAAACCTTCTAAATCGCCATTTTCTATTAAATCATACAAAGCTAATATACATTCTTCTTCTGGTGTTTCACCTATGTCAACGCAATAATTAATTATTTTTGTTTTGTCTTCATCGGTTAAACTGACATCATAGCAATCAGGATAATCTTCTACTGTTGGATTTTCTATTGTTGAACAAGTTAAACCTCCATTTGTAGCACTAAATCTTGGTATCCATACCCACATTGTATTTATATCATCCATAGATATTGGTGTTCCTACACTTGCTTTCATATAAGTTTCTCGATTTGTTTCAGAAACTGTTACGGCATTAGCCCATGCTTTATCACTATATGAATACCACTTATAACTTGAATTACTATTTGAACTATCTGCTTTTTTCCATACTTCATTTGCTTCATCATAATATACTGGTATCATATTACTTGTTAATACTGGTGTATTTGCTTTACTTGTATCTAACATATTTTCTGTTGTTGCTACACTTACTTTAAACTTATATGTTTTTGGTGTTGTTTCTAATGTATGTGTTCCATCACTTTCTGTTATTGTTCCTACAACAGTATCTACCCATACTCTTAATCTATATTTATCTGTTGTTGTTATATTATTTTTTGATGTTATTATTTTACTATATAGATAATATGAGTTTTCTTCTGTTTCATGTTTTGCTAGGCTTGATATTGTTCTTATATTACTTATTGTATTATCTTCTTGATCTGTTAAATATAATTTTATATTATTTTCACTTAATGTTGATGATGCATCTTTAGTTATATAAATATAATATCCTATACTTGTTTCTACTTCTGATTGTAATGATACTTCAAAATCAAAGTAATTACTTGTATTTATTCCTTCTTCGTCTTTTAATACATCATCATTTGTTAGTTTTAATCCATCTCCTACTTCATTATATTTGAATATTAAATTTTGTCCTACCGTTAATTCGTGATCATAATGTCCTTTAAAATTAGCATTAAAAAAGGCAAAGCTTACTCCTACGACCAAAAATATTAGGGCAATTACAAACAAACTTATTGATAGTTTTTTAGCTTGCCCCCCCCCCATATCGAATTTTTGTTTGCATATATTTTCACTCCTTTATTTTATAAGATAATTCTAACATATTTTTATATTTTTTGTCTATAATTAATTGGTGAAATATTATGAAAAAAATTATATTTGTCATTATTATTGTTATCATAATTATTATTATTACTATAAAGATAAATAAAAATAATAGTATTTTAAATAATAAAAGTATTTATTATGCAAATCCAAATACTATGGTAATTAAAATAGATGATTTACATAAAAATGAAGTTAAAATATATATTCCTAAAACAAAATATAATTTATTAAATAAAGAAATTTCTAATAAAACAAATGTATATATAAAGGATTTTAAAGAAATACTTTTAGATAAAAATATTCAAAAAGATTTTACTTATACTTTATATATTAATTATGATGAGTACTCTTATAAAAATATTATATCATATGTTTTTTATGTTGAAACATATACTGGTGGTGCTCATCCTATTCATGATATTTTTACAATTAATTATGATACATTAAATAATTGTTTTATTGATATTTATTCATTAAAGAAAGAAAATAAAAATATCTTAAATATATTATCTAAAATATCAAGAGAAAAACTTATATATAATAAAAATATTACAGATACTAAAATGATGTATGATGGAACATATCCTAGTTATGATAATTTTACTAATTTTGTTTTTACTAAAGATGGTTTATTATTATTTTTCAAATGGTATCAAGTTGCTCCTTATTCATCAGGTAAATTTGAAATATTAATACCATATAACGATATATTTTCACAATTAAAATAACATTTCACGAAAATAACATAAAATAACTCAAATTGCATTTTTCCTTGCAATATTATTATTTTTGTTGTATAATTTAATAGTAATATTTTTTATGCGCCCATAGCTCAATTGGATAGAGCGTTTGGCTACGGACCAAAAGGTTTGGGGTTCGAATCCCTATGGGCGCACCATATATAATAACTACACTTATTAATTTAAGTGTTTTTTTTATTTCATAATTTTAAAATAATTACCTGAATCTAAGTATAAAATACCTTTTTTACCTTCAAGTTGTTCTATAGCATCATTATATTTATTTATTAAATTAAGTTTAGTTAAAGTAATATAAACATAATTATCATCATTCATATAAAGTAAAAATCTATCTTCATCAAGTTCTGTTGGATCATATTTTATTTCAGATATTTTAATTAAAACACTATCATCTACTTCTTTTAATTTAGAAATAAAACTCTTCATTTTAGTATTTGGAACATAGTTTATTAAAATAGGAACATTGTAATTATCTTTTAATAAAGTGATTTCTTGTCCATTTTCTAAGGTATATTTTTCATCAGTTTTAAACAATATTTTATATTCTTCTATATAAATATGGACTTGTTGAAAAAATCTTTTTTTTACTTTTACTTCTTTTATTAATGGGTTCTTTTTAATGTTATTTTCTATTTTATTAAAACTTGTTGTATAAAAGTTTGGATAGTCTTGTAATTTTGCTAATTCTATTATTTCTTGATCTGTTAGATTAGTATTACCATAGATATAAATATTTTTTACTTCACTACCTATTACAAAGTAAACAATTGATGAAAAAATTACCACTAATAGAATTAATAATAATACAAAAATTGCCCCTTTTTTTAGTTTTCTTTTTTTCATATATTACTCCCAATTAAAGAATTCTTGTTCTACTCTTAAATCTATATTAAATTTTTCATAAACTTTTTCTTTTGCTAGTTCAATTAAAGCTTTGATATCACTACTTGTTGCGTTATCTTTATTTACAACAAAATTAGCGTGGACATCGCTTATCATGGCTCCTCCGATTTCATATCCTTTTAAACCACATTCTTCAATTAATCTTCCAGCATAATCGCCATCAGGATTTCTAAAAACTGATCCTGCGGATGGATAATTTAAAGGTTGTGAAATCATTCTTCTTTCTTTTCTATCTTTCATAACTTGTAAAATTTCTTCTTTTTCCTTATGTTCTAGTTTAAATGTTGCTTCAATTACAATAAATTTATTTTCCATTAAAGCTGATTTTCTATAGGAAAAATTCATTTGTTTTGGAGTTAATGTTACAACATTAAAATTATCATCTAAAACTTTAACACTTATTAAATAATCAGAAATTGATTTTAAATAAGCACCAGCATTCATATAAACTGCTCCACCAATTGTTCCAGGAATACCACTTGCCCATTCAAAACCACTTAAATTATTATTTGCTAAAAAAAGTGCTAAAGAAATCAAACTATATCCAGCTTCTACTTTCAAGATAGTATCATCAAGTTTTAAATTATTTAATCTATCAAGTTTTATAACTATGCCATTAAAAACATTATCACTAACTAAAATGTTACTTCCATTTCCTAATACTTTATATTTAACGTTATTTTTTTTAATTTCTTTTAATAAATCTATTAAAGCATCAACATTTTTTGGAGAAATTAAAGCTTTACAAGTACCTCCAGTTTTATATGTTGTTAAAGTCTTAAAAGATACATCTTCTTTTATAATATAACTATCTTTATTTAATGTCTCAATTATCGTATTCATTATTTTTTCCTACTTTCTAGTTTTTTTATTTCATTGTAAATCTTAGTTTGACTATTTTTTACTCCAAGTTTTAATGTGTTTTCTTTTAATTTTTTATATTCCTCTTTATCATCCAAAATTTTATCTATTAAACTGATTAATTTATCTTCATTAAAATCTTTTTCTTCAACCAAGTAACTAGCGTTTTTATCACTTAATGCTAAAGCATTTAGATACTGATGATTATTGGCAACATAAGGACTTGGAATTAAAATACTTGGAATACCAAGAGATGTAAATTCTGCAATAATGGTTGCTCCTGCTCTTGTTATAATTAAATCAGTTACTTTTAAAACTGATGGCATATCTTCAATATAAGGTACTACTTTGATATTTTTAGGAAATCTACTATTTTTTATTTCATCATAGTTTTCTTTACCTGAAACAAGTAAAACTTCATAATTTTTATTTTCAAATTTAGGTAACATATTTACAATTTTTTCATTAATTGTTGATGCTCCAAGTGAACCAGTTGTAATTAAAACTAGTTTTTTGGTTAAACTCAAATTATAATCTTTTTTATTTGCTTTAACCACTTTTAAAACTTCTTCACTTCTTGGATTACCTGTAAAAACACATTTTTCTTTTTCAAAATACTTTATACTATCTTCCATAGAAACGCATATAGTTGTTGCATATTTACTCAAGAATTTATTTGCTTTGCCTGGAACACTATTTTGTTCATGTAAGATAGTTGGTATTTTTAATTTACTTGCATTATAGATAACCGGGACAGTAACATAACCACCAACACCTATTACTACATCTGGTTTAAAATCTTTAATTATTTTTTTACATTTAATATTGCTTTTTATTAGTTTTATAAAAGTTTTAAAACATCTAACTATATTTTTACTTAAACCACTCATTTCAATACCAACATAATTAATTCCTAAATTAGGTATGATATCTTTTTCCATTCTATCAGTTGTTCCTATATATAAAATATCAACATTTTTTTCCATTTCTTTTAATTTATTAATTATTGCTATTGCAGGATAGATATGTCCTCCTGTACCACCAGCACTTATTATTATTTTCATAAAACTCACATCCTACTTAATTATAGCATAAATTGTTCATTATATGTAAAAAAATAGGATAATTTTTAAACTATCCTATTTTTAACTTGTTGCATTAGATGATCCAAGAGTTATATTTATCTTTTTTTCTTTATTATTTCTAACTATTGTAAATGGAACTGTTTCCCCAACTTCGTATTTATATAATAAATATTTAAAGTATGCAACACTTTTTATTTCAACACCATTTATTTCTGTTATAATATCGCCTTGTTTTATTCCAGCTTTTTCTGCTGCACTTCCTTTTTCTACGCTATTGACATAAACCCCGGATACATTTACATTTCCATATAATGTTGGTGATACATAATATAATGAAATTCCAATATATGGTCTTACTACGTTTTTACCATTTATAAAGTCAGTTGCATATGAAACCGCTGTTTCAATTGGAATTGCAAAACCTATTCCTTCAACTGTATCTGATGATAATTTCATATTTGTAATACCAATTACTTCACCATTGGCATTACAAAGTGGCCCACCACTATTACCTGAATTTATCGGAGTATCTGTTTGTAAAACTTCCATTACAAATGAATTATTTTGATACAAACCATTTCCTGTTGATACTTCAACTTCTCTATTTTTTCCTGATAAAATACCACGAGTAACAGTCCAAGAATAAGCATCACTATCAATTGGTGCCCCAACTGCAAAAGTTGTATCTCCAATTCTTAATTCTTCACTACTTCCAATTGTTGCAACAGATATTATTTTATCAGCATCAATACTAAGTACTGCTATATCTTGATAAGTATCACTACCAATAAGTTTTAAATCTTCTTCTTTATTATTTGTAAATATTGCTGTAAATTTATCTCCACCATTTACAACATGAGCATTAGTTAAAATGTAAGCAGTTTTATCATCTTTTAAGAAAACAAAACCTGTTGCAGTTGAATAAAGTTGATTTTTACTATATGTTTTTATAATAACAACTGAATCATATACTTTTTCTACTGCATCTGCAATTCCTGTATCTGTTATTGTTACATTTTTTTGTTCTTTTATTATTTCATTTGTTATTGGTTTATTAAAAATTGTAAATAAAAGATAACATAATCCAAATGTAATTATAAAAGTAAGAAAAGAAGCTAAGATTATATAAAATACATTATTATTATTATTATTTTTTTTACTAGTATTTGGATTATTTTCTAGTTTTACATCAACAACTTCTTCTTCAAGTTTTTCTTTTTCAGAAACAACATCTGTTGTTACCGCATCGATTACCTCTTTTTCATTAAGATCTTTACCACAATTGGTACAGAATTTTGCATCTTTATTATTTTTAAAACCACACTCTGGGCATATATTTTGTTTCATTAAAATTCCTCCATCCTATGATATTTATTATTCTTTTTTTTATTATAACACATAATAATCATTTTATTAAATATCAAAACTACAATTAGTTTAATTTATTTTTATTAAATAAAGATTAAATCAACTATAAATATAATAATTATTTTTCATAATCACAATTTAGACATTTAATTTTTGATTTTTTTTCAGTTAAAACCCCACCACAAGAAGGACATTTATCTATTATTGGTTTATCCCAAGAAGCAAAAGAACATTTTGGATAATTACTACAACCATAAAATACTTTACCTTTTTTAGTCTTTTTTTCGATTATTTTACCATCACATAAAGGACAATCCATTATTTCTACAACCTTTTTTTCTTGTTTTTTTATGTACTTACAGGTTGGATAGTTGCTACAAGCTTCAAATGTTCCAAATTTTCCTCTTCTAAATACCATAGAACTACCACATAAAGGACAAACCTCACCTGTTTCTTCTGGTTTTACTTTTTCCATATTATTAAATGCATCTTTTACACTTGGTTCAAAAGTTTTCCAAAATTCATTTAGAAGTTCATACCAAACTTTATTTCCTTCAGCAACTGAATCTAACTCTTCTTCCATTTTAGCAGTATAGGAAACATTTATTAAATCAGAAAATCCTTCTTGAAGTTTTTCTGTTGTTGTAATACCTATTTCAGTTGGATAGAATTTTTTATCTTTTAAAACTACATAACCACGTTCTTTTATTGTATCTATTATTTTTACATAAGTTGATGGTCTACCTATTCCTTTTTCTTCAAGTTCTTTTATAAGTTTTGCTTCAGTATATCTAGGTTTAGGACTAGTAAAGTGTTGTTCATCAACAATTTCTTGAGCAATAACAACATTTGTCTTATAATTTTCTAAATCAGGCAACTGTTTATCAGTTGTATCTTCATATTCACTATATACTTTTAAATATCCATCAAAAGTTAAGATGCTTCCCGTTGCTTTAAATTGATAATTATTATCATCTAAAATTACTGTTGTAGCAAGTGTTTTAGCATCTGACATTAGTGATGATAATGCTCTTATATAAATAAATCTATATAATTTATATTCATCATTTGTTAAATATTCTTTAACACTTTCTGGTGTTCTAAAAATAGATGTAGGTCTAATTGCTTCGTGTGCATCTTGGACATTTTCTGTTTTTTTAGATACTTTTACATTACCAACATATTCTTTACCATAGTTACTACTTATATATTTATATGTATTTTTTATAAATTCATCACTTAGACGAACAGAATCTGTTCTCATATAAGTAATTAAACCAACTCTTTCGTCTTTTAAATCAATACCTTCATATAACTTTTGAGCAATAGACATTGTTTTTTTACCAGTAAAGTTTAGTTTATTTGATGCTTCTTGTTGAAGAGTTGATGTTGTAAATGGAAATTTAGCACTTTTTTTCTTTTCTTTTTTTTCGGCACTTTCAATTTTTAATGTTTTTGATAGTTTACTTAATATTTCATCACATTCAACACGAGTCTTTATTTCAATATTTTTATGATTGTAAGCAAAAAGTTCTGCATCAAAATCTTTCATTTTTGCAGTTATTGTATAATACTCTTCTGGAACAAAGTTATTTATTTCGTTTTCTCTATCTACAATTAGTTTTAAAGCAACACTTTGGACTCTTCCTGCACTTTTGCCTCCAGTTTTAGATTGCATTAATTTCGATAAACGAAAGCCAATTATTCGATCAAGTATTCTTCTTGCTTCTTGTGATTTAACTAAATTATCATCTATTTTTCTAGGATGATTAAATGATTCGATTACTTTGTCTTTAGTGATTTCATTAAAAACCACTCTATCATAATCATCATCTTTTAATTTTAAAGTATCTTTTAAATGCCAAGCAATAGCTTCTCCTTCACGGTCGGGATCGGATGCTAAATAAACTTTTGATGATTCTTTAGCTTGCTTTTTTAATTCTGATATTAATTTTTTCTTACCTTTTATTGGTTCATAGGTTGGAGAAAAATTATTATCGATATCAACACCAAATCCATATTTACCAGTTGTTGGTAAATCTCTAATATGTCCCATTGAAGATACTACTTTATAGTCTTTTCCTAAGTATTTTTCAATGGTTTTACTTTTACTAGGAGATTCCACTATTACTAAATTTTTCATAAATTAATCACGTCCTCACTTTTAATTATATAAACTAATTATTAGAAATTGTCAATTATTTTTATAATAGATATTAAAATTTATCTAGTGTTACTATTGTTTTTATTGCCATTAATTATTGTGTTATATGATTTTTCTAATTCAAAAGTACTAAAAGTATTACCTTTTGTTATTATTTCATCGTTAGTTTTATGTTCTTCGTCGTTAAAGAAATTTTCGTAATTGCCAAACATTTTAAATTTACATACTCCAGTTTCTAAATAATTTAAGATATCACAAGTTAAATCAACTGGATAATATTTATTATTTATAAAAATCAAATTCCAAGCATGACCACCTTTTTTTGATTGATACAAACATTTGACATTAATTCTATCCATAATTTCTTTAAAAACTAATGAAAATCCTGCGCAAACTCCAGAATTATTAAGTAAAACAAGTAAGTTTCTTGTATATTCACGGTTTTTATCATCTTCTTTTTTATAAGTAAGAGATTCTACTAAAGTTTTATAAACATACATAGCTTTTTCTAAGTCATTCCAACTAGGGTCAATATTTTTTTCAATATTTTCCATATCTTTAATAATTTTTACCATTTCTTCTTTAGTATATAAAGTTCTATAAAAATACTTTTCACTGTTATATTTGTCTTTATAATAAGGACCAATTACACGAATTAGAACTTTGCTTGTTATTTTACTAAAACTTTCTGCATCTTGTCCTTTAGTATTTTTTAATTCTACAATAGTTAAATCTGGTAATTTGTTAATTACATTAATTACTTCATCATCTATTTTTCTATCATACACTCTATAAATATTCATAAAAAACTCCTACTTTTCTTTTGTTCTAATAAATCTATCTTTATACGAACAATGTTTACAAAGTTCTAAAACGCATTTGTTATTGTTAAAATTTGATATTATATACTCATTTCTTTTTAGTATATTGGATAAAGTATCAGTAAAGATATTTCCTAAATTACTTACTCCATCACTATCTAAACAACAGATAACAACTGTACCATCTGATAATATTCCAATATGTGATTTAAGTCCTAAACATGTTCCTATTTCATTATAATATGAGTTATCTAAACTAGGCCAAATAAATTTTTCATTTTTATTTAAATAAATATTTTTTTCTAACATAATATTATTTTTATTTTTTATAGAAAAAACAATATCACCATATTTATTTTTTAAATTATCTAAAATTATATTTTCTTTATCATCTATCCAAATACGATAAGAAACATAAATATTTTCATTTAGTTTATCTACTGCTTCAAATATATCTTTAAAATAATCTTTTTTATTGTTTTCACAGTGTAATGAAATATTAAGTTGTCTAACACAAGAATGATTATTTAATATATCGACTTTTTCTTTTAAAAATACTCCATTTGTTGTTATATTTACAAATTTTTTATATTTCCCACATAACTTTAGTAATTCATCTAATTTACTATGTAGTAAAGGTTCTCCTTGAATATGTAAGTATAAATAATCGGTATAGTTATCTATTTTTTCTAATATTTTTCCAAATTCTTCTATTGTCATTTCTTTTTTTGCTCTTTTAGTTTTAGAACAAAAAGAACAATTCAAATTACAAATATTAGTTATTTCAATATAAATCTTTTTAAACTTCATCTTCATTTTCCTTATTTATAAGAGGTACAGGATTAAATGTTTTTCTATAGCATTTTAAGGTGCCATATTTATATAATGCTTCAATGTGTTCTTTGGTTGGATAGCCTTTATTTTTTTTGTAATTATAATAGGGATATTTTTTATCTAGTTCATACATTAGATTATCACGATATACTTTTGCTAAAACTGATGCTGCTGCGATTGTTAGACTTTTAAAATCTCCTTTTATAATTGAAGTTGTTGGAATATCAATGTCTAAATGCATGGCATCAATTAAAATGTGTTCTGGTTTTGGATTTAGTTTTGCTATAGCTTTCTTCATAGCAATTTTAGTTGCTTCATAAATATTTACTTCATCTATTACTTCATTTGATACTTCTGCAATTCCATAAGAAATACATTGTTCTTTAATTATTTTATCAAATTCGTTTCTTTTTTTCTCTGAAAGCTTTTTAGAATCAGTTAAGCCATCAAGCTTAAAGTTTAATGGAAGAATTACCGCAGCTGCAACAACTGGACCTACTAAAGGACCACGTCCTACTTCATCTACTCCTGCAATTAAAGTAATTCCTTTACTTATTAATTCTTTTTCATATAAATAATTATCAGATTTTGCAAGTTCTACCTCTAATTTTTTTATTATGGAAACATCCTTTTTTCTATTTAACATTTTTTTTATTTGTAAAACTTTTCCTATGGAAGCACATTTATAGCCATAAACATCTATAGCACTATCTAAATCATATAGATTGTTACTTGCTTCAAAACAATCAAAGTAGATTATTTCTTTATCTAATGCTCCAATTTTTTTAGGATAATCATCTTTTATTTTTTGATATAAGGTATCAGATAAAGCTAAATCTATATCATATGTTTTATCTAAAAGATTTTGAAGAACTAAAGATGCTCCACTTAATACTATAAATTCTTCTTTATTAAAGGGAAGTGTTTTTAATTTTTCTAATATTTCTTCTTTATTCATCATCTAACCTATCAAATGTGATATTTTTTATTTTACCACTTTTTACATCATTAATAATTAAATCAATTACTTTATCATAATCAACTACTCCACCTTTTCTTAGACAACCACATTTTTTTCCTATAGTATCAAAGACTTCTTCAAAATCATCTATATTTGAAACATTATATTTTTCTTTTAAGATATCTGGATAATATTTATATAAAATTTTAATTATATAAATTGCAATATCTTCTTTTACTAGTATTTCTTCTTTAATTGCTGTTGTTGCTGCTAAATTAAAAGCAACAGTTTCTTGTTCTAATTTAGGCCAAAGTATTCCTGGAGAATCTAATAATTCAATATTTTTTCTTACTCTAATCCAATTTAAATTTTTTGTTACTCCAGGTTTATTTCCAACAACACTTGATTTTTTACCTACAATTTTATTAATTAAGGTAGATTTACCTACATTTGGAATTCCTACAACTAATGCTCTAATTGTATTTTTAGTTATACCTTTTTCTTGTTGTTTTTTTATTTTATCCTCTAACATTTTATTACTTAATTCTAATAAATTATCTACATTTTTATCTTTAATTAGATCAAATTTTAATACTTTATAACCCATTTTTTCATAATACTTAACGAACTTTTCAGTTTCATTTTTATCACATAAATCATATTTAGTCATTATTAAAATACGAGGTTTATTGTTTATAATAGAATTTATATCTTGTATTTTTGAACTATAAGGTATTCTAGAATCTATTACTTCATAAATTATATCTATTAAGCCTAAATTGTCTTTTATTAATCTTTTTGTTTTGGCCATATGACCAGGATACCAGTTAATTCCAACTTTAGTTAACTTTTCATTACTATTATTCATTGTTTTCACCTTCTTTATTACTATAAATTATTTATTTTCCAAATAATTTACTTTCTTACCAAGAGACTTTGCATATTCAATTTCTGATCTAGTACTTTCTCCTATATATCCATTAACGTTTATAACAAAAATCTCATCAGACATATCTATTTTTCTTTTATGCATATCATCTAGCATTTCTTTTGTTTTAGTTAATGTTCCTTCATCCATATTTTCCCATACCTCAGAATCTCCAGAATGTCAAAATAATCCAACAGAAATCACAATATTTCCTTGTAATTTTAGAACTTTCTGTGCCTTTAAAAATTTTTCTTTAAACTTAGTAGAACCACATAATGTTATTACTTTATAATTTTTAATCATTTTCTTTATCTCCTTTATTTTCATTTAAATATTTATTATAAAATTCATCCATTGAAGAAATATATTTTTGGTCTTGTATAACTCTATATTTTTCGTATTCACTTTCTGCTTTTTCTACTGCTTGTTTATGAGATATATTTCCACTATTTTGTAACACTTCTTTTCTTCTGAATTTCAATAAATCATCTGTTGC
This sequence comes from uncultured Mycoplasma sp., assembly GCA_945947035.1. GTDB lineage: Bacteria > Bacillota_I > Bacilli_A > RF39 > UBA660 > CAG-611. The sequence continues at coordinate 2,259 of CAMEXD010000020.1, read as the reverse complement.
ATTAATCCAATCTCTCATTGTCATAATATGTCTTTCTTTTGCTTCATCTTCTGCGAATACTAAAAATATATTTGTTAAATCATTTAGTTTTTCTAGTTCTTCTTTATTTAAATAATTTTTAGCAATACCTACATCATATTTATATATTAAACCATCAGGAGAATTTTTCCAATTAGTAAGTCCCATATGTTCTTTTTCTGAATTAGCTCTACTATATATTAGTTCAGCTGCAGTATGTCCACTAATTGCATAATGAAGTTTATTTTGAACTATTTTAAAAAATGTATATGCTTCTTCTGATTTTGGATTGTAATCAGTTGAAGTTGCTATAAATAAATCTGTAATTTTTTGATAAGACATTCTTTCACTAACTCTAATTGTTTTAATACGTTCTAGTAATTCATCAAAATATTTAGAGTCATATTTATTTCCTTTTATAAATCTTTCATCATTTAAAGCAAATCCCTTTATCATATATTCTTTTAATATTTTAGTAGCCCATATTCTAAACTCTGTTGCTTTTTTTGAATTTACTCTATAACCTACTGCAATTATAGCATCTAAACTATATACTTCTGTATTATAGTTTTTGCCATCATCAGCAGTTATTTCCATTTTGGAAACAACTGAATTTTTATCTAATTCATTTTCTTCAAATATATTTTTTAAATGTTTCGATATTGCCGGAACACCTACTTCAAATACCCTAGACATTCCTTTTTGCGAAAGCCATAGCGTTTCATCTTTATATATAGCATCTACTATAATATTGCCATCACTATTTTTATATATAATTAAGTCATTTTCTTGCATTAATGTTCTCCTTTCCTTATATATTTGATTAACTTAAGTCGATATTACCAATATTTTTATAAAAAAATAAAATTTATATTGATAAAAATGTAAAAAGCAAATCTATTAAATTGCTTATAAACAAAAGGGTTCATTAAGAGTTAACTAAAGTCGGTATATACCAGTTAATACTCGTCGATGGTAAACTTTTTTCTTTTTTATCCATTATTTTCACTTCCATTCTATATCATTCTTGCTTCATTTAAAAAATTATCAAAATCCGATTTATATAATTTGTCTTGTTTGATTTTAAATTTATCATACTCTTTATAAGCTAATTCTTGTGCAACTTTTGCAGATATTTTCCCTGCGTTGTGCAATATTTCTTTACCATTAAATTGTAAGAATGCATTTAATTTTTCCACCCAATCTTTCATCGTCATTGCATTATGATTTTCTGCTTGTAATTCTGCGTAATCTAAATACATTGTTACTATTCTATTTAAATCTTTTAATTCTTTCTCATTTAAATAATTTTTAGCAATATCAACATCATATTTATAGATTGGTCCATCAGGAGAATTCTTCCAATCAAGGTTATATATCTTTACAGTTTTTTTAGAATTATCAACGTCGGTTTTTCCGACAGTGTTATTTTCATCAAGTTCACCACTATTTAATATATTATTAATATGTTCTGTTATTGTACTTCTTCCTACACCAAATAATTCTGCAATTAAATTTTGGGTAAGCCATATATCATTATTTATTAACATTACACTAACCTTAACATCATTATTTGAATCCCTATATATTAAAAAATCATGATTAGTTATTTGTAAACTTTTATTATCCATATACTATTCTCCTTTCTGTTATTCTATTTAAAATCAATTTTAACATTTTTATCTTTATCAATATAAATATATTTTACTTTATTTTCTAATTCTAATCTAGTAATATCAGTTAAATTTAATTTTTCCTTTATAATTTCAATTAACACATTTTCACTAATCGATTTATTATTTTCACAAGTTTTATTTCTATAGAAGATAATTCATCAACATTATCGATACTAACTTCACCTAATTATAAGTTTCTGCATCTAATTGATTTTTCTTCTAATTCTTTAATATTATATTTTTTCACAATTCACACCATATTTTACTGTTATTTTATTCCTTCAAGTTTCTTTTTCTCTTTATTTTCTAATTGTTTCTTTTCTCTTTCTAGTTTTTTCAAGTTCTTTTTAGGTGTTGGCATTTTTTCAGGCATCATACCACCAATATCCGCAATTTCTTTCTTTTAAAAATATCATCAGCAGTTTCTCCATTATATAATCCTTTATATCCTGCATTATGAAATTAAGCCATATTTTTAACGCCAGCAGATAATGCAACTTTCTGTAATGCGTAATTACCTTGTTTTGTTAATTTTCTTTGATAAAATCTTTTTTCATCATCTGAT
>CAMEXD010000019.1 GCA_945947035.1 uncultured Mycoplasma sp. | reverse complement strand
ATTCGTTTTACTGCTTTTTGTAGCTTATAGATGACTTTCCTATTATATAAAAAAAAGACTTTCGTCTTTTAATAATCACAAGATCCTGGTGTTCTTGGAAATGGTATAACATCTCTTATATTTTCAACTCCAGTTAGATAAATAAGAAGTCTTTCAAATCCCATGCCAAACCCACTATGAACACAAGTCCCGTATTTTCTTAAGTTTATAAACCAAGAAATTGGTTCTTTATTTACTCCCATTTGTTCTATTCTTTCAATTAGTTTATTGTAGTCTGCCTCACGTTCTGATCCACCCATAAGTTCACCTGCTCCAGGAACTTCAAGATCAACTGCTGCAACAGTTTTACCATCTACATTAGTTTTCATATACCATGCTTTAATATCTTTAGGCCAATTTGTTATAAATACTGGACCATCAAAATATTCTGTTATATATTTTTCATGTTCTTTGGCGATATCTTCTTCATAAGAAGGTTTAAATTCCCATTTTACAGGTGCCTCATTTAAAATATCAATAACATCATGATGAGATATTCTTGTAAATTTAGAATTAACAAGTTTCTTTAGTTTTTCAATTAAACCATTTTGAACAAAGTTATCTAAAAATTCTAATTCATTCATACAATTTTTTAAAACATAATCTACGATAAACTTTAGAAATTCTTCTTCTATATCCATAAGTCCATTTAAATCACAAAAAGCAATTTCTGGTTCTATCATCCAAAATTCATTGGCATGTGTTTTAGTATTAGAGTTTTCAGTTCTAAAAGTTGGTCCAAAAGTATATATCTTTTTAAATGCAGTAGCAAATGCTTCACCATGAAGTTGACCTGTTCCAGTTATATAAGCTTTTTTACCAAATAAATCTTTTGACATATCAGCTTTACCATTTTTCTTTGGTATGTTATCAAAATCAAGTGTTGTAATTTTAAACATTTGATCTGATCCTTCACAATCTGTTGTTGTTATAAGTGGTGTGTTTACATAGACATAACCTCTTTCTTGAAAATAGGTATGAATTGCCATTGCTGCAACACTTCTTATTCTAAAAACTGCCTGAAAAGTATTAGTTCTAGGTCTTAAATATGCTTGTTCTCTTAAAAATTCGTATGAATGTCTTTTTGGTTGCATTGGATAATCTTCAGGACAATCACCAAGTAAAATAATATCTTTTACTTGTACTTCAAAATTTTGTCCCTTTCCAACAGATGATACAACAACACCATTAACTTCAATTGCTGAACCAATATGATATTTTTGGATTTCATCAAATGTTTTTAATTTGTTATCATAAACAAGTTGAACATGTTTAAAATAAGTACCATCAGAAAAATCAATAAAACCAAATTCTTTTTGTTTTCTATGATTTCTAATCCATCCTTTTAACGTAATTGTTTTTCCAATATAATCATTAATATTTTCATAAAGTGTTTTAATATCCATAAAAAATCCTCCTTTAAAATAAAAAGATGGCCCCAAAAGGACGAAATATCATCGTGGTACCACCTTAATTTTTTACTCTTCATAAATAACGGTTTATTTCCGACCCAGTCTACTCATTTCTTTGGGCAACATCGAAAGTGTTATTCATTTAATACTTATTATTAGTTTCCACCAACCACTAACTCTCTATCAATAGTTATTAAATTACTTCTCTTTCTAATAACGCTTTACATAAAATAGTTTAAAATATTGTTTTTATTTTGTCAAGTTTAATTATTCGAATACTTTTCCAAGCAAATTATCTTTATTTACACCATTTAAATATTCACTTGCTGTCATAATTTTTTTACCTGCAACTTGAAGTTTTTTAATAATAACTTCCCCATCTTTACAAGAAACACCTATTCCATTGTGGTAAACTTCAACAATTTCTCCATTATCACCACACATGTTATCTCCAATTTCTACTTCATATATTTTTATTCTCTCACCATTTAACATAGCATAACAAGCTGGTTCTTTATATAAGGCTCTTACTTTATTAAAAATATTTCTTTTAGTATCATTAAAACTTAAATACTCATCTTCTTTAGTTATTATTTTAGCAAAAGTTTTTTCTTCATCATTTTGTTTTATATATTTACAACTTCCATCAAAAATACTAGGAAGTGTTTCAATTAAAAGATCTGCTCCTAAAAGACTTAATTTTTCTCTTAGTGATTCTCCTGTATCAGATTCTTCTATAATAATGGATTTACTTGTTATAATATCTCCACTATCCATTCCTTTGTCTGTTCTCATAATAGTAATTCCTGTTTCTTCAAAATCTTCCATAATAGCTCTTTCTATTGGAGCTCCTCCCCTTAATTTTGGAAGAATTGAAGCATGAACATTTATCGTTTTATACTTAGGATAATTAATAAATTCTTCGTTTAACATTTGACCATAAGCACAAGTTATTATAACATCAGGATTAACTTTTAATATTTCTTCATAAGAATCTTTTAATTTAACTGGTTGAAATACTTTAATATTATTTTCTTCTGCCATAACTTTAACAGGACATTTAGTTAAAATATGTTTTCTTCCTACCTCTTTATCAGGTTGACATACAACTCCTACTACAGTTGTATTTGCTATTAATTTTTTTAAAACATTTAAGGAAAACTCAGGAGTTCCCATAAATAATACACGTTTATCTTTCATATAAATATCACCAATATAATAATATCAAAAATTTTGCTTTCTGTCTATTTTATGTTAAAATAAATAAAAAAGAAGGTGTATTTTATGGATGTAATTGGAATAATAGCAGAATATAATCCTTTTCATAATGGACATTTATATCATATAAATAAAATAAAAGAGATGTATCCAAATAGTATTATTGTAGCAGTTATCTCATCTTGTTTTACTGAAAAAGGTGATGTATCAGTTTTAAATAAATGGGATAAAACTAAGATTTGTTTGGATAATAATATTGATATTGTTGTAGAACTTCCTTTTGTCTTTTCTAGTCAAAGTGCTGATATATTTTCCCATGGTGCTTTAAAAATATTAAATGAATTACATGTTAATAAAATCGTATTTGGTAGTGAATCAAATGACGTTGATAAATTAACTTGTTTAGCTAAAGAACAAATTGATAATAAAGAATACGATTTAAAGGTTAAAAAGTATCTTGATGAAGGATTTAATTACCCTACTGCTCTTTCTAAAGCCTTAAGTAGTAATGTTAATACTCCCAATGATATTTTAGGAATTTGTTATATTAAAGAAATACTAAAAAATAATTATAATATTACTCCTGTTACTATAAAAAGAACTAATGATTTTCATAGTAAAACAATTAAAGATAATATTGTAAGTGCTACTGCGATAAGAGGTTTAATAAAAGATAATAAAGATATAAAAAAATATGTTCCTAAGGAAGTAGTAAATTATATTTATAAAAATACTGATATTTATGATTTTTTAAAATATAAAATAATTAGTGATTGCAAAATATTAAATACTTATAAAACAGTTGATGAAGGAATTGAAAATAGAATACTTAAGTATATTGATAAATCAAAAACAATTGATGAATTAATTAATAACATTAAAACTAAAAGATATACTTATAATAAAATAAATAGAATGTTTATTCATATCTTAACATCATTTACTAAAGAAGAATCTAAAAATATTGATATTTCTTATGTAAGAATTTTAGGATTTAATAAAAAAGGAAAAGATTATTTAAATAAAATAAAAAAAGATATGACTATTCCTTTAATAACAGGATATAAAAAAAATAATGATAAAGTATTAGATATTGAATATCGTGTTACAAAAATATATAGTATTATTACTAAGGATGATTCATTAATTTTTAAAGAACTTAAAAAGCCTATTATGAAATAAGCTTTTTTATCTATTAAGTTAAGGATATACCCTTTCCCCTTAATAAAATATATGATTGATTTTTTTAATTATCACTATTTTCATAAGAAAGTAATTCTTTAATATCTTTTTCTGTTAACTTACTAAATGAATTAGTATCATTATTGCTATCAATTAATTTTTCACTTAAGATTTTCTTTTTTTGTTGTAAATCTAATATTTTTTCTTCTATTGTTCCTTTAGTTATAAATTTTACTACAGTAACAACATTTTTTTGACCAATTCTATGAGCTCTATCGGTTGCTTGGTTTTCAGCTTGTGGGTTCCACCATAAATCAAGGTGAATTACAACATCAGCGCTTGTAAGATTAAGTCCTGTTCCTCCTGCCTTTAACATGATAAAAAATACATTGGTATCATCATTATTAAATTTATCAACTAATTCCATTCTTTTTTTAGATGAAACCGATCCATCTATTATATATGATGTAATTTTATTTTTATCAAGTTCACTTTTAGCTAGTAAAAGTGCTTGTTTAAAACTGGTAAATATTAAAATTTTATGACCATTTCTAGTTGTTTCTTTTACAACTTTTATAAATTCATCCATTTTACCACTGCCACCAATATAAGATGAAAATACAATTCTTGGATCAATACAAATTTGTCTTAGTTTAGTAAGAAGTTTTAAAATAAGAAATCTAACCTTTGAAATACCACCTTCTTCTAAAGCTTTATCTATTTCTTTATTTACTTTTTCAAGTTCTGCCAAATATAATTTTTTTTGTTCAGAAGTTAGTTCAACATAAATATTATTCTCAATTTTATCTGGCAAATCTTTTATAACATCTTTTTTCCTTCTTCTTAAAATAAATGGTGATACTATTTTGTTTAAACTATCTAATTTTTCATCTGCTTCACTATCCAAATCTTTTATTTTATATTTTGCATCAAATCCTTGTTGTTCTCCTAAAAAACCTGGCATAACAAAGTCAAAAATACTCCAAAGTTCACTTAAACTATTTTCAATTGGTGTTCCTGTTAAAGCAAGTTTTGTACTTGCTTTAATACTTTTTACTGTTTTTGTAATCTCTGTATTATTATTTTTAATATTTTGAGCTTCATCTATAATCATTACTCTAAAGTTTATTTTATCGTATATTTCTTTATCTTCTCTTAGAAGTCCATAAGTTGTTATAATACAATTATATTTATCAATATTTTTTAGTTCTCTTCTTCTTTCACTTCTTAAACCAACCATTGTTTTATATTTTATTTCTTTACCAAATTTATCAAATTCATTTTCCCAATTATAAGCAAGAGAAGTTGGAGCAACTATTAAAAATTTATAAGTTTTATCTTCCTTTAAAAGCTCTTTTAAATAATAGATAGTTTGAATCGATTTACCAAGTCCCATTTCATCTGCAAGTATTCCTCCAAAACCTGTTTTATCTATGTTATAAAGCCATTTTATACCATCAATTTGATATTCTCTTAGAATTTCTTTATCTTTTTTATTTAGAGAAATTTTACTATCTTTATATTTTTTAAAATTTGTAATTAATTCATCAAATAAATTATTAGTACTTATAATATGATATTTACTATCTTTGATGCTATCAAGATAAATTGCTCGATATTTAGGAATTTCTCCTGAACTTTTTAATAAATCTTTTTTATTTAAATTTAAGTCCTTAGTTAAATTATCAAATTCTTTTATATTAGAATCATCTAAATCAATAATATCTCCTGATTTTAATCTATAATATTTTTTATTATCTTTTAATGACTCTAAAATATTTACAATTTCTTCTTGTTTTATATCTCCAAGATCAAAAGAATAACTCATAATATTATCTTGTCCAATAGAAAATGTACTTCTAATATTATTTTTCTTAATTATTTTTATTTTTTTTAATTTTTCACTAGTATAAGTTTCATAATTATCAGTTATTTTTATTAAATCTTCATCTAAAAATTTACCTATTTTTGATATATCGTCAAGCACTAATTTATCATTTTCAATATTAAAATTATAATTATATAAATAATTTATTATTTCATCTTCAAAAGTTTTATCTCTTAAAAAATCAGATTCTTTAGCAAAATAATTTATTTCATCATCATCGTATTTAAAAACAACATCACATGTAATTTTATCTTTATATAAATCAAAATATAATTTAGGTTTTATTTCTTTAATTATCTTCATATCTTTAATTTCAGAATCAATTTCTATATTATTTTTTAAAACAGGAAGGACATTATTTTTAAAATTAGTCTTTTCATTATCAGTAAAAATAAATTCATCATATGAAAGAGATATTAAATTAGATAATAAGGTTTTTTCTTTTTTATTTAATTTATATAAAGTATTTTTTATTTGAACATATTCTAAATCGCTTGTTATATAATATATATCATCATTTTTTAGAATTTTTAATACATAGTTGCCATCTTTTTTAGAAAGTTTTGACTCAAATGGAAATGAATTAGAAATATTATTTATTAGATAATCATTTAAATAAAATTTTGTATTTTTTAGTAATTTAATAAAGCTTATTATATTTCTATCGCCTACTAAATAATTATCAGGATAACCATAATTACTTTCATTATTATTTATAATATAATCTAATATTCTTTGATTATCTTCTGAAAAATAATTTTTTCTGTAATCATAAGTAAAATCTTTTCCGAAGCAATAATTTGATTCATCTTTAACAGCATCTAAAAAATTATTTAATTTGTTATTTTTACATACATATAATTTATTCGTACCAGCTTTTAAAGATATTTCCATAATACTTCTTCTATTAAAATCATTATTGGCATAAAGATAAACTTCAATATTTACTTCTTCTTTAACATATCTTTTATTATCTTCAATTGTATTTAATTTATTAAATAATTCATTTGTTATAGAAATTATATCTTTAATAGTTTCCTCTTTAGGAAAAATATTTTCATAGTAATTATATAAGCAAGTAGCAACATGTTTACAACTATAAGTTGCTTTAAACTGAGGACAATCACAATAAGTTCTAATTATTTTTTTAGAATTTTTATCATAAATTATATTTACTTCATATATTTTATTTATTCTTTCTGATTCTACTTTAAATTTATTTAAAACAGCACTTAACATATCTACTTTCTCAACAGGTTTTATATAACCTTTGTAATAATTTTTACCTTTTACATAATCGTATCTTGCTACATATTTAAGTATTTTTTCTTCTTTTGTTTCTTCTTTTTCCATTACTATACCTCTTATTATTTAAAATAAATATATATTGCTGTTTGCTTACAATATTATAACAAACAAAGTTTTGTATTGCAACAATAAATTTAAATAATAAAAAAATATATTAATTTCCTGTTAATATATTTTTTAAATTTGTTAAAAATAATTTAAATATATTCATTTTATCAATATCTGTTTCTGCTACTAAAACTGATTTATTAATTATTTTACTACCATCTTTTATGTATATTGTTCCAAGCTTTGTTCCTTTCTTTATGGGATATTTTACATCATCTAATTTTATTTCCTCAGTATATTTTTTATCTTCTTCTGTTTTTTTCTGTAAAATTAAAACAATACTCACATTATAAATATAATTGTTATAAATTTATATTTATTAAAAATAAATCAAGCCTTATGTTTTATGTGTTTTTAAATATGATGTATTTTTTTAAAAAGCTTTTTAGTATACTCACAATTATTTTTGTCAATATCATAGATTGAACCATTTAAATTATATGAACCTGTTGCACATCCCCCACCGCAAGAAATTACACTACTACATTCTAAGCACTTAGGATTATCAAATCGTGATCTATTTCTCCAACATTCCCAATTTGAACTAGACATATAATTATCATATAATGTATTCATATAATTTTGTCTTACTTTTTCTAATGCTTGACAAGCATACACCTTTCCATTTGGGAAAACAGTAATTTTTCTTGAACTACCGCATGAACCTTTTGAAATTGTTTTGTCTATTCCTAGTAAACGATTATATAATTCTACAAAAGCATAATCACTAGCGATGTTTCCAAAACTTTCATATGCCTTAAGCATTTCTGTTGCTAATTTTTCAGTATATTCATCACTTGTTCTAAAAGAATTAGTTATTAACACATTAACAGCAAAATCAGCTATTCCCAATTCAGTAACAATTGAATATAATCTTTCGGAAAAGTTATTAATATTATCATCAGTTGCTGTTATCATAGGTAAAACTTTTACACCACTATCCAAGAGTCTTTTAATATTATACATTACAATATCATATGTTGGCTCTCCATATGTTGTTTTTCTATGCAAGTCATGTTTTTCTCTGTCACCATCTAAAGAAACTTGTACTTCTACATCATTATCTTTAAACAATTTTATATCTTCTTGTTCTAATAGCGTTGCATTTGTGTTTATCACAAGATTAGTTGTTTTATCAAATAGTTCTCTAGTATATGGAATTGCTTGATACAACAATCTCTTATTTAATAGAGGTTCACCTCCATAAAATGTAATCTGTTGCCAATAGTCCTTGTCTCTAAAATTTGATTCAACTATTTTTTTAAAATCTAGTAATGCTTTTTTAGCTACCTGATAATCCATATTTTGTCTATGTTTCAAGGAGTTAGAAGCACTACTTCTATAAAAACAATAATCACAATCAAGGTTGCAAGCAGTAGATGTTATCAAATATAAAGATTGAATTTGTTCATCCCTTGTCAACGCCTTCAATTTATCAATTAATTTTTTTTCTTCTTCAGCAGTAGTTATAATATGTTGTTTTAATAAATTTTCTGGTAATTTTATACTTTCATCAATGTATATATTTTTATAATTTTTAATAAAATCTATTTCTTCTTGAGATAGTAATAAAAACTCTTTAGTAATAGCATTCCATACTTTATTTCCGTATATTTGTATAAAAGTTGATATTTTCATTATTATTCATCATACGTGCAATCTTTATTTTCAACTTCCATTGCATATTCAGGAAATTTTCCTAAATTATACACATTTTGACATTCTGGATCTGGTGCATAGAAATCACCATTATATTTCATCATTGAATGCAACCTACATCCACCACGACATAGGCTTCTAGCTAAACAATTGCCACATATTCCTTTTAATTTATCTGGATTTAATTCCTTAAATTTTTTTAGTTTTTGATTTTCTCTCCAAATTTTAGAAATAGAAACCTCTCTTACATTATCAAAAATAAACATATCATTATCTGAACCGACATGACACAAAGCAACTTTGCCTGAATATCCTATTCCAAGCATACCCTTACCCCAAGGGCACAAACTATGTTGGTAAATATCAATAGGTATTATTGCAGTATTTAACTCGATTGATAAATTTTTATCTTGTTTATGTTTTCTTAAAAATTCATAATAGAAATTATTCATCAACTCTTGAATTTTAAAATAACTGACTGCTTCAGTTTCATTAGCTTCTATACCTTTTCCATATTCAATTATATTTGGAAGCAACCTAAAACCCAACCCTAATCGTTCATGAATCGTTGTTGCTAACTCAGGTATTTCATTATAATTATTTTTACTTAAAACTGTGATTATTCTTAAGGGAATATCATATTTTCTAATTATATTAATTGTCTTAAATGTCCTATCAAATGAACCTATTCCCCTAGTTAAATCATTAGTTTCCTTTTTAATACCATCTAGGCTTATAGACATTGACAAATGATCTTTAAATTTAGATAAATATTTAATTTGTTCTTCTGTTATTATTGTTCCATTTGTTTCAATACTAACATCTAATCCTAAATCTATTGTCCTCTCAATAATTTCTAAGACATCATTCCTGCAAAATATTTCTCCACCTGTCATATTAACTTTTTTTAATCCTACTGACATTGCATCTTTAAATATTTCAATCCATTCATTTGCAGATAATTCTAATTTTGCACAAGAATTATCTTTATTTTCATTTCTTCCGCAATAAACGCATTTTAAATTACATCTATTTGTAAGTAATACTGCTAATACTTCTAAACTACTTTCCATAATACCTCCAATTATTTTATTGGGAAGAAAAATCTTCCCAATAATTCAGTCTATAATTATCCTCTTCTACAATTATAAGCTACTTGTCCTTCAGACATTTTTTTTATTTTTTTTAAGAATTCTGCCTTTGCCACTTTTTCTCACCTCCTTAAATGACAATCCATCTATCAATTTAACAACCAATTCAGTTGTTAACCCACCATAATCATATCCACTTACTTCCATCAATTGAAAGTATGGACTACTAGGATTTAATCCTAAATTTATATCATTACTTTCGCAAAATATAGCAACATCATTAGTTATATTAATAACATCATCTACAGTTAAATCATTTTCACCTGTATGATAATAATTAGAATATCCCAATTCATTTTTAACATGAACACATTCATGAATTTTACTAATATAATTTTCTTCATCAATTGCAGTTAAATGACTAACATAATTTAATATTGTTGATGGTGAATACTCAACTGATGTATATTGTGATCTACGACAATCAAAGCAATCTGCATCTATTGAAACAAAAATATTTTTACTTTTGACATTCTTAATAGTTTTAATTATTTCTTCTCTGTCAATCAAATGTACTCTTTCTCTCAATTCTTGGTTAGTATCTTCTAAACACATTTTTCTTTTATATTTAGGCACTCCAATTACAATGTAATGATTTATGTATCCTTCATTCATTAATCTTGAAAAGCTATTACCTTTCCATAAAAAATCATTATAATCATAAGTATCACTATGTAAATCAAAACAAACAATTGTTAAATCTTTTTTCCCCTTATTTAACTCTTTGATTGTATAATAAGCATTTAAGTCACTTGGTGATATTATAATATCTGATTTTTCCAGATTGCCATCAATAACAAAATTATCACCATAGTAATTTTTTAGCGATTCTCTCAATAATAATGGATCATCGCTTAAAACATCCTTATATTCATCATATATTTGACACACATATTTGACCATTTCATCACAAGAACTTTGCTTTTTAACAAAATTTATAATATTGCACAAATTAATGTAATCAATCTTTCTTACATTTTTCTCATCTTCACTACTTATCCAATTTACCATAAATTTTATCTCCTTTTTTGCTTATTTAAAGTTTTATAATATTCAATAGTTTCTCTATCATAATAATATATTTCACCAGTTGGTAGTATTAAAGACCTTTCTATTCCTAAATTATCAACAAAATCTGGATTATGTGAAACAACTATCATTGTTCCTTTATAATCTCTAAAAACATCAGCAATTAATGATTGAGTTTCAGGATCCAAATGATTTGTTGGTTCATCTAACAACAATAAATTTGCACCACTCATTGATAATTTAGCTAAAGCAACTCTACTTTTTTCTCCTGGAGATAAGATACCAACATTTTTATAAACATCATCGCCAAAAAACAGAAATCTTGCTAAAATATTTCTTAATTGCCTTTGTGAATAGTTTGCATTTCTAAAATTTTCTAAAATTGTTTTTGTATTATCTAATAATTCTAACTCTTGAGCATAATATCCTAAATCTGTTTTATTTCCAATAGTTATATTTCCTTTATCTGCAATTAATAATCCTGCGATTAATTTTAATAATGTTGATTTCCCTGTGCCATTTTCTCCAACAACTAAAAATTTTTCTCCTCTATGCAATTCAAAGTTCAAGTCTTCAATTATGTTTTTAGTATTAATTTTGTCGTATTTAAAACATAAATTTTCAACTTTTAATGGTATTAATGAACTTTCTCTATCAATATTAACATTAAATTTAATACTCTTATTTGGTAATAATATATTTATTTTATTATTTAACAATCTTTGAAGTTTTTTTTCTCTATCTTGAACCATTCTTTTTCTATTACCAGATGTCGAAGCATATTTATTAATAATTTCTCTTAATTTATCTTCTTCTTGTTGTTGTATTTGTGCTTGTTTCAAAATACTTTCATCTTTTTCTTTCTGTATCTTTTTGAATTGAAAATAATTACCATCATAAAAACTAAATGTTTTTGTTCTTTTATCCAAAAACAATGTTTTAGTTGTTACTTGGTTCAAAAAGTCAACATCATGAGATATTATTAAAACTGTACCTTTATAATTTTTTAAATATTTCATAATGTAGTTTTTACTATCTTCATCTAAATGATTTGTTGGTTCATCTAATAATATTATTTCAGGATTTGAATATAGCAGTTTAACAAAAGCTACTTTTGATTTTTGACCACCTGATAATTCGCTTAGTTTTTTTAAAAGTATATCATCACTCAGTTTTACTCCATCTATTATTTTAAAAAGAGTATTTTCAGCATTATAAGAGTCCCAATAATCTAATTGTTTTTGAATTTTATCTATTTTGTTAAATATTTCATTTTGATTACATTGTTGATTAGAAAGAGATTCATACAAAATATGTAGTTCTGTATTTAATTTTTCTATTGGACGTCCTTGCATTAAATATTCTAATACTTCAATGTTCATATTAGAAACATCATCATTAATAACTTGTGGCAACCAATCAATTCTACACCCATTTTTTGTGATGATCTTCCCATGATCTGGAAATTCTAATCCCATTAAAAGTTTAAATAATGTTGTCTTTCCAGCACCATTAACTCCAACAACACCAATTTTAACATTATCAGGTATATTCAAATTTACATTCTCAAATATAGTTTGTGAGCCAAAAGACATTGTTAAATTTCTAAATTGCATAATAAAACACCCCATCAAAATTATTACTTTTCTTTTATCATACATATATATTCTTGTAAATTTCCAATTGTATCTTCTGTTTTGAATTCTCTTAATGTTTTAAAACCACAATGTTCATAACATTTTTTAGCTGAAACATTATTTTTCAAAGGACACATTACAAGCATATTTGCCTTTTTTTCCTTTAATAAATATTTTGTTAACAAATTTATACTTTTTCTTCCAATTCCTTTGTTATGGAATTCTAAATCACCTATAAATATGTCTATTTCATAACAATTATCACAATTAATACTGTAAAGTTTTTTATTTTCATCATTTATTAATTGATATTGTATTATTCCAATAGGTTTATTATTATATTCAATCATAAATACTGGCACTTTTGCACTATTTAATGTCCTTGGTAAATATTTATTTTTTATTTCTTCATAAGTTAATTTTCTTTGTTCAAATTGAGAATAGATTTCCTCTTCTTGATACCATTTTTCTAATATCTTATAATCATCATCGCTATCAATAAGTTTTCTTAATTTAACCTCGCCATCTTCCATTTTTTGCCTCCTATTATTTTATTAGATGTATAATTAAAAATAATATTATAATTTTACAATAATTGTATTTTCTAGCATTAACACTATACTTTCTTTTTTTATCTTATTGTCCATAATGCTTAAAAATAGAGTCATTAAAAACAATTACTCCTACAAAATTTAAAACTAAACATAACGATTTAATAATTCGCATTATATTTTAACTTTTTTTAACAATAATGTCAACTATTTTCAAAATTGAGTTTATTTTTGTTAACTTTTAATTTTTATAAAAAAATTTTACTATCTATATTTATTAGTAAAAGAAATAGTCATCGTCATTGTTTTGTTTAATTAACTCAAAAAAAATATATTAATTTCCTGTTAATATATTTTTTAAATTAGTTAAAAATAACTTAAACATATTCATTTTATCAATATTTGTTTCTGCTACTAAGATTGATTTATTAATTATTTTATCACCATCTTTTATATATATTGTTCCAAGTTTTGTTCCTTTCTTTATTGGATAACTTACATCATCTAATTTTATTTCCTCAGTATATTTTTTCTCTTCTTCTGTTTTCTTTTGTAGGATTAAAACATCACTTTGAGCAATTAAATTTACTTTTTCTTCATCTGCTTTTAATAATTTTTCTTTACTTACGACATCACCCTTTTTATATAATAAATTTACTTTATATTGATTAAAACCATAATTTAACAAATCCATCGTTTCACTATTTCTAACATTATTATGTTCATAACCAAGTGATACCACGATTAATCTTAAATCATTTTTCATCGCAGTTGCACAAATACAGCTTCCTGCTTCATCTGTCCATCCTGTTTTTAATCCATCTGCTCCTGGATAAAATTTTACTAATTTATTTGTATTACTTATCCATGATTCATTAGCAGTTCCTTTTCTTATATAATCTTCATAAACTCCAGAAAAAGAAAATATTTCCTCATGTGTTATTAATTCTTTAGCTATTAATGCCATATCATAAGCTGTTGAATAGTGATCTTTTTCATCAAAACCAATACAGTTTTTAAAATTAGTATTTTTAAGACCCATTTCTTTTACCTTTTTATTCATTAAAGCAACAAATGCTTCTTCAGTTCCTGCAACACGTTCTGCTATAGCATACATAGCATCATTTGCACTTGCCATAACAATTCCTTTTAATAAATCTTTTACTGTTATTTTATCTCCTTCAGCAAGCCAAAGTTGTGTACCACCCATATCTTGGGCTTTTTTAGATACTGTTATAACTTCATCATAAGTCATACCACCTTGTTCCATAAACTCAAAAACAACAACTAAACTCATCATTTTTGTTAAAGATGCAACACTTGTTATCTTATTAGCATTATAATTATATAAAACTTCTCCTGTTGTATTTTCTATCATAACAGAACTTGTTGCATTACTAGTTAAATCTACCTTTATTTCATCTTCTACTGCCAAAACATTAAATGGAAAACAAAGTAAAACTAATAAAATTGTAATTATCTTTTTCAAAAAACAACACCTCTACTTAATTTTTATGTAAAATTAAATCTTTTAGACTATTTTTTGTTTATTTTAATAATATTTAGTATTAAGATATAAATGGAGGAATTATGAGAAATAAAAAGAAAAAAAATAATAATTTAAAAATATTTATCCTATCAATAATTTTAGTTTTATCAATTGTAAGCATTATAAAATTTAGTAATGTTTTTAATGATAATGAAAATAATAATAACAATAATGAAATTAATGATAAAAATGAAGAAAATGATAAAAGCAAAGATAATAATGAAAAACCTAAAAATGAATTTGAAAAACTATCTTATTATAAAAGTGAAAACTTAAATAGATATCTTGCTTTTCAAGAAAAAAATAAGGACTACTCAATAGAAAAGATTGTAACATATGTAAATATTGGTCTTGATTATGAATTTTATTCTCATGTTAATAATGCTGATATGAGTAAAGGCATTCTTGTTTTAATGAATAAATATAATGCGTTAAGTGAGGATTATACTCCAAATGATCTAGAAGAAATCGATAGTAAGTATTTTATTAATGGTAATACTTGGGTTAGAAAATTAAAAAAAGAAGCTAAAGAAGCTTTTGAAATGTTATCTTATGATTCAATTGAAAATGGAACTCCAGTATATGGTCAATCTGCTTTTAGACCTTATTCAATGCAAGAATCATTATATAATAATGCAGTAAGTAATTATGGACAAAAACAAGCTGATATTGATACAGCAAGACCAGGTTTTTCAGAACACCAAACAGGACTTGCTATAGATGTTTCATCTACTAAAGGTGGAAATATGTTATCATTTGATAAAACAGAATCATTTAATTGGATGAATGATAATGCTCATAAATATGGTTTTATCTTAAGATATAAAAAAGAAACAACAGATATTACTGGATTTATGTATGAAAGTTGGCATTATAGATATGTTGGAGTAAAAGTTGCAACTGATATGCATGATAATTATCCAGATTTAACTTATGAAGAATACTATACTAGATTTATTGAAAACAAATAAAAATTGTGAAAAATCACAATTTTTTTATTTTTGCTTGTTTTCTATAATAAATAATTCCAAGCGTTATAACAATTAAAGAAGAGATAACTGCTACAATAATATCTGATTGTTTAACACCATCAAAAGTACTTTCTAAAGCATAACCATTAGTATTTATAAAACATAAATAAACTATTAAAAGATAATATATTATTTTTATAGTACCATCTCCTAATTAAGTTTATGATAAATAATTTGGTTTATTAAAGAGATATTTATATAATAGTTTCTTTTATTTTCATCTTTTATTGGTAAAAGTATTTTTATATTGGTCCAACTCAATTGGTGCCCCACTGGAGCACCTTTTTCAAAAACAATATAAAATTGTCTAAATCTTTTTAGATTTGCAGAATTATATCCCTTTCCATAAAGTTTAGTCAACTTAACACTCCAGTTTTTAATTAATTCATTACCATATGTTGTACACGACTCTTTCCACCTTGTGCTTCAACTAGTAATTTTCCTATATTATAATAAGTATTTACTAAGCTTTCATTTTTATAATAATTGTATTTTCTTATATTTACTTCATTTGTTTCAATAAGTTTTTGTATTTTTTCTAAATAATTATCCATAAAATATTCCTTTCATTTAAGTTATTTATTATAAAGATATAAAAAAGAATATTCTAATAAAATCGTTCGACAAATTATGATGAAAAAAACTAACAATTTATTTTTGTTAGTTTAATTTTCTTAATCTTTCTAAAATAATGTTATACTCATCATACCTTTTTTCAACTCTTCCGTTTACCATCAAAATATCATATTTTTTAATGCCAATGTTTTTTACTTCCTCATAGTTTTTAGGAAAAGCAGTAATTGATGTATATCCTGTATTATCTGATCCATTTATAAAAGCCATAACTTCATTATTTTTTGTATTTACTTCTTTTATTTTATCAACGCTTATTATAATATTTATTTTTTTATTTAAAAAGTTTTGAATTTCATTTAAATTAACTATACCTTGGTATTGTAATTTATATTTTTCTGTCTTATGACTAGTTAAATAAAAACCAAATACTTCTTTTTCATGTTCTAAAGCTTCATCATAATTTTCATTAAAAAGTTTTAGGTTAGGTTTTTGTACTTCCCCTAAATCACTAGATAAAGTAGCATAATTATCTAATTCTTCGTAATTTTCTAGAAGTGTTTTTGTATTGTAAAATGAAGAAAAAGCATGAGCATAAATAAGTGATTCAATTACTTTTCTGTTATTAGTTTTTTTATAGAATCTAGTTAAAAAATCAAAAATATCTTTATATAATCCGTTTTTTCTTTCAACTATTATATAATGAGCAATAACTCCACCAACATTTCTAATAGATGAAAGTGGCATAATAATTCCCTCATCTACTACCCTATACTTTGTTTCATATGATTTATTTATATCTGGAGGTAATACTTTGATACCAAGTCTTTTTAATTCTTTAATATAATCTAAAGTTTTAACTTCACTACCTATTACTCCTTCTAGTAAATTACTATAGAAAAACTTAGGAAAATGAGCTTTTAAATAACACATTTTATAAGCGACAAGTGAATAAGCAACTGAATGACTCTTATTAAATCCATAGTTTGCAAATGCTAAAATAAGATCATATACTTGTTTTGCTATTTCATAGCTATAACCATTTTTAATACAATTATTTATAAATTTATCTTCTTCTTTTTTTAATATTTCATATTTTTTCTTACCCATAGCGCGTCTTAAAAGATCAGCTTCTGATAAAGTATAACTAGCAAGAGTTGTTGCAATTTGCATTATTTGTTCTTGATATACTATTATTCCATAAGTTTCATTTAAAATTTCTTCCATCGAAGGAACAATGTAACTTGTTTTTTCATATCCTTTTTTTCTTTTAACAAAAAGTGGTATATTAGATGCTGGCCCTGGTCTATAAAGTGCAATTGCACTTGAAATATCATTAAAACAATTTGGTTCTAAAAGGGTTAAAAATCTCTTCATTCCTTCACTTTCAAATTGGAATACTCCTGTTGTTTCACCACGTTTAAATAATTCATATGTTTTTTCATCATCTAATGGTATTTTACTAAAATTAATATCAACATTTAATACTTGTTTTACTTCATCAATAATATTTTTAATAATTGAAAGGTTTTTAATTCCCAAAAAATCCATTTTAATAAGACCTAGTTCTTCTAAATATTCCATACTATACTCAGTTAAATAGATATCATCACTTTTTATAATAGGAACAACTTCATCTAATTTTTCTCTTGAAATTACAATACCTGCAGCATGAATACTAGTGTGTCTTTTATTTTCTTCAATAAGGGTTGCAATTTCATACATCATTTTTAGTTTTTCATCACTATCAATAAAATTAGCAACTTCTCTATTTCTTCTTTTAAAATCTTTTAAAGATTCATTTAAATTAATATTTTTACAGATATAATCTATATCTTTTAAATTTATATTTAAAACACGTCCTATATCTCTTAATGCTTGTTTTGCCTTTAAAGTACCAAAAGTAATTATTCCAGAAACGTTTTTCTCGCCATACTTTTCTTTTACATAAGATATTACTTCATCACGTTTATCATCTGGAAAGTCAGTATCTATATCTGGTAAAGTTATACGATCTTTATTAAGAAATCTTTCAAATAATAAATTGTATTTTATAGGATCAACTTCTGTTATGCCAAGACAATAACAAACCAAAGAACCCGCAGCACTTCCTCTTCCTGGACCTACTAAAATATCATTTGTTTTTGCGTATCTAATAAAATCATAAACAACTAAAAAGTAATCTTCAAAATGCATATCAATTATTACTTTTAATTCATAGTTTAGTCTATTTTGATAAATATCCGATACCTCATTATTTAATCTTTTTTTAAGTCCCTTATTGGCAAGTTCTATTAAATAACTTTTAGAATCAATATTTAAATCAAACTTAGGCATATAAAGTTCTTTAGGAAAAGATACATTACACATATCACTAATTTTTAAAGTATTGTTTATTGCATTAATAGATATAATGTTAGATACTTCATCATAAGTTTTTAAATAATTATCTTGATAAACAAAATTAATACCATCGCTTATTGTCTTACCATCTTTTATCATAAAAACATAAGGTAGGTACTTATACTCATATTTTTCTAAATATAATGTCTTATTGATATAAATTACATTTTTAGTATATGTAACGTTTTTTTCTTCAGATATATTTGATACTCCAACGTATATATCATTAAAAATATCTTTTAATTCATCATATATTAATTTTGTAAAACAAATAACAATTATATCTTCATGATATTTTTTTAAAAGGTCTAAAGTTATTTCTTGTTCTTGCTTTATTGTTTCAATTTTTATTAAGTTTTTATATCCTTTATATGATTTTGCATATAATAAGATATTATTTTCTTTAAATGGAACATCTAATCCTATTATTGGTTTTATGTTTTCATGATTGCATTTTTTTATAAATTCCATTGTTCCAAATAAATTATCATCAACTATTGCACAAGAAGTAATATTTTTATCTTTTAATTTTTTAATAAGATTATCTATTTTAATCAAACTAGAAAGTAAACTATAATCAGTTTTGATATAAAGTGGTGTATACATAAAAATACCTCCTTGATACATATATTTTATCATAATAATAATTATTTTTGAACTTGATTTGTTAAAATAATTTGACTTAAATTAAAATTTATGATAAAGTTGTAGTGCAAGTTTTAAGAAGGAGGATTTTTATGGCAAAAAATTTATCAAATAGAAAAGCTAATGTTAAGAATTTAAGACCAAATTGTCTTAAAGCTACTAAAAAGAAACAAAATTTAAATTTACAAGTTGTTACTTTAGATAACGGACAAAAAGTTAGAGTTTCTGCTAAAGAAGCAAGAACTATGAAAAAAGTTGCATAACTAATTATACAACTTTTATTTTTTCAATATTATCTAAATTATTAAGGATATAAGAGGCACTTACAACTATGTCAGTGTTTTTTATTTTACCAAAAACATCTTCACATACTCCACCATCTACTCCAATTTTTACATTTAAATTATTACTTAGTATATGTTGTTTTAATTTATTTATTTTTTCTTCACTACTATCTATAAACTTTTGTCCTGAATATCCAGGGTTTACACTCATAATAAGAACATAATCAAGTAAATCTAAATAGTTATAGATTTCTTCAATATTAGTTTCTGGTTTTATAGCAGCTCCTACTTTAAATCCTAAGTTCTTTATATAATTTACTAAATCTAAAAAATTATCTAGTTCATAATGTATAGTTATATAACTAATATCATAATTTTTACAAAGATTAATATATTCTATAGGATTTTCTACCATTAAATGAATATCTATTTTTTTATTACATGATTCAATTACTTTTGGTAATTCTTCTTTAGTAATGAATATATTGGGCACAAACTTTCCATCCATTATATCTAAATGAATATAATCTGTACTGCTATTATTTAACTTTTTTATATTATCAAATTTATCTTCTTTACTAAGTATTGATGTTGATACTTCTTTCATACTATCACCAATTTAATTGTATCAAAAAAAGCAATAAAATCAAATATTTTTATAATATTTGACATTTTTATTGATTTGTTTTGTTAATCTATAGTATAATTATCATGGATATGTTTGATTAATCAGATGCTTTCCCTTCCAATATTGTTTAATAAAGGAAGGAGTGTGATATATATGAACAGGAAAGATTATTCTTTTTTTATCATTATATTACTATTATTTTTTATAATAATTACTTTATTATATAGATAATAAAAAGCATCTGAAGTAACATTTGTTAATTTCAGATGCACAAACCAAATCATTTGGGAAAGCATTTGACATGCAAAAATCAAACGTATCCTTTTTTAATATATTCAAGTTCCCTTGACATATTCATCATACCATAAAATAAATAGTTTGTCAAAAGTTAAATTTAATTATTACTTCGCAAATTAACTTATAATATAATTAATTTATGGGTATGTTTGATTAATCAGATGCTTTCCCTTCCATTATATTCTATAAAGGAAGGAGCGTGATATATATGAACAAGAAAGATTCTTCTTTTTTTATCATTATATTACTATTATTTTTTATAATAATCACTTTATTATATAAATAATAAAAAGCATCTGAAATAACCTTTGTTAATTTCAGATGCAAAACCATAAAATTTGGGAAAGCATTTGATAAACGAAAATCAAATGTATCCTTTTTTTAATATATTCAAGTTCCCTTGATATATTCATCATATCATAAAATAAATAGTTTGTCAAAAGTTAAATTTAATTATTGATTTGTAAATTAACTTATAGTATAATTAATTCATGGATATATTTGATTAATCAGATGCTTTCCCTTCCATTATTTCTATAAAGGAAGGAGCGTGATATATATGAACAAGAAAGATTTTTCTTTTTTTATCATTATATTACTATTATTTTTTATAATAATTACTTTATTATAT
>CAMEXD010000018.1 GCA_945947035.1 uncultured Mycoplasma sp. | reverse complement strand
TAATAAAAAGACTAGATAAGTATTTTTCATTTACTCTCTAGTCTGAACTGTAACAATAATTTGTATAATTTTTGTAAACTTGACTTTTATTAAAATTTTTTTTTTGATATAATAAATTTGGTGGTTAAAATATGAAAACAAAGAAAAATACAACTGAAGCAATATTAGAAAAAATATATAATTATTCTTTGGAAGAAATAATGGGAGAACGATTTGGTAGATATTCTAAATATATCATTCAAGATCGTGCAATCCCTGATGTTAGAGATGGATTAAAACCAGTACAAAGAAGAATTCTTTATGCTATGTATATTGGGCATAATACTTATGATAAAGCATATAGAAAAAGTGCTAAAACTGTAGGAGATGTTATTGGTTCTTTTCATCCTCATGGTGATAGTTCTATTTATGATGCTATGGTAAGACTTTCTCAATCTTGGAAAATTAAAAATCCATTAATTGATATGCATGGTAATAATGGTTCAATTGATGGTGATAGTCCTGCTGCATACCGTTATACTGAAGCAAGATTATCTAAAATAGCTAGTGAACTTTTAAAAGATATTGATAAGGATACAGTTAAATTTGCACCGAATTTTGATGATACTGTTATGGAACCAACTGTATTACCTGCCAAATTTCCTAATCTTTTGGTAAATGGTACAACAGGAATAAGTGCGGGATATGCAACAAATATTCCACCACATAATTTAGGAGAAATAATAGATGCTAGTATTCTTTTAATTGATAAACCTAATTCTTCACTTGAAGATGTTATGACACTTGTTAAAGGACCAGATTTTCCAACTGGTGGTATTTGTCTTGATAAAAATGGAATAATTGATGCTTTTAGAACAGGTAAAGGAAGAGTAATAGTTCGTGGTAAAGTATTTTTTGATACTGAAAAGGGAAAAAATAATATAGTTATAACTGAAATACCATATGATGTTTTAAAAGTAAATATAGTTAAGAAAATGGATGAAATAAGAATTGATAAAAAAATAGATGGTATTGTTGAAGTTAGAGATGAATCTGATAAAGATGGTCTAAGAATTGTAGTAGAATTAAAACGTGATGCTAATAGAGATCTTATATTAAATTATTTCTATAAAAATACAGAACTTCAAGTATCATATAACTATAACATGATTGCAATAGTTAATAGACGTCCTAAACTTTTAGGCATTATTGATATTTTAAAAAGTTATATAGATCATTTAAAAGAAGTAATTTTAAATCGTACCAAATTTGATCTTGAACATGCAAAACTTAGATTTCATATCGTTGAAGGTCTTATTAAAGCAATTTCCATATTAGATGAAGTAATACGCGTAATAAGAGCAAGTAAAAATAAAAGCGATGCTAAAGAAAACTTAGTAAAAGAATTTGGCTTTTCAATAGAACAAGCAGAAGCAATAGTTACTTTACAACTTTATCGTTTAACTAATACTGATATTAAAGTTTTAGAAGATGAACTTGCAGATTTAAAATTAAAAATAGAAACTTTTACAAAAATTATTGAAGATGAAAAAGCTTTAAAATATATTATGAAAAAAGAATTAAAACAAGTAAAAGAAGAATATAATGAACCTAGAAAAACACTTATTGAAGAACAATTTGAAGAAATTAAAATTGATCAAGAAGAGATGATAACTAAAGAAGATGTAATTGTTTTAGTTACTAAAGATGGTTATGTTAAAAGAACTTCAAAAAGAGGATATAGTAAAAATACTGAAGAACCACTTTTAAAAGATGGTGATTATGTAATAGGTTTATATGAATTAAACACATTAGATACAGTACTTTTATTTACAAACCTTGGTAATTATTTATATCTTCCAGTTCATGAAATACCTGATATTAAATGGAGAGTTTTAGGAAAACATATCAGTAATATTATAAAAATAAGTGAAAACGAAGAAATAATAGGTTGCATTCCTATAAATGATTTCTCATTAAATAACAATATTATTATAGCAACAAAACTTGGTATGATAAAACAAACTAAACTTTCTGAATTTAAAGTAAGCAGATATTCTAAACCTATATCATGTATAAAATTAAAAGAAAATGATAGTGTTGTTTTTGCAGAACTTAATAAATATAGTGATATATTTATAGCAACAAGTGATTCATATGGACTATGGTTTAGTTTAAATGAAGTTCCAGTAAGTGGAATAAAATCAAGTGGAGTAAAATCAATTTCTTTAAGAAAAGATGAAGTAGTATCTGTATGTAACTTTGATAGTAGTTTTGAATATTTAACAGTATTTAGCGATAAAGAAACTGCAAAAAGAATAAAAATAAATGATTTAGAAAAACAAACTAGGGCAAAAAGAGGATACTTAATAATAAGAGAAGTAAAAAGTAACCCTCATAAAGTAAAAAAAGTATTTATTGTAGATAATAAAAAAACATTTGGACTTAAAAAACTACAAACAATTGATTATATAAGAAATACAGAACTTCCAATCCTTGATAGAATAAAAACAGGAATGGCAATTTCAAAGAATGAAATAATTGATGTTTTTAAAGAAGAATCACTTATAAAAAAAGAAGATTTAATTGAAAAAGAAGAAATACTTGAAAATGAGGTTGTTGATGTTAAACCAGTTCAAATTTCACTTTTAGAAATTGATGATAAATTAAAACAAATTGATGACTTTTTAGGAAAATAGACACAAAAATAAAAAAAATGAATATAATTAATTAGGTGAAGAATATGTCTTTAAATAATTTTAAATCATTTGTGAAAGAACATCCTAGTCTAGTTAATTATGTCAGAAATAATGAAATGACATGGCAAGGATTTTATGAATTATTTGATCTTTATGGGCCTACTAATCATGTTTGGGATAAATATTTAGGTATAACTAGTACAACAAATGGAGTGTTAAAAGACTTTTTCTCTCTTTTTAGAAATATTGATATGAATGAATTACAAAGGGGTATTGGTTCACTTCAAAAAGGAATAGGGTATGTGCAAGATTTTTTAAAGGAAAGAGCTTCTGATACTTCAAAAGTAGAAAAAGAAAGAAGTTCTTATGAACCAAGGCCTCTTTATAAATATTTTGATGACTAATGGATATAAAAACTCAGTATAAAATAAAAAGTAATTTAAATGATTTAAGATATTTAAGAGAAAAGTCATATTGGTATAAATATTTAAATAGAAGTTATGAATATTTAAAATATTTTGAAGATGAAATGAAAAAGGTATATAAATTAACTCCTGAAGATAGAATGAAAAAAATGGCTGATGGAATTGATTCCTTGTCAAAAATTATGGATATATTAAGTTAAATATATCTTTTTTTTTATATTTTTGTTATAATTACTTATAGTAGGTGAAATTTATGAAAAATAATAAAGGATTTGCTGTAACAACAGTAGTTTATGCAATATTAATACTATTAACTTTATTTATGTTTATGATTTTAACTTTATATAAAAATGAATATAAAAATCAAAAAGATTTCATAAGTGATGTTAAAAATGAATTAAATGATTATTTAATAGAAGAATATACACCAAAAGATACTAATCCACCTAGTTGTACTTTAAAAGCCATTGATAAAAATAGTACAACAAAAACTTTAATAATAGAATCAACTAATATTGATTTGGATGAAGAACCTTATTCCTTTGATGGGATAACTTATAGTGGTATAAATAAAAAGGATATAACAACAGATGGAACTTATAGTGCTTATGTAAGAGATTTATCAGGTAATGTATCAATTGCTTGTAGTGTAAGTGTTACATTTGATAACGTACCTCCAACTATAACTAAAACAGTTACTGGAGGAAATGGTACTGCTACGATTAATTTTACAATAACCGATTCAGGAAGCGGTCTTTCAGGATATGCAATAACAACATCAACCACACCTCCAACAAGTTGGACTTCTATTTCTGGAGTATCTTATAGCGGATCATTTACTAAGACAAGTGCAGGAACTTATTATATTCATGCTAAGGATGTAGTAGGAAATAAAGATTATATTCCCGTTGTGTTAAGTTTATCAAGAAATAGTAAATGTAGTTGCCAATCTTATGTTCAAAGTTGTAGTGAAACATGTAGAGATACAACTTGTGCTCAGTATGATACTTGTGCAAAATGTGGATGTGCTTCATATAATTCAACTTGGGTATATGGTAGTTATTATAATAGTTCAACAGGAAGTACTTCACAAACATGTAATGCCTATGGTTGCTATAAAACAGTATGTACTTCTGGAAAATGTTATGAAGATGATCCATACTCACCATATTGTTGTAGAGATGCAACTAAATATTGTGGTGCTTATAAGAGCTGTTCATCATGTAGTTGTTTAAGATATAATCAAAGTTGTACTACAACTTGTCGTGATACATCAACTTGTGAGGTTCGTTCTGCTTGTTGGTTAAGTTAAGGAGAAATTTATGAAAAATAACAAAGGATTTGCTGTAACAACAGTAGTTTATTCAATATTAATACTTTTAACTTTATTTATGTTTACAATTTTATCTTTATATAAAAATGAATATAAAAATCAAAAAGATTTTATAAATAATACTAAAATTGAATTAAACGATTATTTAATAGAAGAATATACACCAAAAGATACTAATCCACCAAGTTGTAATTTAAAAGTCAATGATAAAGATAGCGTTACAAAAACTTTAATAATAGAATCAAATGATGTTGATTTAGATGAAGAACCTTATTCTTTTGATGGAATAATTTATAGTGGTATAAACACTAAAGATATAACAACAGCCGGAACATATAATGCATATGTAAGAGATTTATCTGGTAATGTATCAAGTGTTTGTAGTGCAATTGTTACATTTGATGATGAAAAACCAACAATAAGTTTAACAAGTGCATCTGGAAGTATTACTGCAACAATGAAAGATAATGTTGGAGTAGTAGGTTATGCTATTACAACAACAAGTACTGAACCTACAAGTTGGACAAGTATTTCAAGTTCTAAAGAAATAACTAAAACATTTTCAAATTTAACTGCAGGTACATACTATGTTTATGCTAAAGATGAAGCAAATAATGTAGGACATAATTCTATTAATGTAGTTGTTGATACAACAGGACCAACAATTACTTTGTCAACATCGGGTGGGGTAAAAACTGCCACAATAAGAGCAACTATAAGTGATCCATCAGGAGTTTCTTACTATGCTATAACTTCATCAACTGCAACACCAACATCTTGGACAAGCGTTTCAAATAGTCCTACAACAACAACAGCAGCATTTACAAAAACTAGTGCAGGAACCTATTATGTTCATGCTAAAGATAGTTTAGGAAATAAAGGATATCAAAAAGTAACATTAAGTTTATCTCAAAATAGTTATTATTGTGATTGTATCAATCAAGATTTATATTATGATTGCTTTACTTTTTGTGCTAGAGAAGGATGTCCTGAAGGCAAAAATGTTTGTTTAAGTTCAGAACTTGTATGTGTAAAATATGAAGATGAATGCGGTTGGTGGGGTAGTGGTGAATGTTATAAATATGACTCATGTTGGTTGTCTTAAGGTTTATTGACTAAATTTTTAAAAAAATATATAATTAGTTATGGTAGGTGAAGTTATGAAATTAGAATATTTTTATATAATTTCTGGTATTGCTTTTTTTGTAATACTAATACTTGTATTTTTATTGATATTAAAAAGGCGTAAAAAATACAATTTACAAAAACAATTACAAGAATTAGAACGTCAAAGAAACCTTATTGTTTCAACTCCAATTCCATCTGAACTTGCCAAAATTGAAGTGATAATTAAAAATGAAAAACTAGAAGAAAAATATAATGACTGGTGTGAAAGATATAAAAATATAAAAGAAGTTAGATTTTCTGAAATAACAGATGTTATACTAGATATAGATGGTTTAATAGAACAAAACGATTTAAAAGAAGCAAAATTACGTATTCAAGATTTAGAAATGGAAATATTTAAACTTAGAACAACAACTGACAATTTACTTGATGAAATAAGAGAAATAACCATGAGTGAAGAAAGAAATAGAGCTATTATTACAAAATTAAAAAGTAGATATAGAGAGCTTCAAAGAACTTTAGAAAGTAACAAAAATGCTTATGGTGATATTTATAAATACATTGAATTACAACTAGAAAATATTGAAAAAAGATTTGTTGATTTTGAAACAGTAATGGAAGATAACAATTATAGTGAAATTGTCTCAATTGTTAAAGTAATAGATGAGATGATTGCTCATATAAGTACAGTTATCGAAGAAGTTCCTGATTTAATCTTATTAACCAATAAAATTATTCCAGAAAGAATAAAAGAAGTAAATGATACTTATACAACTATGCTTGGTAAAAATTATCCACTTGATTATTTAAATGTATCTCATAATATATCTCAAATTGAACATAAAACCAAAGAAATTGTAGATAAGATAAAAATACTTAATCTTGAAGATTGTATGTTTTCATTAAAAACATTTTTGGATTATTTAGATAATTTACTAAATGATTTTGATGTTGAAAAAAGAAGTAGAAAAATATTTGATGAAATAACTAAATCATTTAGAGAAAAATTAAATAAAATAAATAAAATAGTAAGTGATATTTATGAACAACTTGATGATATAAAATCAATGTACAATTTAACAAGTGATGATTTAGAAGAATTTTCTTTAATTAATAAGAATCTACTTGAAGTAAATAACAATTATAATAATATAATTGGAGATTTAAAAAATAAGAGAGAACCTTATTCAGTTCTTAGAGATGAAATTGAAAAATTAACTATATCTTTACAAGATATTGAAGAAAGATTTGATGCTTGTTTAAGATCACTTGGTAGTATGAAAGAAGATGAACAAAGAGCAAGAGAGCAACTTGATGAAATAACATCCCTTCTAAAAAAATGTAAAGCTAATATCAGAAGTTATAATCTTCCTATTATTTCAAATAATTACTTTGTTGAATTATCTGAAGCAAATGAAGCTATTTATGAAATAATAAAAGAGTTAGAAAAAACTCCAATAACAATAAAAACTTTAAATATAAGGGTAGATACAGCAAGAGATTTATCTTTAAAACTTGCAAGTACCACTAATGAAATGGTAAAAACTGCAAAACTTTCAGAAATGATTATCACATATGGTAATAGATATAAACCACTTGATAAAGATATTGAAAAAGGACTTGATGTTGCAACTCAATTATTCTTTAAAGGAAATTATAAAAAATCTCTTGAAACATCAATCGCAGCAATTAATATAATTGAACCTGATATTTATAAAAAAATGTTAAATATGTATAAAAAAAATTAAAATAAGTTAGAACGTTCTAACTTATTTTTTTCTTACCATAGGTTTAATTTTAAATATATCATTTGCAACCTTTTGATAATTTTCTAAAATATTATTTTCTTTTAATTCTTTTCTAAAATTAATGACTTCTTCTTCAGTTATTCTTTTTAATTCAAAACAAGTATATAATTTATAATTTTCATAACTTTTACCAAAAGCAAAAATATGATCACCAACACAAAACTTATTTAAACTAGTTAGATCAAATTCAGTTCTAGTTTCAAGTTCATAACCATCATTATCAATACATTTTGGTATTGCAATAATAAATTTTTGATATTTTTCTGGAATATTATTTTCTCTAAACATCTTTTCTAAATTAACTTGTTCTATTCCTCTATCACCAATATTATAACTTGGATTTTTCTTTAAATTTAATAAAGCTTGTTTTGCATTAACATAAACATTCCAAAACAGTGTATACAAAGAAAAAGAATCATTATCTTTGTTATTATCATTTTTATCAAAGAATAAATCATTTTTTTCCATAAAAAAATAAAATACATTATTTTGTCTTTCTACTACCATACTACTCACCATATAAATTATAACATTTTAAAAAAATTAAAGGTATATGTTTTACAAAAGTTTACAAAAAATATTAATCGTGTAGATTATTGGCATTTTTTTCCATAAAAAAAATGTTAAAAATTTGTAAAATTTATTGCTAAAAAAAAATATGCTGTTATAATAGTAAGTATCGTTTTTGAAGGAGTGATAATATATGAATCAAACAACTTTACCAGTTATTATTCTAAAAAATATTATTCTCTTTCCAAATAGTGAAATAAGATTAGAATTAGAAAATGAATCAGATAAAGAAATATTAAATTTAGCAGAAACTTATTATGAAAAACATATTTTAATTGTTCATCAAACTGATATTTTAGAAAAAAATATTGATTTAAATGATTTACCTAGTATTGGTGTACTTGGTTATATTGAAATGAAAATAGATTTACCAAATAAAAAAACAAGAGTAGTTATTCGTGGTTTAAACAGAGTAAAAATAGATAATTATCAGCAAGAAGAAAATATGGTTGTGGCATCTTTAAGAAGTGTTGAATATGAAAAATTAGATAAAGTTGAAGAACTTGCTTATATAAGAAGTCTTATAAAACAAATAGAATATTATATTGATAATAATCCATCAATGAGTAATAGTATTTTAAGTAAAATAAATAATCTAAATGATTTAGATAAACTAACTGATATTGTATGTATTTCTATGCATCATACTTATGATAGAAAAATAGAGTATATAAATGAAATTAATCCAACAGTTAGGACAACTATGTTACTTGAAGATATAAATACAGAATTAAAAATTGTTTCACTTGAAAAACAAATCGAAGAAAAAGTAAGTAAAAATTTAGAAAAATCGCAAAAAGAATATATTTTACAAGAAAAATTAAAAGCAATTAAAGAAGAACTTGGAATATCTTTTGATAAAGATTTTGAAGTTGATGAATTAAAGAAAAAAATAGATAAAAGCAAATGTCCAAAATATTTAAAAGATAAGCTGTATAAAGAATTAAATCATTTTTCAATAACTCCAATAACTAGTCCTGAAGTAGGCATTATTAGAAATTATATTGATTTATTATTAGATCTTCCTTATGTTAGTACTAAAGATAATAATAATTTAGAAATAGCTAAAAAAATTCTTGATGAAACTCATTATGGTTTAGAAGATGTTAAAGAAAGGATTATTGAATCTTTAGCACTTAGAATATTTTCTAAAAAGGAATATGGTCAAGTTCTTTGTTTAGTAGGTCCACCAGGAGTTGGAAAAACTACTCTTGCTAAAAGTATTGCTCGTGCAACTTGTAAAAATTATACAAAAATTTCTGTTGGAGGAGTAAATGACGAAGCAGAAATAATGGGACACAGAAGAACTTATGTTGGAGCAAGTCCTGGTAGAATAATTAATGGTATGATAAAGTCAAAAAGTAATAATCCAGTTTTTGTAATAGATGAAATAGATAAACTTTGTAAGGATATAAAAGGTGATCCATCATCTAGTTTACTTGAAGTTTTAGATAAAGAACAAAATAAAACTTTTACTGATAATTATGTAGGAGAACCTTATGATTTATCAAAAGTAATGTTTATTTGTACTGCCAATTATATTGAAAATATTCCTCTTGAATTATTAGATAGACTAGAAATAATAGAAATAAATAGTTATACTGAAAAAGAAAAACTTTTAATAGCAAAAAATCATTTGATAAAAAAAATTATTACTAACTTAGGAATTGATCCTAACATGATAAAATTTACAGATAAAGCTATTTTAAAGATAATTAGAAATTATACCAAAGAAGCAGGAGTTCGTGATCTTGAAAGAAATATAAATAACATTATAAGAAAAATAATAACTGAAGTTGTAGTAAGTAAAAAAGATAAAAACTATGTAATTACAGAAAAAGAAGTAGAAAAGTATTTGAATTTAGAAAAATACTTAGAGTACAACAAAGATTATAATGGTATAATTGGAGTTTCTAATGGTATGGCTTATACTTCTTTTGGAGGAGATATTCTTCCTATTGAAATAAGTATGTATAAAGGAAAAGGTAATATAATTGCAACAGGTCATCTTGGAGATGTATTTATAGAAAGCGTAAAAACAAGTATTGGTTATATTAAAAGTAATGCTTTAAAACTTGGTATTAATCCATCAATTTTTGAAAAAAACGATATTCATATTCATGTGCCTGAAACAGCAGTAAAAAAAGATGGTCCAAGTGCAGGTGTTGCTATAACAACAGCGATAATTAGTGAAATAAAAAATATTGAAATACCAAAAAATATAGCAATGACTGGTGAAATAACTTTAAAAGGAAAAGTTTTACCTATCGGTGGTTTAAAGGAAAAAATAATTGGAGTAAAAAAATATGGAATTAATAAAATATATTTACCTAAAGCCAACGAAAAAGAACTTTTAAGTTTTGATAAAGATATTATAAAAGACGTTTTATTTATCTTGGTATCAAACTATAGTGAAATAGCAAGTGATTTAAAATTTAATTCTAAAATAAAAGATGACAAGATTTTAACATATAATTAATATATAAAAAAGTATCTAATGGTACTTTTTTTATGTTGTTTTTCTCATTTTAATAATTTTTTAACATATACTTAAAGCGTAAGGAGGAAATTTTATGAAACAAATTATACCTTTTAATAAAGAGATTACTTTTAAAAAAGCAGTAAGTGATATAACAAGTATTTCACTAGATCATGATTTACAATTAAAAGGTGAAGATCTTATAACGGGTAATTTTTATATTAAAGGAAAATTTAAAATGACAAAAGCAAGTATAACTGAAGAAGAATTTAGTTATAAAATACCTTGTGAAATAGCTATTAGTGATGATTATGATACTTATGATGCAACAGTAGATATTGATGATTTCTATTATGATTTATTAGATGATTCAATTTTAAAAGTAAATATAGCGGTTGTAATTGATAACTTAGTAAAAAAAGAAAGATGTATTGAAGATGAAGAAGTTGATGAAAAAAATGATGAAGTTGGAGAATTAGATTATAATCTAGATTTTACTAAAGAAAAAGAGAAAACAAAAAAACAAGAAGAAAAAGAAGAAGATAAAGAAAAAGAAGATGAACAACCTAAGGAAAAAACAAAACAACTTGACATTGAACAAGTTGAAAGTGATAAAAAAATAGGTATTACATATCAAGAAACAGAAAAAGAAAGAATTAATCCTGTAAATGTTATAAAAAGTAGTAATGAAGATTTATTTAAAACAGAAAATACTTATCAAACTTATTATGTTTATCTAACTAAAGATGAAGATACTTTTGATACTTTAAAAGAAAAATATAGAGTAAGTAAAGAAGATATCCTAAATTATAATGATATAACTGAAATAACTCCAGGAATTAAAGTTATAATCCCACAATGCAATGATGAATGAAGCAAGAGAAGTTTTAAAAAAACATAAAATAACACCACTTGGTTATATAAAAAATAAAGATAGTTTAATTGTTAATTCTAATAATGGAAAATATGTATTAAAAAAAAGAAAAGACAATATCAAACAATTTTATAATTATTTAAGATTAAGAAATTTTTACTATATGCCTGAGTATTATAATTTATATGATAGAGATTCTTATTATATAGAATCCTTTATTAATGATTATGATATACCCAAATATGATAGAGCAGAAGAACTTATTAATATTGTTAGTTTACTTCATAATAAAACAACTACTTATGAAGAAGTAGATATTGATGATTATAAAAAAATATATGAAGATACTTTTAAAAAACTTGATGATTTAGTAAGTTATTATAATGAACTTAATGATTTTATTGATACTGAAATATATATGTCACCTTCAAATTATTTGTTAGCAAGAAATATATCAAAAGTATATGCTTCTCTTGATTTTTGTAAAAATGAGTTAGACTCATGGTATGAAACAATAAAAAGCACGAAAAAAGAAAGAAAAGTTTTAATTCATAATAATTTATCCTTAGAACATTTGCTAAGAAATGAAGAGGGAAGTTTTCTTATAAGTTGGGATAATGCTAAATATGATATTCCGATATTTGATATTTATAAGTTATATAAAAATATCTATGATGATGTTGACTTTGAAAGTTTATTTGACATATATAATAGTAAATATCCTTTACATGAAGATGAAATAAAACTTTTATTTATACTTATATCAATTCCAGAAAAAATTGAATTTTCAAGCGATGAATATGATAATTGTCAAAAAGTTGATCATCTATTAAATTACATAATTAAAACAGAAAAGATAATCTCACCCTATTATTCCAATAAGAAGAAGCAGGATGAATAATATTTCAACAAATAAAATAATACAACTCCAAGTATAAGGAAAAAATATTAAAAGAAATGATTGGTAAATTATTATAAAAAGAAAGAAAATAATTACTCCTAAGTAGCAACCGCTACTTCTTCTTTTGCTTTTACAAGCACAACAATTACAGAACATTCCGTGTTTAGCATTATTATTAAACATAAAACTTCACCTATAATATTGTATGAATTAAGGGGAAGTTTTGCTTTTGAAAATCTATATTAAAATTAAGGCGTTTTTTTATTTATCTTTAATATATTTATTGGAGGTGTTTTTTTATGAGGTGTGAAAAAACTTCTATAAAAGAAGATTTAAGATATTATATTAAACGAGCACTAAGCGATAAAACATCAAAAAATAAAATATATTTAGGAAAGGTTAATAGTAATGTTTCCCTCAAAATTTATGATTTATTAGGAATTGATGTTCAACAAAGAATACATATATTAACTGATAATGATATAAGACATATATTAAAAAGACATGGAAAAAACACGGAAGATAATATGGTCAGATTGTAATTATAGTAAATGATTTATTGAAAATAATAAAAATTGTGTCTAATCCAGATGAAATAATTAGGGGAAATACTAATGAACTAGGACCAACAATAAAATACATAAAAAAATATGATAATGGTATCATATTTGTAACTTTTACTTATCCCTATTAAAAGTAATTCACTTATAATAAAAATAATGTGGAAAAAACCGTCTGCTTTAACCGATAACAACAAAGTTTTTCAGTTCCTACGTCCAAGACGAAAGTCAGTGATATTTCTTCCACATTTGCAAAGTAGTTATAACAAATGAAATAGTATCTGTCAATATTACCTAAATTATTATATGCAGTAAGTATTAAAATTATATTAATTATATTTTTTTAAGTTTTGTAATAAGCTAAATGTACTTTTTTTGTAATTTTCTTTTAAAAATTTTAATATACTTTACTATACAAAGAAAGGATGATAAAAATATGGATACATTAAAAGTGTCAAGTAAATCAAACCCTAATTCAGTAGCAGGGGCATTAACTAATGTTTTTCGTGAAAAAGGAGTAGTAGAAATACAAGCAATAGGTGCAGGTGCACTAAATCAAGCTATTAAGGCAATTGCAATAGCAAGAGGTTTTGTTGCTCCAAGTGGAAAAAATTTAGTTTGCATTCCTGCTTTTGCAGATATTTCAATTGATGGTGAAGAAAGAACTGCTATCAAGCTTATAGTCGAAGCCAAATAATGGCTTTTTTTCTTTACATTTTAATCAAAAAAATGTTATACTTAAAATATAAATTTAGAAAAGAGGTATAGTATGATTGATATAATTTCAAATGTTAATGATTTTATTAACAATATTGTTTGGGGAGTACCTATTATAGTTTTATTATTTGTTGTAGGTATTTACTTTACAGTTAGACTTGGTTTTATTC
This sequence comes from uncultured Mycoplasma sp., assembly GCA_945947035.1. Taxonomy (GTDB): domain Bacteria; phylum Bacillota_I; class Bacilli_A; order RF39; family UBA660; genus CAG-611. Next base: position 9,478 of record CAMEXD010000018.1, on the reverse strand, counting down.
AGTTTACAAAAATTAAATTTATTTTTAAAAATACTATTGGAAGTATGTTTAAAAAAGCAAGTGGTAAAGGTGTTATTTCAAGAGGTCAAGCAGCACTAGTATCACTTGGTGCTATAGTAGGATCAGGTAATATTGCGGGAGTTGCAACAGCTATAGCAAGTGGTGGACCTGGAGCACTTTTTTGGATGTGGGTTGCAGCATTTCTTGGAATGGCAACAAAGTTTGCTGAAATAACACTTGGCATTTATTATCGTAAGTTTAAGAAAAACAAAAATGGCGAAGATATTGTAAAAGGTGGTCCAATGTATTATCTAAGAGATGGACTAAAAAGCAAATTCTTAGCAGGATTTTATGCTGTTATGGCAGTGTTTTCTTATATTATTATAGCAGCAGTTGTTGATACAAATAACATTGTTACAACAATTAATGCTAAATTTAATGTACCAGAAATTGTTATTGCACTTGTTCTTGTTATAATTGTTGGAATAGTAATTTTTGGTGGTATCAAACGTCTTGGTAAATTTAGTAACTATGTTGTTCCATTTATGGGAATTTTATATGTAATATGTGGTCTTGTTATTATTTTAACAAATGCTTCTTTAGTAGTTGATGCATTTGGACTTATCTTTAAAAGTGCCTTTAAACCTGCTGCAGCAGCTGGAGGATTTTTAGGTGCATCAGTTGCTCAAGTAATAAAATTTGGATTAGCTAGAGGAATGTATTCTAATGAAGCAGGACTTGGAACTGCAGCCATAACACAAAATGCTTCAACTGTAGATAATCCTGTTGAACAAGCAGTTTGGGGAGTAACGGAAGTATTTTTTGATACAATTATTATTAATACTATTACAGGTTTAATGATTATTATGGCTGGAGTTTATACAACTGGTACATCAGGAACAGCTCTTGTTATGGAATCTGCTGATATTTTATTTGGAGGTGGATTTGGTAGTTACTTTATTTTAGCGGCATCGATTCTCTTCTCATTTACTTGCCTTACATCATCTAGTTATGTTTGTCAAGAAGCAGCCGAATACTTATTTGGTACAAAAAGTGATTATGTTATAAGAATTATTTGGCTAGTATTTATCTTTATAGGATCTTATACAACACTTGATTTAGCATGGAGTCTTGCTGATACTGCTAATGGACTTATGGCAATTCCAAACCTTATAGGTATCTTACTTTTAAGTAATCAAGTTGTAAAAATTAAAAAAGAATATTTTAAAGAAAACAATAAAGAAGGGGTATTTAGTAAATTAAAAAAACGTTTCAAAAAATGTGAGGAGAACTAAATATGATAGATATTAATTTAATTAGGAATAATAAAGAATTAGTCAAAGAAAATATTAAGAAAAAATTTCAAGATGAAAAACTTCCTTTAGTAGATGAAGTATATGATTTAGATAAAAAATATCGTGATTTTAAAAAACATGGTGATGATTTAAGAAGTGAAAAAAATAATATAAGTAGTAAAATTGGCGCTTTAATGCGTGATAAAAATATTGAGGAAGCAAATGCTTGCAAAGAAAAAGTAGAAAAGATTAATGAAGAGTTGGAAACATTAGAAAAAGATGAAGAAGAGTTACAAGAAAAAATTAAAGAGATTATGATGAAGATTCCTCAAATAATTGATTCTAGTGTTCCAATTGGAAAAGATGATAGTTTTAATGTTGAAATAGAAAAGTTTGGAGAACCAAAAGTTCCCGATTATGAAATACCATATCATGCTGATATATGTGAAGCTTTATCTGGTCTTGACAAAGAAAGTGCTGGAAAAACTAGTGGTAATGGTTTCTATTATTTAATTGGTGATGTTGCAAGACTTCATTCAGCAATGCTTAGTTATGCTAGAGATTTTATGATAAATAAAGGATTTACTTATTGTGTTCCACCATTTATGATTAGGGGAGATGTAGTAAATGGTGTTATGAGTTTTGCAGAAATGGATGCAATGATGTATAAAATTGAAAATGAAGACTTATACTTAATTGGAACAAGTGAACACTCTATGATAGGAAGATTTAAAGATAGATTATTAAAAGAGGAAGAACTTCCAATTTGTTTAACTTCATATTCACCATGCTTTAGAAAAGAAGTTGGAGCTCATGGACTTGAAGAAAGAGGATTATATAGAGTTCATCAATTTGAAAAACAAGAAATGGTTGTTTTATGTAAAAATGATGAAGCAATGGATTTTTATAATAAAATGTGGCAATATACAGTTGAATTTTTCAGAAGTTTAGATGTTCCAGTTAGAACTTTAGAATGTTGTAGTGGTGATCTTGCTGATTTGAAAATTAAATCATGTGATGTTGAAGCATGGAGTCCAAGACAACAAAAATATTTTGAAGTAGGATCTTGTTCAACTTTAGGTGATGCTCAAGCAAGAAGACTTGGAATTCGTGCTAAAGGAAAAGAAGGAAACTATTTCGTTTCAACTTTAAATAATACTGTAGTTGCAACACCAAGAGGTTTAATTGCAGTAATAGAAAATAATTATATGCCTGATGGAACAATTAGAATACCTGAAGTTTTAAGACCATACATGGGTGGTATGGAAAAAATTGAAAAGCATTAAAAAATGAATATCAAAATCATTAAAATTTGTATATTAAATATTAACATTTTTTAAAAAATGTGATATTCTTATTTTTGATTAGAGGTGAATCAATATGAAATTTAACGAGGAAGAATATCTGCCAAGATTATTAGATGAAAATTTTGAAAATTATTTACAAGTATTCGGAGCTTTATCAATCGAAGGTCCAAAATGGTGTGGGAAAACATGGACATCCTCTAAACATGCAAAAAGTTCAGTTTATTTGGACGATGATGAAACAAAAGCAAGGGCATTGTTAGATTTAGAATTGATTTTAAATGAAGAACAGCCCGAATTGATTGATGAATGGCATTTAGTACCAAAAGTTTGGGATAAAGTAAGAAGAAAATGTGATGAAGATTCAAAAAAGGGCAAATATATTTTGACTTGTTCTACTGAATTAAATGATGAAAGAAAAAAAGAAGTATTTCATTCAGGAGCAGGAAGAATTGGCAAAATAAAAATGTATACTATGTCTTTATATGAGTCAGGTGATTCAACTGGTGAAGCTTCTTTGATGGCAATGTTTGAAGGAAAACAAAAAAATGTAAATGTCAATATTCCATCATTACAAGAAATTGCTAATTTAATCATTAGGGGAGGTTGGCCAAGTAATTTAAAAGTTGATTCTAAAAATATTGATTTAATTCCCAAAAGTTACATTGAATCAATTCTTGATAAAGACATGAATGATGATAAAAAAAGAGATAAAAATAAAATGCGAATGTTAATTAGATCACTTGCAAGAAATGAATCTACAGTAGTTACTAATCAAACTATTCTAAAAGATATTGAAGAATTTGAAAATGATAAAGATCAAATTGAAAGTAGAGCTACAATCTCTGATTATTTAGATGTATTAGATAGATTGCATTTGATTGAAAATCAAGAAGCATATAGTGAAAATTATCGTTCTAGAGATAGAATTGGTAAATCTCCAAAAAGACATTTAACTGATCCATCTTTAGCTTGTGCTGCTCTTAATTTGACAGGCGAAAAATTATTAAAAGATTTAAAAACATTTGGTTTTATGTTTGAATCACTAGTAGAAAGAGATTTAAGAATTTATATTGAGCATCTAGGGGGACATCTTTATCATTTTAGGGATAATATTACCGGTTTAGAAGTAGATTCTATTTTGGAATTTCCTGGAGGAGATTATGCTGCGATAGAGATTAAGCTTGGTTATAATAAAGTAGATGAAGCCAAAAAAGAATTATTAAATTTTTATGATAATGTAGACAAAAAACCTAAATTTATGTGTATTATTACTGGCAATTTCAGTTCAGTAGTAAAGGATGAGGAAAATAATATTTATATCCTTCCAATAACGGCATTGAAACCATAGTTGATTAATTATTTTGGTTTTACATATTTAAATTGATATTTATTTTTGACATAAAAAAGGATAGGTGATTATATGAAATATTTTATGGCAGGTATAAAAGGGTCTGGAATGAGTGGACTTGCTTGTATGTTACACGACTTAGGAAATGAAATTATAGGTTATGATGACTTAACTTATTATGCAGTAACAGAACCTCCTTTAAGAGAAAGAGGAATTCCAATTTATTATGATACAGATAAACTAACATCTGATATGACTGTAATTAATACTGCAGCAATCCATGAAGATCATCCTGTTATTAAAAAAGCAAGAGAATTAAATATTCCTGTAAGAGGATATTTTGAAATGATTGGAGATTTTACAAGAAAGTATGATTCTATATGCATTTCTGGTACTCATGGTAAAACAACTACAACTTCAATGTTATCAAGAATACTAAATAATACTATAGGAACTAATTATTTAATTGGAGATGGAACTGGTTTCATAAATAAAGATTCTAATAATTTTGTAATAGAGTCTTGTGAATTTGAAAGGCATTTCCTAAATTACAATCCAAAATATGCAATTGTAACTAATATTGAACTTGATCACGTTGATTGTTATAAAAATGTTGATGAAATAATAGATGTTTTCCAACAATTTATTGATAAAACAAGTGAAAAAGTTATTGCTTGTGGAGATGATCTTAATGTTAGAAAGCTAAAAAGTGATAAAATTGTTTATTATGGTTTTAACGATAATAACGATATAATTGCTAAAAATTTAGTTCAAACAAAAGAAGGATCTAGTTTTGATTGTTATATAAATAATGATTTTTATGGACATTTTGATATTCATTTATATGGTAAGCATATGATTTTAAATAGTTTAGCATGCATTTATATGTCTTTCTTACTTGGTATAGAAAAAGATGATATCATTTATTATCTTGATACTTTTGGTGGTGCCAAAAGAAGATTTAGTGAGGAAGTAGTAGGAGATTCTATTTTAGTTGATGATTATGCACATCATCCAACAGAAATAAAAACAGTAATTGAAACAGCAAGACAAAAATATCCAGAAAAAACAGTTGTTGCAGTTTTAATTCCTTATACGTTATCTCGTGCTGAAGCATTTTATAAAGAATTTGCTGAAGTAATAAAACTTGCTGATAAAGCATTTGTTACAGATATTGAACCAGCTCGTGAAAAACTTGAGGACTATCCTAATATTAATTCTAAAATGATTATAGATTTAGTTCCAAATTGTGAGCATATCTCTTTAGATGAAATATCAAAATTGTATGAATATCCTAATTCTGTAATTCTATTTATGGGATGTAAAGATTCATTTTATTTAAGAGATGCTTATAAAAAAGGGGTTCAAAATAAATAATGAATGTTGATACTTTAGTTGTTGGTACATTACAATCTAATTGCTATATTTTATCAATTGAAGATAAATGTTTAATAATAGATCCAGGAGCAGATGAAAATAAAATAATAAAACATATTGAAAAAGAAAAACTAACTCCAGTAGGTATTTTAATAACTCATAATCATAATGATCATATTGAAGCAAGTGATATTTTAAAAGAAATGTATGATATTAAAAGTTACGATTATAATACTTTATTTGAACAAAAACATTTCTTAAATCCATTTAAGTTTCAAGTTATTTATACACCAGGTCATACTAGTGATAGTATTAGTTTTTACTTTTATGAATATGATTGTATCTTTACTGGAGATTTTATATTTAAAGGAACAATTGGAAGAGTTGATTTTCCAGATAGTTCTAACGTAGATATGATTTCAAGTTTAAATAAAATAAAAAATATGGATGAAGATTTAATAATATATCCAGGTCATGGAGATAAAACAACTTTAAAACAAGAATTAAAAAGCAATCAATACTTAAATTGATTGCTTATCTTTTGGCTTCTTTAATAAGTTTAGCATGTAATACAACTCTTACACCATCATTTGTATAACAAGATGATAGGGTAAGAACTTTATCATTTGTATTAACGCTAGTATTAAAATTATAAATACTTCTATTTAACATTGTATTAAGCCATGTTTTATATTCAACATCATCTTTAAAACTTGTTTTGATATAATAGTTTTCAGCTTCAATTGTATAAACACTAAACACTTGCCATAATGTATTTTCATATTTTGTAGAAAATTTTATTGTATGGTTGTTTTTATTATTAAACCAACTTTTATTTGTTATATTTCTAAGTGAACCAAACATTGATTTATCAAGTCTAGAATGTCCATAGATAATGGTATTTTTATCAAATTCTTTTGAATTATTTCTATAATCCATAAAAATCCAACCGGCATCATTGTATTTTTCATTGTAATCATGATTTAAATAATAACTATTGTTGCTTGCTTGTACAACAGGATAATTAATATTGGTATCTGCAACATAAATCCAACCAACAGTATCAGAATTAATACTTTCTAATTCATTAAAATCAACTTCTAAAAGATTAAGTTTAATAAAGTCCCAATATGGATCAAATTTATCTTCAGGTGGATTAACATTTTTTGTATTTTCATCATCTAATATTTCATTTGTAACATTTAATTCTTTCATTTCATTTTCAATTTTTTTAATATCTTTGTTATCTTCTTGCCAACTTATTATTTTATAGATTGAATAGATTAAAGTTGTAATAGATGTAACAAATATTACTATAAAAATAATTTGAGATATTATTTTTTTTAGATGTCTTTTCTTTTTTATCTTTACACTATCTTTCTTATTTTTTGTATCATTATTATCATTTTTTTTATTGTCCATAATCTTCCTCCATTAATTTAGCATGAACTACTAATCTATAATTAGACGAATTATAACAAGTAGATAAAGAAAGTATTTTATCACCATATTTTACTTCAGTATTAAAGTTTTTTATACTTCTATCTAATGCTTTATTTATAAATGTATTAAATTCTTCTTCATTCATATTTGCTTTTAAATAATCATTAGTATTTTTTATAGTGTAAATACTAAAAATTTTAAATTTTAATTCTTTTTCAGTTGTTGTAAAATTAATAATTTGATTTTCTTCATTGTCATACCAATTTTTATTTAAAACCTTTTTTAAACTACTAAAAGCTAATGTGCTATTCCTATAGGTATGTCCATAGATAATAGTATTTGTACTAAGATCTGGAAAAGTATTTCTATAATCTGCAAAAGTCCAACCAATCTCATTATATTTCTTATTAAAATTATGATTTAAATAATATTTGTTATCATCACTTTGTACAATAGGAGTATCAATATCAGTATTATTTAGTTTTAACCAAGCAACAGTATCAGCATTGTCTTTTTTTAAATTATCAAAAAGTTCAGTTATTTTGGGATCAACTACAGGTATTTCATCAAGCTTTTCAATAATATTTTTTTCTACTAATTCAATTATTTCTTCTTTTTTATTATTAAGTTCATTTTGGAGATTTTTGGTTTCTTCTTGATCTTCTTTATAATCAAGAAGAAGTTTAATTCCAATACCTCCCGCGATTAAAGAAATAATAGTAATCACATTCACCAAAAAAACAATAATTTTTTTTCTTTTTCTCTTTACTGTTTTATTATATTCATTATTTTCCTTAATAAAATCTCTTAATTTACTAAAATCTACAGTAGTAGTATTATTTTCATTATTATTACTCATATCAAAACCTTCTTATCCATGTAATTAGTATACAATAATAAAGATTATTTGTAAATAAACAAGATGTAATTATTAGTTGACAAAAAAATGTAAATAATAAACATAAAAATATTGCAAATTTGTTTTATTAAGACAATTTAAGATATAATTATATTATAAGATAAAGGAGGTATTTTTCTAATGCAAATAAAAGATATTATAGAATCATATTTAAATCAAGTAGAAGAACATCAAGAAAAAATATTAAACGAAGAAAAAACCACTTTATTACTTAATAATTTTTATAAAAATAGTATTGACGAATTAAAAAATATATTAGAAAAAGATATAAAACAAGCTGAAAAATGTTTAAAAGAAGAAGTAATAAAAAGCTTAACATCTAATTTAGACATTATAAATAAAAATATTAAAGAAGTTGTAAAATTAGTAAATAAATCAATCAAAGATATGGTAATAAATAGTTATTCTAATTATTTATTTAATACATCTATTTTAGATTCATTAATAAAAGAATGCAAAAATAAAATTAATTTGATAAATAATTTAGATAAAGATTTTCTAAAAAAATATGATGCTATTTTTGAACTTTTCTTATATAATTTATCTATAAAATATGACTTAAAAGGTGAAGTAAATACTTATAATTTAGTAAATAAAACAATGAATCAAAATAAAAGAATTTTATTTGATAATTTAAAAGTAGTAGAAGATGAAGTAAAAACAAATTTATTAGATAATTATGAACATTATTTAAATTTATTTATTAATGATATCATGGTTGTAAAAGATGGTATTAATAAAAAAAATCAAAATCTTTTAATTTCTTATCAGCAAAAACAGATTGAAGAAAATATCTTAATAACAACAAATGAGAAAGTAAAAGAATTATCAAAAAAAATTACTACTATTTTAGATAATTGTCATGATAAAATTTTGAAATTAGAAAAAGGTAGAAATACTAAAGATAAAATGAGTGAAGAAGAAGATTTAAAAACTTATCTAATTAACTTTACTAATACCTTGTTTGATAAATCACAAAATACTTTGCTTAAAATAAATTTGGTTACTAGTACAACTAAAGAAGATTTAGAAAAAAATATAGAAAAATATCAAGAGCTTGTTTATAAAATATGTGACTTTTATTATAATTTTGATAGACCATTTTCATTATATAAAAAAACTATGTTAAATAGGACTTATTTTTTACCAACATCAACTTGTTTAAATATTTCAAATTTAATTGAAAATGCTAAAAATGAAATTATAACAGAAATAAGAAAAAACATTATAAGATTATTTGAAGATAATATAAATTTAATGAATAAAACATCTTATAAAAGACTTATGTTAGAACAAAAGTTAAATAATTATTATAAAGTTTTAAACCAAGATGAGGTTGAAAAATTATTAAAATAAAATTATAATCAATATTTTTCATTTTGTTTAGTGTTAGTAAAATAAAAAATAAAATATAATTATTGTAATTACATAAAATTTAATATATAATTTTGTTATGGAGGTTATTTTATGGGACTTGGACATGATATATTAATGATTGTAGTTGGTCTTATTCCAGGACTTGTTATTGGATTTTTTGTAGCACGTTTTGTTATGAAAAAATACTTGAAAAAGAATCCACCAATTAATGAAGAAATGATAAAAGCAATGATGTCAGGTATGGGAAGAACACCAACACAAAAACAAGTAAATCAAATGATGAAACAAATGAATAAATATATGTAAAAAAAGAAACTATTTTGAAGTGATAAGAAAAAAGTAGACGCACAAAAAAAGGGTTCTTTGTCAAATAGTGTTGGTAAACAATAAATTTGATAAATGAATTGATTAT
>CAMEXD010000017.1 GCA_945947035.1 uncultured Mycoplasma sp. | reverse complement strand
GATTAAGTTGAACAGTATGGAAGTTAGTGTCCAACTTAACTTTTTAATTAACAATATATACAAATTGTCATATTTTGCTTGACTTTTGTATATATTTTTAGTATAATTTTAATCGGTACATTTTTCTATATATCCCATATTAAATAAACCCTGGGAAAGTTTATTTAAGTTGTGATTATGAAAGGAAGAAAAGAATATGAAAAGTTATATGCAAAAAAAAGAAACAGTTGAACGTAAATGGTATGTTATTGATGCTACTGACATTGCTTTAGGACGTTTAGCTAGCAAAACAGCTTCTATTTTAAGAGGAAAAAATAAAGCTACTTTTACACCACATATTGATTGTGGAGATTATGTTATTATTGTTAATGCTGATAAGGTAAAACTTACTGGAAACAAGATGGATAAAAAATTATATTATAATCATTCAGGTTATGTTGGAGGATTAAGAGTTCGTAAGGCATCAGAAATGATTGAAAAATATCCAGTTGAAATGGTAGAAAGAGCAGTTAAAGGAATGCTTCCTAATGGAAGACTTGGAAGAGCTATGTACAAAAAATTATTTGTTTATGCTGGAAATGAACATCCACATAAAGCTCAACAACCTACTGTTTTAGAAGTTAAATAAGGGAGGATATTATGGCAAAAAGTAAAGAATTTTATTATGCAACAGGTAGAAGAAAAACTGCTATTGCAAAAGTTAAATTAGTTAAAGGAACAGGAAAAATTACTGTTAATGATAGAGATGTTCATGAATATTTTCCATCTGAAATTTTAGTTTTAGATTTAACTCAACCACTTGATTTAACTGAAACAAAAGATCAATTTGATGTAATTGCAAATGTTCATGGTGGAGGATATTCTGGACAAGCTGAAGCTATTCGTTTAGGAATTGCAAGAGCATTAATGGAATATGATACAGTTGATCCAACAGATCCATCAAGCTTTAGAAAAATATTAAAAGTTAATGGTATGATTACTCGTGATTCAAGAGAAACAGAACGTAAGAAACCAGGACTTAAAAAAGCACGTCGTGCACCACAATTCAGTAAGAGATAATATAATAACTATGAGACTAATATTTACAAAAATATTAGTCTTTTTATTTTATAATGTTGTTTTTTTACATTTAAGTATGTATAATTTATATATAGAGTAAAAAGGAGTATTATATGAATCAAGGTAGAGAAAAAACATTTAAAACTTTAGAAGAACAAATAACAATCCTAAGAGAAAAAGGAATGATAATAACTGATGAAAAGTATGCCAAAGAAATTCTTTTTAGAGAAAATTACTTCTTTTTGCATGGTTATCGATATCCTTTTTTAAAATCTAAAGATGATAAAGTCTATATAAAAGGAACCACTTTTGAAGAATTATATAGTTTATTTTTATTTGATAGACAACTAAGAAATATAATATTTAAAAATATTTTGATTATAGAAAACAATTTAAAATCTATTTTTTCTTATCAATTATCAAAAAAATATGGTTATAGAGAAAAAGATTATTTAAATCCAAAAAATTTTAATACAACAAAAGAAAAAAGAAAACAAGTAAATGACTTACTTGCTAAAATGAAAAGACAAATGAAAAATAATATTTCAACCCATAGCGCTACTATGCATTATGTAAATAATTATGGTTATATACCACTTTGGATTTTAGTTAAAGTATTATCTTTTGGAATTGTTTCAGAGTTATTTTCAATTTTAAAGAAAGAAGATCAATATGATATAGTTGATGTTTATGGTTTAGATATAGATGTATTTTCAAATTATTTATCAATTTTATCTAATTATCGTAATTTGTGTGCTCATGAAGATATAGTTTATGATAACAGAACCAATAAAGAAATAGCTGATACTAAATTTCACAGAATGTTAAATATTCCAATTATGGATAATGAATATATCTATGGAAAAAATGATTTGTTTGCAATATTAATTATTTTTAAATCATTATTAAAACAAGAGGAATTAAAAGATTTTGTACTAGAAATAAAACATATTCTAGATAATTTAGACTATAATTTAAAAACTATTAGTATTGATAAAATATTAGATAGAATGGGATTTCCTAAAAATTATGAAGATATTGTTACAATAGAAACAAGTAATTTATTTAATTATCAATAATTATACTTCAGGGTTTTCAACATCAGCTTCATCAATACTTTTATTATAAAATACAATATATAAAGTAATTAAACCAGCAACTAAAGTAATAACTGACGCTACAATTTGGAGAATAAAAGGTTTTAAATCTTTATTCTCTTTTTTTGATATTTCGTAATTTTCTACGCTTATATATAGAAAAGATATTATTATTCCTAAGACAAGTAATCTATTGCCAAGTTCTATTTTATAAGTATCATAGTATGGTTTTCCTTCATATTTATTGATTTGATTTTGTGCAATAAAAATAGATATTAAAATTGCTCCAATAAATAATGTTGAATCTATTTCATCAAGTCTTAAAAGTTGTATTTTTTTATTAATATCGTCCATAATAAATTATATGTAAAGAAAAATAAATTTTTTTAGCACTTTATATTGACAAGTGCTAAAAAAGTGATATAATAATAATTGTAAGGAGGAATGAATTATGGATTTAATACCAAGAAGATATTTTTTAGATGATTTCTTTGATGATTTTGATGTAAAAACTACTGCTAATATGAAGTGTGATATCTATGAAAAGGATGGAAACTATTTTATTGAAATGGATATTCCTGGATTTAACAAAGAAGACATAGATGTTTCTTGTGACAAAGGATATTTAACTGTAACTGCTAAACATGAAGAAAGTTCTGATGATGAAGGTAAAAATTACATTAGAAAAGAAAGAAGTTATGGCAGTGTTAGTAGACAATTTTATATTGGAGATGTGAGTGAAGAACAAATAAAAGCAGAATTTAGTAATGGTATCCTTAAAGTAGTAGTTCCAAAACAAGAAGAAATAAATACAAAAAAGAAAATAGAAATAGATTAATAAAAAAAGGTATTTTAGAATTAACTAAAATATCTTTTTATTTGTATGTTTCTTCTTTTAATTTAGAAATATTGTTTTTCATAATTGATAAATAATCTTCATTATTTGATATATCATCTTCAGTAATTGTTGTCATAATTTTAAATGTTTCAATTTTAGCACCATAATTATTTTTTAATTCATTTAGTAAATCTGTTTCTTTTTCATATTCAGTTACAAAAACAAATGTTAATTTATTTTGATTTAAAAGGGATTTTGCTAATTCAATATTATTATCTTTGTTTTTATTTTTATCAGTTAAATTTATAACATCAAATCCATATTTTTCTAAAAATAATAGGGATTCATCAAAAGATATTATTCTTTTATCTTTTGAATTATCAGCAGTCTTTTTTAGTTCATTTTCTAATTCTGATATATCAACTTTTAAAAGTTCATAATTATTTTCTATTTCTTTTTTTATATAAGGACTATCAATATATTCACCTAATTCTTGTTTAATATTTTGGGCAATCATAAGTATATTTGAAGGATTAAGCCAAATATCCGAATCTGAATTTATAACATCTAATCCATAAGAAGCATCAATAATTTTTAAATTTTTATTAATTCCAAGCATTGATGTTGCATATGTTCTTTCATTAGATTCTCCATTATATATAAATAAATCATATGAACTAAAATCTTTTATTTGTTTATTAGTTATTTCATATTCATGAATATTTGTACTTCTTGGATAAATACTTAAAATATTTGAATTTTCTCCATATAGTCTTTTTGTAACATATTCAATAGGATAAATAGTTGTTATAATATCTATTCCTTCCATATCATCTCTTTTAATGCATCCTGTTAGTAAGACACATAATAATAAAATTATACTAATTGTTTTTTTCATAAAATTTCTCCTTTTTTGGTACAGGATCATATCCACCTTCATTAAATGGATTACACTTTATTATTCTTTTAAAAGCCATTATACTTCCCTTAAAAAACCCATATTCATTTAAAGCATCAATGGCATAATTAGAACAAGTTGGATAAAATCTGCACATATCATGAAAACTTCCAGGAATTTTTTGATATATTTTTATAAAGAAAATTGCAATATGTTTCATAAAAAATATCATTCCTCCATTTAATATTTTACTATTAAAATTATATTTAATCAATTAAATAATTTGATAATTTTTATTTTGTATGATATTATTGATATATAAAAGGAGACTTAAAAATGAGAGAATTATTAGAGAAGTTAAATATTAGATATAAAAATATTGATTTATATAAGCAAGCATTTATCCATACATCTTATGCTTATGAGCATAATTTAAAATCATACGAAACTTTAGAATTTTTAGGAGATGCTATAGTTGACTTAATTATTTCTGATTATTTATATAAAAGTGGAAAATATACAGAAGGGGAAATGACAAAAATAAGAGCAAGTTATGTATGTGAAAATGCTTTATATGAGTATTCAACAGATTTAAATCTTAGTAAATATATTAAAGTAGGTGTAGGAGAAAAAAGAGCTGATGGTACTCATAAAAAAGCAATCATGGCAGATGTTTTTGAAGCTTTTATGGGTGCAGTTTATTTAGATTTAGGATATGAAAAAACTAAAGATGTTGGTTTAAAAATAATTGTTCCTTATATTGAAAATAAAGATATAATGTTATTTAAAGATTATAAATCAACTCTTCAAGAAGCTGTTCAAACAGATAAAAAATCATTAGAATATGAAGTTTTAGAAGAAACAGGTCCTGCGCATAATAGAACTTTTAAAATCTGTGTTAAAGTTGATGGTATAAATTTAGGCGAAGGTATTGGTTCATCAAAAAAAGAAGCAGAGCAAAATGCTGCGAAAAAAGCTTTAAGTATTTTATCAAAGTAGATTAGTTTTCTACTTTTTTTAATACAATTTCTTTTACTTTTTCGTAGTCTTCTTCTTTAGTATTACTTTCAATTACATAATCATAATAAATAGATTTTTCTATTTCATAAAGGGCTTTATCAAGCCTTTCTTTTATTTTATCTTCACTATCTGATTTTCTATTTCTAAGTCTTTGTTCAAGTTCAAAAAAACTTTTTGGTTTAATAAAAATAAGAATTGCTTCAGGAAATTTATTTTTGATTTTTAAAGCTCCATCAACATCTATTTCTAAAATAACATTAATACCTTGTTCTAATTTTTCCATAACTGTACTTTTTAAAGTTCCATAATAAATACCATTATAAACTTCAGTATATTCCAAAAAATTATCTTTTTTTATATTTTCTTTAAATTCTTCTAAACTTACAAAGTAATATTCATTGCCATTTTCTTCAAGTTTGTTTGTTTTTTCATCAATTCTTGGTTTTCTTGTTGTCATAGATATTGAATACCAAAAATTATTATTTTCTTCAACTAATCTTTTTCTAATAGTACTTTTTCCAACACCTGATGGACCTGATATTATAAATAGTTTTCCATTTTTCATTTCATCACCTTAAATAAATTATAAAGTAAGTTTAAAAAAACATCAAGAAAACTTTGATAAAATACTTTATAGTTAAAATAAACTCTTTTTAATTTTTAATATATTTGTTATAATTATATATGAACGTAGAAGGTGAAACTTATGTATTTAAAAGAAATAAAGATATCTGGTTTTAAATCATTTGCAGATAAAATTAATTTGAATTTAGATGATAATATTACTTGTATTGTTGGTCCAAATGGAAGTGGTAAAAGTAATATAATAGATGCAGTTAGATGGGTTTTAGGAGAACAATCTATTAAAAACTTACGTGGTTCTTCTAATATGACAGATGTTATTTTCGCAGGTAGTAAAAGTAGAAATCCTCTTAATTTAGCAAGTGTTTCTTTAGTATTTGATAATAGTGATTCTTATTTAAAAGTACCTTATACAGAAATATGTATAACAAGAAAAGTATATCGTAGTGGTGAAAATGAATATTATATAAATAATGAAAAATGCAGATTAAAAGATATAAACGATTTATTTTTAGATAGTGGTATGGGTAAATATGCTTTTAATATCATATCTCAAGGTGAAGTTGAAAAAGTAATAAGCGATTCACCACTTGATCGTAGAGTTATATTTGAAGAAGCTGCAGGAGTTTTAAAATATAAAAAAAGAAAAGAAGAAGCATTAAAAAAACTCGATAGAACAAATGATAACTTAAATAGAGTATCAGATATTATAAATGAATTAGAAAAAGAAATAACACCACTTGAAGAACAAAGCATTAAAGCAAAAAAATATTTAGATGTAAAACAAAAACTAGAGAAAGTTGAAGTTGCCCTAATAGCAAATGATTTAGATAAACTAGATTTAGTATATAAAAAAACAGAACAAGAAATAACAAAACTTCAACAAGAAATAATAGAATTAAATACTAAAAATACAAGTGATGATGTTTCTTTAGTTAAGAAAAAAGAAGAATTAAACAAATTAAAAGATGAAATAGTTATATTAAATAATCAATATTTATCTTTAACCAAAGAAGAAGAAAGAATTAATGGCGAAAGAAATATTATAAAAGAAAGAAGTAAGTATAGTGCAAATGATATTAAAATTCATGAAAATATTTCAAACTTACAAGAAGAAGTCTTATCACTTAATAATAAGTTATTATCTTTAAAAAGTGATATTAGTATAACTAATGATAGTTTAAATAATTTAAGATGTGATATAGAAAAAATAAACGAAGATTTAAAAGAAAAAACAGATAATGTTAATAAATATGAAATAGAAATATATAATAAACAAAAAGAATTAACTAACCTAGAATATAAAATAAAATCTTTAGAAGGTTATCTTTTAGAAGGAGGAAGTACTAATCCTAATGTTAAAAGACTTCTTTCTTGTAAAAGTATAAAAGGTATTCATAATACAATTGCATCTTTAGTTAATACTAATGAAGAATATGCAACGGCATTAGATGTTGCTTTAGGAGGTTCTAAAGATTATTTAGTTGTTGATAATTCAGAAGTTGCTAAATTTGCAATTAATTATTTAAAAGAAAACAACTTAGGAAGAGTAACTTTTTATCCACTTGATGTAATTAAACCTCGTTATATAGAAGATGAAATAGTAAGACTTTTAAGAAAAGAAGAAGGATTTATTGATGTATTATCTAATCTTGTTTCATATGATTATAAATACTCTAATATTATAAATAATAGATTAGGTAATATCTTACTTGTAAAAACAATTGACAATGCTAATGAAATCGGAAGAAAGACCAAAAATAAATTTGTTATAGTAACACTTAGTGGTGAAATAATTAATGTTGGGGGATCAATTACAGGTGGTTCTATAAAACAAAAAAGTATTATAAGTGAAAAATATGAATTACAAAATTTAATTAATAGAAAAGAAGATTTGGCATATGAAATTAAAACTTTAGAAGAAAAACAAAATAGTTTAAACGAAGAAAGACAAAAAGTTCAGGAAGAAGTTATTATAAAAGAAAAGCAAAAATTACTTCTTGATGAAGAAATAAAAACTAAAGAAGAAAATTACAATAATGTTAAATTATCTCTAGATCAAAAAAATTTAGAACTTAATAATTTAAAAGATTTAGTTGAAGATAACATAACTAAAGAAGAAGAAGAGATAACAAAAAAATATTTTGATGTATTAAACAAAAAAGAAGAACTTGGTAAAAAAGTTATGATTACAACAAAAGAAAAAGAAAAAATAGAACAAGAAATAGAAAAAATCCAAGCTGATTTTAGATTAAGTAGTTCAAATATTCATAATAAAGAACAAGAATTAAAAGAATTAGAAATAAAAAATACTAGAAATAGTATCAGAATGGATAGTTTACTTAATACTTTAAGTGATACTTATGAGATGACTTTTGAAAAAGCAAAAAAAGACTATATTTTAGAAGAAGATGAAGATTTGGCGAGAAAAAAGGTTAATGATTATAAAAAAATTATTAAAGACATTGGAGAAGTTAATACATCATCAATTGATGAATATGACAGAGTTAAAAAAAGATATGATTTCTTAACAAAACAAAGTGAAGATTTAAAAGATGCAATAACAACATTATTATCTATTATTGATGAACTTGATGAAGTAATGAAAACTGAGTTTATTAAAACATTTAAAGAAATAGAAATAGAATTTGATAAAGTATTTAAAGATTTATTCGGTGGAGGAAGCGCTAAACTTACTCTAACTGATAAAGATAATATCTTAGAAACAGGTGTTGATATAAATGTAACTCCACCTGGTAAAAAAGTATCTGCTATATCTCTTTTATCGGGAGGAGAAAAATCATTAACTGCGATAAGTTTGCTTTTTGCAATACTTAATATTAAAAGAGTACCTTTTTGTTTATTTGATGAAATTGAAGCAGCTCTTGATGAAGTTAATGTTTCTAAGGTTGGAGAGTATTGTAGTAAATATGTAGGTAAAACACAACTTATTATTATTACTCATAAGAAAAAAACTATGGAATATGCTAATACTTTATATGGTATTACAATGCAAGAATCAGGAGTTAGTAAATTAGTTAGTGTAAAACTTGTATAAAGATGCCTTATGGTGTCTTTTTAATAAAAAAACGATTATACTATTGTATTAATCGTTTTATATTGATCTATATAAATCTGCATCCTTAAATGGATCTTTTTTATCAATTCTATCAATAAATAAGATACCATTTAAATGATCAATCTCATGTTGGAAAGCAATAGCAAGTTCTTCTCTTGCTCTTATTTTAATAGGATTTCCATCGATATCAAAACCTTCTACTGTAACTCTAGCAAAACGTTTTACTATACCTTCAACATCTCTATTAACTGATAAACACCCTTCACCTTCATCAACATAGATAATTTCTTCTGAATGACTTGTTATTTTTGGATTTATAACAACATAAGTTTTAAATGTTTCTTTTATTTCTTGTTCATGTACTATAACAAGATATCTTTTTAATACTCCAAGTTGTACTGCAGAAAGTCCCATGCCAGGTCTTAAATCATATTTTTTAGCTAATTTATCAATTTGACTATTTGTTAAATACTCAATCATTAAATCTATATTTTTTTTATCTTCTTTAGTTAAAGGAAATTCAACATCTTTACTAACTTGTCTTAATATTTTACATTTTTCATCTACAATATCTTTATTTGTTAACATATACTTCACCCCAAACTACGTATATTATACACCAAAACAACAAAAAAGGAAATATAAAATTATATTTCCAATTTAAAAATTCTTAATAGTTCCAGTTTCTAGCGCCAAGAATAATGATTAAAAGAATAAATAATACTAAAACGATTGCGTATCCATTACCATATCCAGCGTATCCTCCGCCACAACAAGGTGTTGTTGGAACTCCACAGCAATTTCCTGAATTGCCGTATCCATAAGAATTACCATAATAATACATAGACATCCTCCTTTTACCTAATATAGTTTATTAGTTATGTGGTATTTTTGACATTACAAAAATCTATTTTTTTAAATAAAGTTTAAAATTTTGTTATTTTGTGTTATTATTATCTTGATGATAATATGAAAAAGTTAATAAAATATATGGATAAAAAACTTTTAATTGCTACAATTATCTTATTTGTCTTTGGACTTATAATGATTTTTTCAGCATCTAATGTAACAGCATACATGTTTGGAGCAAGTCCTAGCAGATATTTTTATAAACAAGCATTATTCCTTCTTGGAAGTTTTGTTGGTTGTACTATAATGATGTTTATTCCAACTTCAAAATATAAAAAACTTTCTTGGCTTGCTTTAATTGGAGTAACATTTTTAGTTTTTGTTGCTCTTGTTTATGGAACAGTAGTTAATGATGCAAGTGGTTGGATAGGAATAGGTGGACTTGGTATTCAGCCTAGTGAATTTGCTAAAGTTGTAATAATTATGTGGATTTCTTGTTACTATGAAACAACAAAAGATAAAGAATTTTATAATGATACTGCAAAAATGTTTTTCCCTCTTTTTGTAATAGGAATTATAACATTTTTAATAATATTACAAAATGATTATGGAACAGCATTAATATTTTTACTTATATCAATGTTTATCTTTTTACTTTCACCAACCTCAAAAAAAATAAAATTATTAGTAGTAGGAACAGGTACTTTTCTTGTTATAACTATAGTTATTTTATGTTTAACTGGTGTTATTAGTTTTTTATCAAGTGATAAACTTGCTAGGTTTAATTTTTTTGATCCTTGTAGTAGATATTTAAATGAAGGAAATCAAGTATGTAATGGTTATATTGCTATAAATGGTGGTGGAATATTTGGTAAAGGTTTAGGAAATAGTACTCAAAAATATTTGTATTTACCTGAAGGACATACTGATTTTATATTTGCTATTATTGTAGAAGAACTTGGAATTGTTGGTGCTGTTATATTAATGTTACTTTACATGTTTGTTTTAATTAGAATAATTTTAATTGGTAAAAAAGCTCCTAAAAATTATCAATCACTAATTTGTTATGGCGTGTTTTTCTATTTATTTTCACATATTGTAATAAATTTAGGTGGAGTACTTGGGCTTATGCCTTTAACAGGAATACCACTTCCATTTATGTCATATGGTGGTAGTTTTGCATTATCAACATGTATTGCTTTAACAATGGTACAAAGAATATGTTTTGAAATAAATAAACAAAAAAATTAAGGAATTTTTAAAAATATCTTTAATAATACTATTGGAGGTATTTTTTTTATGGAACAAATTTTAGATAATTTAAAAGAAAATAAATTTTTTCTTGGAGGATTTGTAATTCTTTTTATGATAATTATTATATCTAATGTTTTTATATTTTTTTATTTAAAGTATGAATTTAGTAATGACAATAATAATGAATTTGAAGAAGATAATCTTTTGAAAGATGATTTAGTTGTAGTTGATGAAATTACAAAAGTTATGGTTGAAATAAAAGGAGAAGTTAAAAAACCAGGTGTTTATGAAGTTAATTCTAATAAAAGAGTAAATGATGTTATTACTTTAGCAGAAGGTTTAACTAAAAATGCTGATACAAGTGTTAATAATTTAAGTAAAAAAGTTACTGATGAAATGATTATTATTATCTATAGTAAAGAAGAAGTTGCTAATTTTACAAAAATAAAAGAAAAAGAAGATTTACTTTATGAAGAATGTGTTAAAACTTGTATGTCTAATAACAACTCTTGTTTAAATCCAAATGATTTAGATAGTAAAATTGATAATGATATTGAAACTAATGAAACAAATAAAAAGTTAGTATCAATAAATAAAGCATCACTTGATGAATTAATGACTTTACCAGGAATAGGAGAATCTAAAGCTAAAGCAATTATTAGTTATCGTGAGAAAACCAAATTTAATTCTATTGAAGAAGTTAAAAACGTATCTGGAATAGGAGATGCTTTATATGCTCAAATTAAGGATTTTATTACTACGTAATATTATTTATTATTTTGTTTTTTTAATAGCTATTTTATATTTTTTATTTGTAAACTTTTTTGTAACTTATGAAAGTAAATACAATAATGTAAATAATTTAGAAGTTATTATTACTAATATAGTAAAAAAAGATTATGGTTTTAGATTAGAACTTAAAAATGATGAAAAGTTTATTGGTTATTATTATTTAGATAAAGATAAACAACAAGATTTTTATAATAATTATTCTATTGGAGATAAAGTTAAAATTAGAGTTGAAGAAATAACTTTAACAAATAATACTTTAGATAATACTTTTAATTATAAAAAGTATTTATATAATAAGAAAATATACAAAGTATTCGAAATAAAAAGTATTGAAAAGCTAAAGACTAATCATAATGTTTTTTATTTGATTAAAAATTTCCTATATAAAAGAAGTTATAAATTAGAAAAAAGTTATCCATATATTAATACTTTATTATTTGGTAATAAAAGCGATTTAAATAATGATATTTTATCTTCTTATAGTACAAATGGGATAAGTCATTTATTTGCAATATCAGGTTCTCATATTAGTATTTTTGTTTTTATTATAGAAAAATTATTGAAGTTATTTAAAATCGGTGAAAATAAAAGATATCTGTTTTTAATTATTTTTCTAATGTTTTTTATGTTTTTGACTAATTTTTCGATGTCTGTTGTTAGGTGCTCTATATTTACAATTCTTCTTTTAATTAACAAAATATTTTATTTTTATATAAAACCACAAAATTTATTAATTCTTGCTTTTTCTATTATAATTTTTTCTAATCCTCTTAATTTATTTGATATTGGACTTTTATATTCTTCTATAATAAGTTTTTCTTTAATTATAATGAGTGATTATATTAATAAGGAAAAATCATATTTAAAAAAACTATTAAAAGTATCATTTATTTCTTTTGTTGTTTCTCTTCCTATCACAATATATAATTTTTATCAAATAAATTTTTTATCTATTATTTATAATCTGTTTTTTGTACCATATGTATCATTTATAATATTACCGCTTGTAATAATAAGTTATATTTTTCCTATTTTTGATAGTTTATTATACGTATTTGTTCTTATTATGGAAACTTTATCACTATTTTTGACACGAATCAATATATTTAGTGTAATAATGTGTAAACCAAATATGTCAATTATTGTCGTTTATTATATGTCAATTGTTTTGCTTTTAAAGGGACTTAAAATAAACAAAAAAATATACTATATTCCATTAATAATAGTACTTATAATTAATTATATTGGACATTTTAAACTTGAAGATAAAATTACGTTTATTGATTCTGGTCAAGGAGATTCTATTCTTTTGACAGTAAATGACACAATAAATTTGATTGATACAGGTGGAGTTGTCATGACAAGTGACAATAAATATACGTCAAGGATTGTAAAAAATAAAACAATACCATATTTAAAGTCTCTTGGAATAAGAAAAATAGATAATTTAATTCTTACTCATGGTGATAGTGATCATATGGGAGAAGCTATTTATTTAGTAGAAAATTTTAAAGTTGATAGAGTTATCTTTAATGTTGGCGATTATAATTATTTAGAAAAAAACTTAATAAAAGTTCTTGATAAAAAAAATATTAATTATTACCAAGAAAATGAAGAATTAAACATTGGAGGTTCTAAATTAAAATTTTTATATACAGGATTATATGATAATGAAAATGATAATTCCAATGTAATTTATTTTGAATTTAACAATTTAAAATTTTTATTTATGGGTGATGCAGGAATAGATAAAGAAAAAGATATATTAAAAAAATATAATATATCAGATATTGATTTTCTAAAAGTAGGACATCATGGATCAAATACAAGCAGTAGTAAAGAATTTATTGATATAATTAATCCAAAATATAGCGTAATAAGTGTAGGCATAGATAATAAATATAAACATCCAAATAAAGAAGTACTTGATAATTTATCTAATTCTAAAATATATAGAACAGATATAGATGGAAGTATAGAAATAAAATTAAATAAAAATGAATATAAAATAAGGACATGTTCGCCGTAAAATTGAATTAGTCGAAAATAAAGAAGTAGATAATTTGTATAATGATATAAAAGTGTTAATTGAAGAAAGTAGAAATAGAGTATATAAAACAGTGAATATTGAAATGATTAATTTATACTGGAATATAGGTAAAATGATTGTTAACATGCAAGGAGGAAATGAAAAAGCTAAATATAAAGATTATATTACACAAGAATTATCAATAAGATTAACCTCTAACTTTGGTAAGGGGTTTTCTAAAAGAAATCTAGAAAGAATGCGTAAGTTTTATTTATATTATCCAATTGCGACAACATTAATGTCGCAATTATCGTGGTCACATTATTTAGAATTAATAAAGATTGATGATATTAATAAGAGAAATTTTTATATGAAAGAGTGTTTAAATTCGAATTGGGATGTTAGAGAACTACAAAGACAAAGAACGACTTTGCTATATGAAAGAATAACTAAAGCAAAAGATAAAAATAAAGTAATTGAATTAACAACTGTAGATCATAAATTAAGTGAACCAAATGATATAATAAAGGACTCTTTTGTACTTGAATTTTTAGATATTAAAGAAAACACTAATTATCTAGAATCAGCTTTAGAAAAAATATATTAAATCATTTAAAAGAATTTTTATTAGAGTTAGGTAAAGGTTTTACGTATGTTGGTAATCAAGTAAGAATAACATTAGATACAGAAATATCAGCAACCAAATGACACGACAAAGAATACTGGATTTAATTTCTTTTGAAATTATTAATAAAACTAATATAAATTTATCAAATTTAAATTGATTTATATGGCGTTTTTTTATTAGAAATAAAACATAATCAAAGTTATTAAGTAAGTATTAAAATATTTGATTAGCAGTTGGATATGTTCTAATATATATACTTTTATGGAAATTTAGAAATTTTTGTTCAAATTATTGACGATGATCATAAATTATGGTATTATTTATATCGATTGGTACTCAGGAAACTTTCGAAGCCCTGAGTCGTTTTTTTATTAAAGGAAGTGAGTTATGAAAGAATATAAGAATTCTAATGAATTATTAGATTATATAATATCAAAAGGTGTATCTGTTAATAATAAAGAAGATACTTTAAATAAAATTAAAACTTATTCTTACTATTCAATCATAAATACATATAAAGATGTTTTTAAAAATACAAATAATGAATATCAAAAGAATGTATCTTTTGATGAAATATATGCTTTGTTTGAATTTGATAAAAATTTAAGAAGTATATTTTTAAAATATTCATTAGAAATTGAAATGATTTTAAAATCTTTATTAGCAGAAACAATATCTTCAAGATATGGTATAAAAGATTATTTAATTAAGGAAAATTTTGATGATACAGTTAATAAAACAACTATTAATGAATCAATTAATGTTATTGAAGAAGAAATAAACAAACAAAATGGAAAACATGAAGCTGTTACACATTACATTGATGAATATGGATTTGTTCCACCTTTTGTATTAACAAAAATCTTAACTTTAGGAGAGTTAAGTAGATTATATGCGATATTAAAACAATCAGATAGACAAAGTATAAGTAAAAACTTTAAGTTATCAGATAGAGTGTTAAAACAAATAATTGTAAATATGACAATGATTAGAAATATATGTGCTCATAATGATAGATTATTTTCATTCCATAGTAAATTTAGAATATCATTTAAATATATTGAGAAAAACTATAATGAAAAATCAGTTAATATTTATATGATTATGAAATGTATGGAAAGTTTATTGCCTAAAGATAAGAAAAAGGAATTTATTAAATTAATTAATAATGAAATAAAGACTTTAGATAGTAAACTTAAATCAATCAAAATAGATAATATTTTGAATATAATGGGTTTTTATAAGAATAATTAACTTATAAAAGTTATATACTAATATTGATTGGTACTTATGAAACTTTCGAAGCCATAAGTCGTCAAATCTCTATGAAAAATCATAGAGATTTTTTGTTGAAATCGCTCAGTGTAAATGTCAATATTAAAATGTACAAAATTAAAAGTAACAGAACTAAAAAAAGAACATATAGGTCAAATTGAGGTTTATATGAATTATGTAGATAATAATTTGAAAAATATTAATTATGATAAAACTATTGAAATAATTATTTGTAAGAAAGAAAATAATTATGTAATTGAATATTGTAGTGATAACAGAATTATTGCTAGGGAATATGAGTTAGTGTAAAAAAATAAAGAGAGACATTATAAAATTTTGCTATTAATAAATAAATGCGATTTAACTACTTATTATAAAGTAGGAAAAATATTAAGTGAAGCTGGAAAACATTATGGTGATGGAGTAATAAAAGAATATTCAAAAAAACTAACTAATGAATTGGGAAAAGGTTATACTTTTACTTCTTGTAAGAATGAAAAAGTTTTATGTAATGATAGAAAAACTTGCGACAGTGTCGCAACAATTAACATATGGACATTACGTTGAGTTATTGCCATTAACTGATATTAATAAAATAAGGTATTATATTTTGATATCAGAACAACAAAATTTATCTACTAGACAATTAAGAAATAAAATAAAACAATTTTATAATATTTTAGAAAAAGTGCCGACACTGTCGGCAAAATTATCATGGAGTCATATATTGAAATATTAAAAATGAGAATACTTATGTAATAATTTATTATATAAATTAATGTGTTAATTTAAATTTAAATAGAAATAAATTAAGAAAATCTTAGTAAAAAATAAATAATAAGTTTTTTTAATAATATATTAATATTATTTGATTATAATACATATATTAACATTAGTAGTATTTATTAATATCGAATAATTTAGAAAATGGAACAAAATAGTAATGTATACATAAAATAATGTAGACGCTAATCGCTAGTGGATGTAGCGTTTAATATAGATTAGAGCTTAAAATTCTTGATTTCTAAAATCAGGAATAAAGCTCTTTTTTTGTGTTTCTCCTTCTTGAATGAATGCATTTCTAATTCCAAGGTCATAAGCAAAATTTATAACATCATCATAAATATCATCATTTATTTTGTGATTTAACTCTTCATATTTTAATTTTTTCATAGGAGTATATTGATTCATTATACTAATATAAATATTATCTTTATAAGTTTTATACAAATATTCGATTATTTTTTTAGAATCATTTTCCATATTTGGAAGAAGTAAGTGTCTTACAATCACACCTTTTTTCATAATGCCATTATCATCAAACTTAGATTTTCCTACTTGACGATACATTTCTGCAATAGCTTTTTTACAAATATTTACATAATTTCTAGCGTTTGAATATTTTACTGCAATTTCATCATTATAATATTTAAAATCTGGTAAATAAATGTTAACTAAACCATCAAGTAATTTTAATGATTCAACATTTTCATAACTACTTGTATTATAGACAATTGGAATAGTTAAACCTTTTTCTTTAGCAAGAATTAATCCTTCTTTTATTAAAGGAATATAATGAGTTGGAGTAATTAAGTTAATATTTAATGCTCCTTTTTTTTGTAATTCAAGACAAATATCACTAAATTTTTCAATACTTATTTCTTTTCCTATATTTTCTTCTGATATTTCATAATTTTGACAAAATAAACACTTTAAATTACAATGAGAAAAAAATATAGCACCACTACCAGAATCACCTGAAATACAAGGCTCTTCATAGTAGTAAAGATCTGCTCTTGCAATTTTTATTGAATCTTTTGCTTTACAAAAACCAACATTTTCATGTCTATTTACATTACAATTTCTAGGACATAAATTACATTTTGTTAATAAGTCTTTCATAAACTTCACCAACATAATTATAACACTCTACAGAAAATATATAAATAAAGTAATTTGTTAGATTTTAATATTTTTTTATACAACAAATTTACTTAAATTAAATAAAACTTTGTTCTACTTTTTATTTACATTTGATAACTATTTATGTTATATTAAATGAGTAAATAACATGTTTTTATACAATATATGGATATATATTTGCAAAATAAGGAAAAATTTTTAGATAATTAAAAAAATGTCGTATAATATTAAACATTTGTTAGGGGGATATTTATGAATATTACAGAAGAAGCTAAAAAAGCTTTAAATGAATTACAGGAAAAAAGAAATTGGTCATGGGCCAAAGAATTATATGAGAGAAATAAAAATGGTCTAGATGATGTTGCAATTTTTTATCGTGGTAAAAAAATAACATATAGAGAAATGTTTGGTAAAGCAAAAGATTATGCAAAAGCAATGAGACAAAGTGGAATAACTAAAGATAGTGAAATACCAATGTGTGTTGCTAATTGTCCTGAAACTATTTATTTACTTTTAGCAGTTAGTATGATTGGTGCAAAAGCTAATATTTTTGGAAATTCATTTGATAAAGATTACATTTTAGAAATAATTAATCAAACAAATTCAGATATTTTATTTGCTACTGATGATTTATATGGAAATATATCTGATGTTGTTGAACAATCAAATGTTTCAAAAGTTTCTTTAATTTCACTTGCAGATTCATTGCCAAATAAAACAGATCCTTATATAGCCTTTGACAAAGACTTTTATGATTTTTCTAATAAAGTTAATTATTATAAAGAAAAAAGTAATAAAGTCATTGCAATGGATGAATTTTTAGAAAAAGGCAAAGATTATAGTGGAAAAGTAGTTGAAGAAACTGAGCTTGATAATGTCTTTACAATAACATATTCAAGTGGTTCTACAAATTCAACAAGACCTAAGGCAATTGTTCATAGAACAAGAATGTATAATACAATCGGAAGATTTCATGACAAAGATTTATCAGGACTTCAACAACTAAAAGGAATAATTACTTTAGCTCATATTCCAACTCACTCAAATACAGATTTAAGTGTTAGTATTTCTGATACTTTAATGCAACATGGAACTATTACTTTAGAACCAATTTATGATAAAGACTTTTTTATCTATAGTTTAATAATTAACAAAGTTAATTTTGCTCCTGCGACAAAAAGTTTTTATGTTAATTTAGCAAAACAAATTTTATTTGATCCAAAATTTAAAGGCGTAAAACTACCATATCTTGCTATTCCAACATCAGTTGGAGAACCAATTTCAAGAAATGAAGAAAAATTTATTAATAAAGGTTTAAAAACATCAAAATCAGGAAGTAAAAAACTGCCATTTCCTATTTCTCCAGTTAAATTATCAATTGGTGGGGGAGATTGTGAACACGGAGGAATATTTTTCGTATTATTTAAATCATTAAAAGAAAAAAATCCAATTTATTATATGAATCATAAACAAGAAGCTGGATTAGTGCCATTTAAGATGACGGAAATTGAAATACTAGATGAAAATGGAAATTATTTAAAACCATTTGAAATAGGTAGATTAGTAGCTAATTCTTTTTGTACAATGAAGGAATATAAAAATAATGAAACAGCAACTAAAAAATTCTTCATTAAAGATTCAAATGGTAAAATATGGGCTGATTGTTCTGTTTATGCATATAAAGATAATTTTAATGATGTTCATATGAAAGGTAGAATTCTTGATAAAACAGATTATAATTTTGAAGAATTTATACCTCCATTTAAAATTGATGATGAAGTATTAAAAGATACTAAAAAAATATTATCATCAGAAACAACAATTGTAAGAAATAGTGATGGAAATGATTATTATGTTGTTAATATTGAAAGAATGCTTGGTGTATCTTTTAATTTAGATAAAGTAATAATTGGAGTAGAACAAAGAATCAATAATAAATTTGGTGATAATGTTTCAAAAAGAATTGTTTACAATATATTTAAAGAAGGAAAAACATTCAAACTTTCAGGATGTGGAAAAAGAAATAACATTGCTTTAACAAAAGATAATTATGAAAATATAGATGAGTATATTAAACCAGTAAAAACAAATGATGGTTATGTTATTATGCAATCTTATAAATATTTTGAAACATTAAAAGACAAAAAATCATTTTCAAGAGTTAAAAAATAAAACTTCATTTGAAGTTTTTTTTAATATAAACAACTTTTAATATACCACTACTTATGATATAATCATTATGATAGGAGTATGATATTATGATTCAAAGTGGAATTCTTATACCTAGTTGTGCACTTGCTTTTAGTATTGTATTAGTATTTATATATTATTCAAAATTACATATAAAAAGTTATGAAACAAAATTGTATGAACTACTTATAGTATCAAATTTTTTTGGACTTATCCTAGAAATTTTATGTTGTAATGTGGTTTTTCAATATAATAATATTCCTATAGTAAGTACATTTATCTTGAAACTATATTTAGTATATTTAGTAACATTTATAACAATATTTACAGTATATGTTATATATATATCCTTTAATAATATAAAAAATAAAAATTTATTAGAAAATAAGAAAGTTAAAACAATATTTATATTATTTTACATTATATGTGTTTTTTTAATAGTTTTATTAGATATGAATATCTATAATGATGGTAATGTCGGATATACTTATGGACCAGCATGTAATTTTGTCTATATTGCAAGTGGCATTTGTATTTTTGTATGGCTTGTTTGTTTGACAATTAATTATAAAAATATTAAAACCAGAAAATATTTACCTATTTACTTATTCATACTTATTGGAAGTGTTTTATCTTTTGTTCAACTATTAAAACCAAGTTTATTTTTAATAACATCAATGGAAACTTTAGTAACATTTTTAATGTATTTTACTATTGAAAATCCTGATATTAAAGTTATTGAAGAATTAAATAAAAATAGAAAATTAATTGAAAAAACTAATGAAGATAAACTTAATTTATTGTTTGAATTATCTCAAGATGTAAAAGAACCAATTAAAAGTATTGAAAATGAAGTTAATGAAGCACTTGATTTAAATGATATTAACGAAATAATAGAAAGACTGAAAAAAATAAAATTAAATTCAAAACAATTATCACTAATATCAAATAATATTTTAAATGTATCAAGTATGGATTTAAGTAATATAAAAATAGAAAATGAAGTATATAAACCAAATTCAGTTTTTACTGAAATGAAAAAAAGAACAGAAGAAAAACTAAAAGATAAAGATATTGAATTTAGATATAGTTATTCAAGTAGCATTCCAGAAAAACTATATGGAGATTCAGTAAAACTAAAACAAATTTTAACAAGCTTTTTAAACAATGCAGTTGAAGTAACCAAAAAAGGATTTATTGAATTAAAAGTAAATTCAATTATAAAATATGATGTATGTCGTTTAATAATAACAATAACAGATTCAGGAATAGGCATGGATATAGATAAAGTAAATGAAATATTAAGTGCCAATACTTATGATGAAAAAGATTTTGAAGTGTTAAAGAATCTAGATGTAGGAACAAAAATGGCACATAAAATTATAAAAATGTTAAATGGAACATTAATAGTAAAAAGTGAAGTAAACAAAGGTAGTGAATTCTTAATAATAATAGATCAAAAAATAAAAAAAGAACAGAAAATAGAAGATAAAGAAGATAAGTATTTAAGAAAAAGTAAAATATTAGTTGTAAATGATAAATCAAATGAGTTAAAGAGGATAGAAAATAAACTAGTTAATATGGGATATGATGTAACAACAACATTATATGGAAAAGATGCAGTAGAAAAGATAAAAAACAAAGAAAGATACAACTTAATAATAATAGATGATGAAATGAATTTAAAAAGTGGATATGATACATTAAAAGAATTAAAGAAAAACAAAAAGTTTAACATACCAGTAATAATAACACTTGAAGAAAATAAAAAATTCTTAAAAGATAAATACTTAGAAGATGGTTTTAATGATTACATTATGAAAGATAATCTTGATGAAGAATTAAAAAAAGTTGTTAAATATATTTAGTGGCTTTTTATTTTATTTACATTTTTTAGTTATTTGTGTTATATTAATCAAGTAATGGCTATTTTTTTACTTAAAATGGTTATATTATTGCAAAATATGGCAATATTTATAAATTTTAAAAAAAGAGTTGTATAATATTAAACATTTATTAAGGGGGAATATTATAATGGAAGAAAAATATCAAAATAGGCATGTTTTTGTGCCAAGTATAAGTGTTTATAATGCATTCAATTTACTTAATTTACCGTATAAAAATGATTTTGCTTTATCTTGTTTGAATTCTAGAATTACATATAAAGACTTAACTAAAATGGCTGTTGTTATATCAAAGGCTTTTAAAGAGTTAGGAGTAAAAAAAGGCGATATTATTTCAGTTGATATGCCAAATTATATTCAAGGTATGGCCACTTTTTTAGCAGCAAATAGAATTGGTGCAGCAGTAGTTTTTTTAAATGCTAATTCTTCTTTAACTGAAATAACTCATTATCTTAATGAAGTTGATTCAAAATTATTTGTCAATTTTGATAAAACAGAAGAGGAGAATAAATATATTAAAGAAAACACAAATGTTAATAATATAATAACGTTGCATAAGACAGATTTAAATTTGATGGATTTTAATTATAATAAAGAAAATCTAGGATATAGTGATTTTATTTCTTATAATGATTTAGGTACTTTAAGTAAATATTTTAAAGGAATAATAAATCCATATCTTTATGGTGGAAGTTGTGATGCTTATCTAGGGTTTACAAGTGGAACAACAGGTAATCCTAAAATTGTTGTTTTAACTAATAAAAATATAATTGCAACAGGAATGTATTGTCAAGCTACAACTAATATAAAATCAGGTGGTAGAGAAAAGGCACTTAATTTAGTATCATATGATGTGCCTTATGGATTTATAACATCTGGTATTATGAATTTGTTATGTGGTAAAGAAGTTGACTTAGCAACTGATTTAAATAAAGATAATTTAAATGATCACTTAAAAGGAATTAAATATTTATATGGTACACCTGCTTTTATTGAACTTTTATTAAGAAATGCAAATGATGATTTAGTTGTTGATAATGGTTTAATATTTTTTTCTGGAGGAGATACACTTACAGTAAAAAAATATTTTGAAACAAAAGAATTTTTTGCTAATCATGGTTGCCCTGATGTTGTTATAGCAAATGGTAGTGGAAATGCTGAAACAACAGCAACATCAACATCAGCAGCTGGAAGAGTTATAAAACCAGAAACTGTTGGAGTTCCACTTGTTGGTAGTAAAATAAAAATAATTGATAAAGAAACAAAAGAAGAAAAAAAACGTGGTGAATCTGGTATATTCTGTGTTCATGGAGAGCATGTTTTTGATAGATATTATAATAATCCAGAAGCTACTAAAAACGCCAAAATAATGCTTGATGGCGAAGAATATTTTAAATCTGATACTTACTATATTCAAAGAGAAGATGATTATATGGAAGTAGTAGGAAGAGATTGTAGATATTTTGTTACATTAGCTAATTTTAATGGTATTAGTAGTTTTTATAAAGTTTATTGTGATCGAATACAAAATTATATTCAAGAAATAGATATAGTTGATTCTTGTGCTGTTGTTGAAAGTTATGATGAAAAATTATTATCATCACCACGAGTTTATGTTGTGTTAAAATCTGGAATACCAAAAACTAAAGAAACTATAGACTATTTATTTGAATGTTTTGAACATCCAATAAAAGACTCTTTAACAAATGGTTTACATCAGTTGAAAACTTATGAAATACCAACAAGTATAGAATTTGTTGATGATCTTCCAAGAACAAGAGCTGGTAAAATAGATTATAAGTTATTAACTGAAGATTCAATGAATAAAACAACGCCAAAAAAGAAAGATATGGTAAAAGAAAGAAAACAAAATCAATAGAATAATCTATTGGTTTTTTATATAATAGGAAAGTCATCTATAAGCTACAAAAAGCAGTAAAACGAATA
>CAMEXD010000016.1 GCA_945947035.1 uncultured Mycoplasma sp. | reverse complement strand
AAGATTATGTAAATTCAGAAGTAGGAACAATAATACCAATGGAAGTAATAAATACAATGTGGGTATGGATACCAAGGTTTAGTGCAACAGGTGATACAGAAAATTATAATGGAGGAACACAAAGCGCTCCAGGAGCATTTGATATAACATTTGTAAGTAAAACAACAACAGCACATGATGCATTTACGTTTGGTACACAAAGCTTAAATGGCTTTTGGGTAGGCAAGTTTGAAACAAGTCATGAAACATTATCAAGTACTACAGAATACGATAATTTAGGATGTACAAGTGATACCTGTAGTAATGCAAATGGAATAATAATAAAACCAAATGTAGTATCATTAAGATATAATAATGTAAGTAATTTCTTTTTTGCTAATTTAAGCATGAAACAAAGTGGCAATAGTTTTGGATTTGATATAACAAAAGATACAACACTAGATACCCATATGATGAAGAATAACGAATGGGGTGCAGTGGCATATTTAACGCAAAGTATCTATGGCAGATGTACATCATCAACTTCTTGTACTGAAGTATATATAAATAATAGCAGTGGTTATTATACAGGTCGAAGTGGAGGAAATGCCAGCGGAAGTACACCAATAAATGAAACATATCCAGATCAAACATCAACAACAAAGTATAATACCTATGGCTTTTATACCTATGATGGATATTTATTAGATTATGGTACAAATAACAAAACAACAACAAAAGATATGAGTAAAGTAGCATCAACAACAGGAAATATTTATGGTGTATATGATATGAGTGGCGGAGCAATTGAATATGTAATGGGCGTATATACAGATGGCACGCAAAACTGGTCAGGAAAAAGTTCAACATGGAATTCAGGATTTAGTGGATGTCTAGGAAGTAGTTGTAGTAGTACATATGATGGAGTAGCATATCCAGAAAGTAAATATTATAATAGTTATACAAATACAGGAACATCAAGTTCTCCAATAACAAATTATACAAGTGATATGCAACATGCACTTATGGAAACACAAAAATGGTATGGTGATAGCGAGTACTTTGTAAATGGCAATAACCCTTGGTTTAGACGTGGCGGTAACTGCGGCAGTTCTTACTCAGGTATTTTCTTCTATAACGACGACGTCGGCAACGGCGGTAATTTCAGCTACAACGGTTCCAGATCCTCTTTGATAATTAACTAATCGTTAAATTTAAGAATTAGTTAAAGAACTAAAACCCCCACTATAACGAAGAAGAAAAATATTAATTTTTTCTAAAATAAGAAGAAAGAGGATATTTTCAGTATTTCAAACAGGATTTTGAAATACTGGAAAAAATAAAAAAATAAAATAATAAAGTATATATCTTTCCAATTTGAATTTAATTTCAAATTGAAAAGATTTTTTTAATTTATTAATTTACTTATCTATATTATACGTGTATAATAAATGTTTAGAAAAGAGTGTGTTTCCTATGAATTTAAAAATTGATACTAAAGATACATTAGTTATGAAATTATTACATTATTTTATAACTGAAAAAAATTATAATCCTATTATATTACATGGGGTTCAAAATGAAATTTGGTTAGAGAATATGACTGGTGATTATAAAATAATAAGAATTGTTTTTGAATATATTCATAATGATGAACAATTAGGTTTTGATATGTTTAAAACAAAACGTATTGTAAAAGATATTAAAAGAAAAACTTTTAAATTCAAAATGAATGTACTTAGTATTTTTACAGATTTAGGTGATAG
The DNA here is from genome assembly GCA_945947035.1 of uncultured Mycoplasma sp. GTDB lineage: Bacteria > Bacillota_I > Bacilli_A > RF39 > UBA660 > CAG-611. The sequence goes on along the minus strand of CAMEXD010000016.1, from coordinate 21,873 downwards.
TGTTAATTTAAAATCTGATGAAAATATTGATTGTATTTATTTGAAAAATGAAAAAGACTTAAAAAAGTATAATTTTTTATATGAATATTTTCCTGATATTGATGAAAATATGAAGTATGAAGAAAAAGGTCTTAATTTGTTTTTAAAATTAAGTGATGATATTAATGAAAAAAGTAAAAAAGATGCTGAAAAAGCAAATAAAATTTTTACTCCTAAAAAACCTATTTTTACTAAGATAATTATTGCAATAAATGTTTTAGTATTCTTATTCGCTTTATTATTTAATGGTAGTAGTTTTTTAATTAATAATTTTTCTGTTTATGGACCTTTAATAAGACAAGGTGAAATATATCGTTTATTAACAGGTGCTTTTATTCATATTGATTTTTTCCATCTTTTATTTAATATGTATTCTTTATATGTAATAGGTAGTCAAATAGAAGGATTTTTTGGCAGAACTAAGTTTCTTATTATATATTTTTCAAGTGCTATAATGGCAAGTTTATTTTCAATATTATTAAATGGTAATGTTGCAAGTATTGGAGCAAGTGGTGCGATATTTGGTTTACTTGGAGCAATGTTATACTTTGGTTATTATTATCGAGTTTATTTAGGAAATACTTTAACAAGTCAAATTGTTCCAATCATTTTAATAAATTTATTAATGGGCTTTTTATTAACAGGAATTGATAATTTTGCTCATATTGGAGGTTTAGTAGGTGGTATTGTCACTACTATGGCTTTAGGTATCGATGAAAAAAGTGACAGAAATTCTAAAATAAATGGTGTTATTTTTGCTATTATAATTTTTGCTTTCTTAATTTTTATGAATTTTGTCTACACAAGATAAGATTAATTTCTTATCTTTTTTTAAATAAAAATACTAGAACCAAAAGTTGGTATATTGCAAAAATGATTAATAAATGATAGAATATTTATATATTTTAAGAGGTAATTATGGAAGAAGATAAAACAATGGTGTTTAAAGTATCAGATTTAGAAAATTATATGATAACAGAAACACTTTTAAAAGTTAAAAATAATTTAGATGAAAAAGGTTATAATGGAATAAATCAAATAGTAGGTTATCTTACTAGTGGAGATATTACTTACATTTCAAATTATAAAGATTCAAGAAATATAATAAAGAAAATAGAAAGAGAAAAAATAGTAGAAACACTAGTTAAAAGCTATTTAAGAGATTTACAATGAGATATTTAGGACTTGATTTAGGTACAAAAACTTGTGGTGTTGCACTTTCTGATAAAACTAAAACAATCGCTAGTTTTTATAAAAATATCAATTATAAAGAAGAAGATATTTTAATAAAAGAAATATGTGAAATAGTAGAAACTGAAGAAATTGAAAAAATAATTTTAGGATTTCCTAAAAATATGAATAATACAATTGGTGAAAGAGCAAATGCTACAATTTTATTTAAAGAAAAACTAGAAAATAAAGTAAATATTCCTATTGTTTTAGAAGATGAAAGACTAACAACTAAAATAGCAGAATCTACTTTAATAAGAGAAAATAATTTATCAAGAAAAAAAAGAAAAAAAATAATAGATGGTACATCTGCAGTTATTATACTTCAAAGTTATTTAGATAGAAGGGAAAGATAAAATATGGAACAAGAAATAAATAGAGATGATATGTTTATTGGATTTAATGAAAAAGGTGAAAAAAGAACATTTTATAAATTATTAGAATTTGAGTCAAAAGAAACAGGGAAACATTATCTTGCTTATACTGATAATACAACAGATTCTAAAGGAAATTTAAAAGCTTATGGTTCAGTTGTTGAACAAGATGGTGATGATAATTTAATGAAATTAAAACCAATTGAAACAGAAAAAGAATGGAAAGTAATAGAAATGGCTTTAAAAGTATTACAAGAAGATATGGGAAATAAAAATGAAGAAAATTAAATTGAAAAAGAAAGCTATATTTGTAATATTATCTTTTCTTTTTTTGATATGTTTAACTATAATTATATCTTTAGGATTATATTTTACATCAAGTGTTTCAAAAGATAATAATTTAAAAAATATTATAGTAGAACAAGGTTATACTTCATCTGATGTTGCTAAAGTTTTAAAAGAAAATAATATAATAAAAAGTGAATTGATGTTTAAATTATTCTTAAAAATAAAGAAAGTTGATAACATTTATGCTGCTAGTTACTATATGAGTGAAAGTATGAGCTTAAATGAAGTTATTGACACTTTAATTGATGGTGGACATAATGTAAATGAAATTGCAATCACATTTAGAGAAGGAATAAATATGATGGAGATTGCAAGAATTATCGAAAAAAACACCAATAATACTAAAGATGATGTTTATAAACTATTAAAAGATTCTAAATATATTGATAGTTTAATAGAAAAATATTGGTTTTTAACAGATTCTATTAAAAATAAAGATATTTATTATCCACTTGAAGGTTATTTATTTCCTGATACTTACTTTTTTTCAAATGAAGATGTAGAAGTTTCTTTGATATTTAAATCAATGCTTGATCAAATGGAAGTTGTTTTAAATAAATATCAAGATAAGATAAAAAATAGCAATTATGATATTCATACTCTTATGACTTTAGCATCTATTACTCAAAGTGAGGGAGTAAATGAAGATGATTTTAAAAATATCGCTAGTGTATTTTTTAATAGATTAGAAGATAATACTCCACTTGGAAGTTGTGTTACGTCATATTATGGTGTTCAAAAATCAATGACTGAAGAATTATTTATGTCTGATATAAATTCTAATAATGCTTATAATACAAGGGGTAATAATCCAAAAATTATATCAGTAGGACCAATAAGTAATCCAGGATTGAAAGCTCTTGATGCTGTTTTTAATCCAGTAAAAACATCTTATTATTACTTTGTATCTGATAAAAATCGTAAACTATACTTTACAAAAACACTATCTGAACATGAAAAAATGATAAGTAAATTACAAAATGAAGGGTTGTGGTATGAATGGTAGATATATATAAAGAAATAAGAGAAATAAAAACATACGCTATAGATAATAATATTCCTATAATGTTAGATGATGGAATTGATTTTCTAATAAATTACATTGTTAAAAACAATAAAAAAAATATTTTAGAGATAGGAACAGCAATAGGTTATTCTGCAATTATGATGGCTTTAGCAGATCCAAATGTTAAAGTTACATCAATAGAAAAAGATAAGACGAGATATCTTGAAGCAATAAAAAATGTTAAAAAGTTTAATTTAGAAGACAGAATAACTTTGATTTTTAACGATGCTCTTGATGTGAAATTAAAAGAAAAATTTGATCTTATCTTTATTGATGCTGCTAAAAGTAAAAATGAAGAATTATTTATTCATTTTGAACCTAATTTAGAGAAAAATGGAGTTGTAGTAACAGATAATATTAATTTTCATGGCCTTGTTAAACAAGAAATAACATCTATTGAAAGTAGAAACTTAAGAGGTCTTGTTAAAAAAATAAAAAATTATATCAATTTCCTACAAAATAATGTAAAATATAAAACAACTTTTTATGAAGTTGGCGATGGTGTATCAGTAACAGAAAAAAGAGGTTAATATGGAAATAGTTGTAAAACCAAAAAATATCTATAATTTAAATAAATATCTAGAAATGAAAGCTAATGCTTTTATTTTTGGTATAAAAGATTATTCTATAAATGCAACAAGTGTAGTAAATGTTAAAACTTTAGCACATCTAAAAAAGAAATTACCTAATAATGTTAAAATATTTGTCTCAATAGATAAAAATATTTTTAATAAAGATTTAAAAAAATTAAAAAAAATCTTAATAGAATTAGAAAAAATTAAAATAGATGGTATTTTATTTTATGATATTTCTCTTTTAAATCTAAGAGATAGTTTAGAATTAAAAACACCATTTATTTGGAATCAAAACTTCTTCGTAGTAAATTATGAAACTATTAATTACTATAAAGATAAACTTAATGTAGATTCTTGTGTTTTATCAAATGAAATAACAAAAGAAGAAATAAAAGAAATAGCTTCTAATACAAAATCAAATTTATTTATAAATGCTTTTGGTTATCAATTAATGGCTTATTCCAAAAGAAAATTAATTACTAGTTACTTTAATAATATAAAAAAAATTAATTTAAAACATGAACATATTTTAAAAGATAAAAATGGAATGTATATGATTAAAGAAGAAAAAAATGGAACAGCATTTATATCAAAAAAGATTTTAAATTATTTAAATGAAGTAAAAGATTTTAAAAAGTATGGTGTAAATTATATTATTTTAGATGAAAAAAATATTCCTAACAAAATATTTTTAAAAGTAATTAAGTGTTTTAGAAGTGTTTTAGAAAACAAAAAAAATGATGAGAAAATAGAATCATTACTTGATAATTTAAGTACAGGATTTCTATATAATAAGACAATATATAAGGTGAAGTAATATGGAAAAAATAGAACTTTTATCTCCAGCAGGTGATTTAGAAAAATTAAAAATAGCTTTTCTTTATGGAGCTGATGCTTGTTATATTGGAGGATATGATTATAGTTTAAGAGCAAATGCCAACAATTTTTCAATTGATGAAATAAAAGAAGCTTGTTTATTTGCTCATAAATTAAACAAAAAAATATATGTTGTATGTAATATTTTATTTCATAATGAGAATTTAAAAGGAATAGATTTTTATTTAAAAGAACTAGAGGATTGTGGTGTTGATGCTGTTATTTTAAGTGACTTATTTTTAATAGAAAAAATAAAAAAAGTTGCTCCAAAATTAAAGATATATTTAAGTACTCAAGCATCAATTACAAATACTTTAAGTGTAAATTACTATAAAAGTTTAGGAGTAGATAGAGTTGTTTTAGCAAGAGAATTAACAAAAGAAGAAATAAAAGAGATATCTTCTAATACAACTTGCGAACTTGAAGTTTTTTTACATGGTGCAATGTGTACTTGTTTTTCTGGAAGATGTGTTTTATCAAATTATTTTACTAATAGAGATTCTAATCGTGGTGGTTGTGCTCAAGTGTGTCGTTTTTCATTTGATTTAGATAAAAAACGTAAAAAAAGTTTTTCAATAGCAACTAAAGACTTAAACTTAGCATATTATATAAAAGACTTAATTGAACTTAATATAACATCACTTAAAATTGAAGGAAGAATGCGTAGTAATTATTATTTAGCAACAGTAAATAGTTGTTATCGTAATTTAATTGATGCATATTATAATAATAACTTAACTGATGAAGTAATTGAAAAAAATATAAATATTTTACAAAGGGTAGCAAATAGAGAATCAACAAGTCAATTTTTTAAAGGTTATGTAAATCATAAAGATCAATACTATACTGGTGGATTTGAACCATCAAATCAAGATTTTTTAGCACAAGTATTATCGTATGATGAAGAAAATCATATGGCTGTTGTTGAACAAAGAAATTACTTTAAAGTTGGGGACTGTGTTAATTTATTTGGACCAAATAATGTTGGAGTTAATTTCACTATTGAAAAAATAATTGATAGTGATGGTAATAATAAAGATATAGCTAATCACCCTAAAGAAGTGTTAAAAATTAATGTTCCAATTGAAGTATCAAAAGATTTTATGATAAGAGTTAAGGTATAAAATTGTCCAAATTTTTGAAATACTTGACAAAATCAAAAAAAAAGTGTATTCTTTACAAGTATGTAATAGTTTATATGGAGGTTTTTATATGAGCGGAAAAAAAGAAATCTTTCTTACTAAAGAAGGATATGACGAAGTAGTACAAGAATTAGAGGACTTAATTAACGTTAAACGTCCTGCAAACATAGAAGCAATAAAAGAAGCAAGAGCATTAGGAGATTTATCTGAAAATGCTGATTATGATGCTGCTAGAAATGAACAAGCAGAGCTTGAAGCAAAAATAAAAAAATTACAAGCTATTGTTGATAATGTTACAATTATCGATGAAGTTTCAAATGATAAAATTGGGGTTGGAAATACAGTTAAGATTTCTTATGTTGATGATCCAGAAGAAGAAGATCAATATAAAATCGTAGGAAGTCAAGAAGCTGATCCATTTGAAAGTAAAATATCAAATGAATCTCCAATCGCTAAAGCTCTTTTAGGTCATAAAGTAGGAGATACAGTAAGTGTTGAAAGTCCTAATGGAAGCTATGAAATAAAAGTAATAGAAATAAACTAATTCACATTTTGTGAATTTTTTGTTACAGTCAAGTCAAGAAGATAGATAATTTGAAGTGATACAATAAAAGTAGACAATTACCAAAAAAGGTAGACGTCTACTTTTTCTATGTTAAAATTAATCTAAAGGAAATGTATAACATGGCAAGACTAAATGGAATAATTATAAACTAGGGAAATAATTTAAAAATAACTTAAACAATGATATACAAATAATAGAAAATGAATTATTAGATTCATATTAAATTAATCATGATGAACTACAAATTAAAATAGATAGTAATGGTAATGATGCCCTTTGCGCATTATATAAAAAATACGTAAGATTATCAATTAAACATAAATCTCAAGAAGCTACAGATGAAATCGACTTTATGCTTATATTTAAAGTAGTTATTGTCAAAGATGCTACTGAATTATATAACAAATAATTATTTGATCATTAAAAGTATTATATTAACATTTAAAAAACAAAATCTAGATATTCTAAATTCCATAAAAAATTATTTGATAAAAAATAAAAGATCACTTCTAGGATTAGGTTTACTAGTATTAGTATTAGTACTAGGTGTAGGTTATGCCGTTGTTAGTAGCGTTAATTTAGATATCACTGGTACTGCTAGTGTAAAAGAAACAGATTTAAAAGTATCTTTTAATGGAGTAACAAATGTATCAGATGAAGCAAAAGTAAGTGCTAGTTCTGTAGATGGTGCCCTTAGTGCAACTATTACAGTTACAGATTTAGAATTAAATGATACTGTAACTGCAACTTATACAATAAAAAATGAAGAAACTGACGTTAATGCAGAAGTAATAAAAGCTTCAATTGAAAATGATAAATCAGATTACTTTAAAGTAACTACAGATGTAGATAGTTCAGCTAAAACAATTACTGCTGGTGGTACTACAACTGTTACAGTAACAGTTAAATTAGTTAAGACTCCAGTATCAGATACTGATTCTACTGCTAATATTACTGTTAATTTAACTGCATCACCAGTACAACCATAGTTTGTTTGATGGAAAGTAGGCAAAGAGAGGGGAAATATGAAAAAAGATAAATTTAAGATTTATATTTTAGAATTATTACTAATTGTTATTCTCTTCTTTGCTCTCTTTGCACCAAGTATTTTTACAAGAAGTATTTTAGCGGTTATCATGTTTGTTTATATGATAATTATCTCTTTATTTTTAAAAAAAAGAAAGATTAATTCGATTTATAAAAAACAGGTAACAATTTTAATGACCATATTTGCAGGATTATATTTAGGTTTATTTTATTTGATGGGATTATATTTTGGGTTTGAAAAATCTAAGATTGTATTATCTATTTGGTCAGTCTTTAGGTTTATTATTCCACTTTCTATTATTATTGTCTCATCTGAAATAATAAGAAAAGTATTTTTGGCACAAGAGACTGTAATTCATATTAAGTCTAGTATTATTAATCTTTCACAAATACTTACTTATATTGCTATGGTTTTAGTTGATTTGGTTATTTATACGGGTATTTATGATTTAACTAATCTAGATGATTTTTTAATGGCTCTTGGTTTTGTATTATTTGCATCATTGTCTTGTAATTTACTTTATAACTATATTTCAATTAGATACAATGCTAAAGGAATTATTATTTATAGATTAATTACAATTCTGTATGTATATATTATACCAATAGTACCAGACGTATATATATTCTTTAAGTCTTTTTTGAGAATGTTATATCCATACTTAATATATATTGTATTAGAAAAGTTATATTCTAAAAATGACTTTACAATTTCTTATATTGATAAGAAAAAAGAAATTTTTGGTAATACGTTTTTACTTGTTGCAATGACCTTACTAATCATGTTAATTTCTTGTCAGTTTAGATATGGGATTTTAGTAATTGGATCTAGGAGTATGACTGGTACTATTAATAAGGGAGATGCAGTTATTTCTGAAAAATATGATAATCAAAATATTCAAAAGGGACAAGTAATTATCTTTGATTATAATGGCGTTCAAACTGTACATAGGGTAGTAGAAATAAAAAACGTCAATGGGGTATATAGATATTATACAAAAGGTGATGCCAATAAAAATATGGATGATGGCTATATTACTGAAAATGAAATATATGCTTTAGTAAAACTTAAGATTAAATATATAGGATATCCTACTTTATGGATAAGGGAATTATTTTCATAAAATAGAGAGGAGGTAAAGTATGAAGAAGAATCAAGTAAATGAAATATTAGTTAATCAAACAAAAAGACGAAATACTGTTTTGGCTTTTATGTTTATTATTGTCATAGTTTTTATTATTACTTTATCTTTTTTTGCTATATATTTTAATAAAAATAAGAAACAATATGTTAGTTATAATGAATCTAGTGAAATTGATTATAAAGTTTTTTTAAAGGATAATGATTTCTTTGAAGAAGATTATCTACCAGAGGAAAAGCAATATATCGCTAGTTTAATCGATTATATTAAAGCAAACTTTAAATATAAATTATCTTTAAAAGAAAAAATGGTAGAGTACAAGTATTCTTACCGAATAGAAGCAGATGTTTTTGTTAAAGAAAAGGGAACTAATAATTCACTTTATACTACTAATAAAGTATTACTAAATGATAAGGAGATTGCAACTAGTTTAAATGAAGTAGTTATAGATGAAAATATTGATATTGATTATAATTACTACAATAACTTAATAAAAAATTTTATTAATATTTATGGCTTAGATAATACTGAAAGTGTTTTAACTATTAATATGTATGTTAATGTTATTGGCTCTTGTGAAGAATTTGAAGATAATAAAGAGCAGGAATCAGTAATTAGTTTATCAATTCCACTTACAACAAAAACAATGGCAATTGAAATTAGCAATGATTTAATTAACAGTGAAAATAATGTGATGCTATGTGAAAGTAATTATTCCTATAATTTTGTATTTATAATATTTGGCTTAATATTTGGAATTTTAGATTTAGTATTAATTGTATTTATAGTTAGATATGTAATAAGAACAAGAACAGCTGAAAATATTTATGAAAGAGAATTAAAGAAGATACTAAATAATTATAGTTCTTATATTCAGACACTTGGGTGTGAATTTGACTTTAAAAATTATCAATTATTAAAGGTAGGTACCTTTACTGATATGTTAGAAATTAGAGATACGATAAAGCAACCAATACTTATGAGGGAAAATGAAGAAAAAACTGGGGCATATTTTGTTATACCTAGTAGTACAAAAATATTATATGTATATAGATTAAAAGTTAGTGATATAAAAAAAGAAATTCAAAAAGAAAAGATGAAAGATTTAGAAGATTTTTAGAAATTTCTTTTGAATCTTTTTTTATAGATATGAGGTATTTAGTATGAAAAAACAAAAAAAGAGAGTATTTATAAATAAAAAAATTCCTATTTTAATTGTTTTAGCAACCTTATTTATGGGGATTGGCTATGCATCGGTAAATTCAGTAATTTTGAATATTAATGGAAATGCAACAGCATATAAATATGATGGCTTATTTATATCTAGTATTACTACAGATGAAGAAAACACATTGAATGGCATTAATACCTCAAATGTTATTAATAATACGATGTTAAATACTTCAATTACTTTAGGTGATGATTTATCTTCAAAGTTTACAATGATTGTTAATGTTTGTAATAATTATTCTGATGATAGAATTTTTAGTGATTTAAGATATATGGATTTAACCGAAGATGAGTTGGCAGAGTACCCGGATTTTTCAGGTCTTTATACTAATAATGATATTGTAATAGATGATAGCAGTTATTCTAGTCTTGCAGGAACTATATTATCTAGTAATAGTTGTATGAATATACCAGTTACTTTTAAATATGCTAGTAGTTTGAGCTCTATTACAAATAACGAATTAGTAGCAACTATAAACTTTAAGTTCGATTCCTTGGAAAATTATAAATCAAATATTTCTTATACAATTAATTCCACAAGTGGAACTTTTGAAAACAAAATGTCTAATTTGAATTATGATATTACAGTTACAAATAATAACACATATGCAATAAAATTTAATACATATGGAAGTAGTAATGAGAATATATTATTGAGTGGAACAAGTTCAGATATTACTGTAGATGCTAATAGTTTTACTACTACAACGATAACTTTGTCGCCAGCGAAAGAAATATATGAATCTAATGATATTGTAAGTATTGATATTAATGTTCAAGTTATTGATCCAATTGAACTACCAACAAACAGTTATACAATAAATATTTCTACATTCGGAAGGCCATTAAAGGATATTATTTTAGGAAAAACTATATTAGTTACTACTCAACCTAGTTTTTCACAAAATGTTACAACGCTTGAAAACTCTGGATTATTTAAAACATTAGATGAGTCTGGTGATACTTATTATTTTAGAGGAGTGGTTACAGATAATTATATTTCATTTGCAGATAAAATGTGGAGATTGGTTCGAATCAATGGTGATGGTACTTATAGATTAGTTTTGGATAGTAGTGCTGGAACCAGTGTATTTACTTCTGATACTACTTCTACATATAATTTGGGTTATATGTATGGTAGTACAGTTCATGACAATACTAATAGTAGTGCTATAAAAACATATTTAGAAAATTGGTACATTAATAATTTACAATCATATGATAATTATATTGATAAAAATGCTATTTTTTGGCAGGATAGAAACTACAATTCTACAACAAAAGTTTATGCGGGATGGGATAGAATGGTTAGTAATTCTCCAACTCTTGTTGCTACTACTAAAGAAGATATGTTTTCTGTCACAACAACTAAGGGTAATGGTAAATTGACAAAACCTATTGGCCTACTAACTGCAGATGAAGTTGTTCTAGCGGGTGGGACAACAACTGGTGCAACTACTACTGGCTATGGTACGGCATATAAAAATACTGAATTCTATTTATATACAGGTGATTATCCAACGTATGGATTTTGGACGATGACACCAAGAAGAGTAGGAGCTGGTGCAACAAATAATCATATGATTTTGTCAAAAGAAGTTGCGGTTATTTGGTCTGAACCAGCTGTTACGACTAAAAGATATGTTAGACCTGTAATTAATTTGAAGGCAAACACATTATTTAAAGGTAGTGGTACTAAAACAGATCCATATGTTGTTACTAATTAGTGTTATTAAATTTTATTAATATAGCAATATTATCATTATAAATAATTTAAATTGTTGGGATGTGGATTTTTATATTTTACTAAATGTAAAATCATTAAGCAAGGAAACAATTAGCGGGAGTTCAATACTTCTAGAAATTTTACAGGATAAAATCACAAATTAACAAATACAAAGATGGTATGGAAAAAATACCATTTTTTGATACTGTATTTAAAGGAAATAGTAATAAAATTTATATTGAAAATAGTCAAAAAAATTAAATATAATTAGAAAATTTTGCTTAGCAATAATAAAGCAGATCAAGGATGAATAAAACTTTAGTGTAATTAGTGTAAGACAAAATTTGGGTATGAAATTTGAGAATGAAATAGAGATGATTTTTCGTTCTCTTTATTAATTTTTTAATTTGCTTCTTCATCAGTTAATCTATCTATTCTTGAATGAAATTTGTCTAAATCTTTTTGTAAAGAATAAATACTTTGAATATAAGTAGGAACAGGTAGTATTCATTTTGCTATAGCTTCAGCTAAAGATATTTTAGACACAGTTAATAATTTATTAATTCCTTTGCTCCATTCAGTATTACTACATCTATGAAATTCATCTAATACTACACAATCATAATAATATTAATTTAAAAAATTCATCAGTAATTTACGTAAAATTAGGATATATTGTAAATTCTAATTTTTTAAAATCTGATAATTATATACCTAGAATTTATTTGCTTTTTTTATTTCTTTTTCCAAAAACCAATTTAGAATCAACACTTAGAAATTTAAATATGTTATGTGCTAGTCCTGCTTTTTCATATTTATTTTGTTCTTGCGTTAATAAACTAATACGAATTTTTTTTATGATTTTATCTTTTATTGTGGCAACTAAAAAAGATAAGTGATATAATAAAACTAGTTATTAAAAAAATTTGGTTTAATATATTTATATTAGGTAAATGAAAGGAGTAATATTTTATGAAAACTTGTAAAAAATGTAAAAAAAGTGTTCCTAATAATATGAAAATTTGTAAATATTGTGGTACAGATCTATCATCAGTAAAACCTAATAGTAAAAAAAATAAATCTACCAAACCAAATGTAAAAAAAGAAGTGGTAGAAAAAAAGAAAAATATAGATTTAGATAAAACAGAAATATTGGAAACAAGAGTATTAGATTTAGAAAAAACAGAAATTTTAGAGACAAAAGCATTTGAAAAAATAGATGAAAATTATGAAGAAAAAGAAGAATTATCATCATTTAATATTTTGGAAAACAAAGAAAAAAATAACAAAAAATCAGAAGACTTAACTAAGGCTCAACAAATTTATGTCGTAAAAAAGAAAATAAAAAAAAGAAAAGTAAATAGGTTTATATTTTTAACTATTTTAGTATTGATAATATTATTTTTGGGAATTAAATTTTTTAATAAGATAGATGATATGGGATATATTGTAAATGGTGATGAAAAAATAAATGAAGTTACTTTTAATATGGGAGATGTTATAACTTATAAAGATATAAGTTATATAATAACAAAAGTTGAAACTTCAACAGGTACTGCTTATAAAAAACCAAAAGCAGGAAATCATTATTTAATTGTAAGTTTATCATTAGAAAATAAATCAGATTCTAAACATCACTATAGTGGTACTTATTTTACTATGTTAGATGGCGCAGGTAAAGAAACAAACAGAATCATAAGTCCAGTTAATGCAGGAGAAGATTTATATAGTGGTGATTTGGTAATTGGTGGTAAAAAAGAAGCATCATTAGTTTTTGAAACAAAAAAAGAAGAAAAAGATTTATATCTTCAATATTATGATCCCGATGATTTAGAAAAAGTTGAACAACAAGAACAAAATGAAGATAACCAACAGGAAGAGGAAGAAGAAATTGTAAAGATAACTCCTAAATTTAGAGTTAAAATTAAAGTTAATTAGGGTCTTGATAATAAGACTCTTTTTATTTTTATCATATATTATATTAGAAATGGGGTGTAATATATGTATGAAAGACTTCCTCTTGATTTCATAGGAGTAACAGAAAAGTTTGGTTCAAGAAAAGATCCTATAACTGGGGTATCAACCTATCATTATGGAGTTGATTTGGGATGGCATAAATATCAAGGAGAACCAGTTTATGCTATAATGGATTCTAAAGTTTTATATACATCATTTGATACTAATTTAGGAAATTATATAGTATTAACTTATGATAAAGGTAATAGTACTATAATTTATAGATTTTTACATTTAAAAGAAAAACCTAATTTTAAAGTTGGAGATAAAGTTTTAAGAGGAAAAGAAGTAGGAAAAATGGGAACAACAGGCTATTCTACTGGCGTTCATTTACATTTTGAGTATTGGGTATGTCCAAAAGGATATAAATACAATTATGAAGATAGAAGCAAATACGCTAAAAATCCACTAGACTATTGTTATTTATTTGAGGATCAAGAAGTTAGTGAAAAAAGTAAAAATGCCATTATTAAAGTAGTAGGAACTAATCTTTTAACCAAAAGAGATACTAAAAAAAATCAAATTGAAGTTATAAAAGATAGTTTAAGATGTAGAACTGGAGCAGGAACTAATTTTAATATATTAGGTTATATTGATTTTGGAATATATGATTATTCGGATGTAAAAGAAAGTGATGGTTATACTTGGTACAAAATAGGAAATGATATGTGGGTTGCTAATGCTTCAAATTCCTTGAAAATTTATGAAAAAGAAGAACCAGAAAAAGAAATACCTTTAGATAAAACTTTAGAAAACTATAATGTGTTTATTTGTCCAAAAGAAGGATATTATTATATTTATTTAAAAAATGATGAAAAAATATATTTTCCTAAATAAATTTACTTTTCTTTATTGTATATTTTATGGTACACTTAAATTATAAAGGAGTTAGTTATAATGAAAGTAGTAAAAGGTTTTGGATTATTTTTATCATTTATATTATCAATTGTATTTTTTATTTTTATATCTGTTGGTACTATGGTTTTATTTATAAAAAATACAACTACAAAAGAGCAAATTAACAAATATGTTGAAGAAGTCGATATTTATAATGTTAAAACAAATGATTTGTTTGGCTATGAAAATACAACTTTAGAAGAAGCATTAAAAAAAGAACTAGAGAAAAATGATTTACCAACGTCCTTAGTTGATGAAGTTAAAAATAGTAAAAGTCTAACTAATTTAATTGTTGATTATTCATCTAGATATATAGATTATATTTTAAAAAATAGTGAAAAGCCTATTTTAACAGAAAAAGATTTATTAAATGTTATTAATATTCCAACTATTGAATATCACTTAAATAGAAATTTAACAGAAAAAGAAAAAGATTATTTTAATACTAAAATAGATGAAATAGTAGTTTCTATTAATCAAAATGTTATTGATAGAGATTATTATATTACAGATAATATGGATAAAGTAATTAGTTTTATTTATAGTGAAAAAATAAATACTTATCTTGTTGTAGGATTAATTGTTTTTGTTGTTTTATTCTTTATACTTACTATGTCATTTTATAAACCATTTATATTTTTAAGTGTTCCATCTTTAGTATGGGGTATGTTTCTTAGTATTTCTTATTTAATTATTAAATTTGTGATTACTTTTGTAATAAAAATTGATGGTACTATAGAAAATATTATAAAAAGTTTAATTAATTTAATATCTATTGATATTTTAAAAATAGGACTTAGTTATTTATTTATAGGAATAATTTTATATATTATTTATAAAATATTAAAGAAGTTTTTATATAAAGAAGAAGATGTATTTTTAGAACTTGAAGAAGATAATATTAATCCTAAATTAAAAGAAAAAGTATTAAGATAAAGACTTATCAAAAGTCTTTTTTACTTTTATGTTAATTATAATATTATTGCAAATAGAGTATCAATATAAATACCTATTATAGACAAAATCTAAAAAATATGGTATTTTTATATTGGTGATAAATTTGAATAAAAAGATATTTTTAATATTTATATTTACATTGTCATTTTTTTTAACAGGATGTTTTTTAGATCCTTATACTAATTCTAAATTTGGAGAAGAAGTTGTTTATACTTGGTTTAGTTATAAAGAAGATGATATAGATTTAGGTAGTGTAAGAAGAAGTGTTGAAAATATTCATGAAATAAAGGATGTATCTTGTAAGTTTGATGTTAAATATAAAAGTAATTATATCTTTTATTGCAATATAGAATACATTAAAAATAGTAATACTATAATTCCTTTTGCGGATACTGAAGAATTAAATGTTTATGCAGTATTTACACCAGATTCTTCTGATACTTATACTTATAAAGTTTATAATTCAAAAAGCGAAGAGGGAATTTGGAAACAAGATGAAAGTTTAAAATAAGAGGAATTTATGAATAAAAAATATAATAAAATTGATTTAATTGTAACAATAATATTTTTAATAATATCATTAACATTAATAGGTTTAGTATTCTATAAAATGATATCAGAAAAAAGTTTTGATAGCGCCGATAATTATTCAACTGTTCTTTTTATAGTTTGTATAATTTACGCTTTGTATAAATATATTAGAAATAAAAAAGAAAGGAAAATTTATGAAAAATAATTTTTGGAATTATGTACTTGGAGTTTTATTTATACTTGGAGGGGTAGTTTTAATATTTAAACCTAACTTTAGTTTTCAAAGTTTAGTTTATTATGTAGGACTTGTTTTACTTATAACAGGAATCTTTAGAGTAATTATGAGTATTATAGGACATGAAAACTTTCTTTTACCAGGAAATTATTTTCTAGGAGGAGCTTTAAATGCTTTATTTGGTATTATCTTAATGATTAATAAAGAAGCTGCAGTAAATTTAATACCAACTATCTTAGGATTATGGCTTATTATATCTGGTGTTAGTGGTCTTGCTTTAGTAATTAATGGTAAAAGAGTTACAAAACAAATTAACAGTAGATATCTAATTGAAAATATTTTAAAATTAGTTTTAGGAATTATTATAATGACTACTCCAATTATAACTGTTATTTTTGTAGGATGGGTACTTGGTATTATTTTAATTCTTGTTGGAATTGCAATTATTTACAATACTTATTCCTTAAAAAATGTCTATAAAGTAAAGATAAAATAAAAAAGTGCAAATAATTTACAAAAAAGTAAAAAAGATATTGAATAATATCTTTTTTATATGCTACAATGAATTTGGTGATATAAATGGAATATAAAATAACAACTCATAATGAAAATGAAACAACACTTTTGGCTCAAAATTTTGAATCAGAGAAATTTCCAAATATGGTTATTTGTTTGAATGGTGATTTGGGAAGTGGAAAAACTGTATTTGCTAAAGGATTTGCAAGTGCACTTGGAATTGATGAAACAATAACATCGCCAACTTTTACAATTGTAAAAGAATATTATGGCGGAGAAATGCCTTTTTTTCATATGGATGTTTATCGTTTAGATGAAGGTAATGTTGAAATAAATTTTGATGAATATTTTGTAAAAAAAGGTGTAACAATAATTGAATGGGCAGACTTAGTAAAAGAAGAACTTCCAGAGGAAAGACTTGATATTTCAATTAAGATTATTGATGAAGACAAAAGACTATTTGTTATAAGACCTATTGGAAGAATATATGAAGAATTATGTGAGGCTGTCTTATGATTAGTCTTTTTTTAGACACTTCATCTAGTTATTTTAGTGCTTGTATTGCCAAAGATCAATCTGTTTTAAAAAGCATTTATGTTTACTTAGAAAAGGAAATGTCAAAATACGCTTTATTTAAAGTAAAAGAGATGATGGATGAATTAAATTTAAAACCTAATGATGTTGATGAAATAATTGTTGTTAATGGACCAGGCTCTTATACTGGACTTAGAGTAGGTGTGACAATTGCTAAAACTTATGCTTGGGGATTAAATAAAAAGCTTGCTAAAATATCAAGTTTATATGTTATGGCAACAAGTGTTAAAGATAGTTCTTATTCTTATATAGTTCCAGTTATTGATGCAAGACGTGGTTTCGTTTTCGCTGGAGTTTACGATAAAAACTACAACATTGTTATGGAAGATAGTTATATAAGTATTGAAAGATTACAAGAATTTGTTAGTAAATTAGATGGTAAATGCATTTATGTTTCAAGAGAAGATATAAAAAATCTTGATACAATAAACTATAATCCTGATCTAGAAAATTTATTTAATAATTTAAAAATAGATTATGTAGAACCACACTTACTTGTTCCTAATTACTTAAAAAAAACTGAAGCAGAGGAAAATTTAAATTGTGATTAAAGAAGTATTTTATGAAGAAATAAAAGATTTTTATAAAAATGGCGATAATCCTTATAGGAAATTTTTTGTTTATGAAGAAGAACAAATTATTGGTTATATTGTTGTTGATATTATCTATGAAAGAATGGAAATAATAGATGTATTTGTTAATGAATCATTTAGGAATAGAAAAATTGGAACAAATATGTTAAAATATGTTATCGAAAAAGCAAAAAGTTTAAATCTTTGTAATATAACATTAGAAGTTAATGTAAATAATAAGTACGCAATTAAACTTTACGAAGCTAATGGATTTAAAAAAGTTGCTTTAAGAAAATCATATTACAATGGTGAAGATGGGTTATTGATGGAGTTGATGTTATGAAAGATGTTTATATATTAGGTATAGAATCAAGTTGTGATGAAACAAGTTGTTCTATTGTTAAAAATGGTATAGAAGAAGTATCTACAGTTATTTTGAGTCAAATTGATATTCATACTTTATATGGTGGGGTAGTACCCGAAATAGCAAGTAGAAATCATGTGAAAGATATAACATTTGTAATTGAAAAGTGTTTAAAAGAGTCAAATCTTACTATGGATGATATTACTGCAATTGCAGTTACTTATGGACCTGGTTTAATTGGTTCTTTACTTGTTGGTATTGAAGCTAGTAAGACACTTTCTTTTATATATGATAAGCCACTTATTCCGGTACATCATATTGCAGGTCATATTTATGCCAATAATATATCTCATGATATGAAGTTTCCATTAATGTGTCTTGTTATAAGTGGGGGACATACAGAGCTTGTTTATATGAAAGACCATTATAATTTTGAAGTTGTTGGTAAAACTTTAGATGATGCAGTTGGAGAATGTTTTGATAAAGTAGCAAGAGTTGTTGGAATTGGTTATCCTGGAGGTCCTATGATTGATAAATTATCAAAAATAGGACATGATAGTTATAATCTTCCAATACCAAAAAATGATGATAGTTTTGATTTTAGTTTTAGTGGCTTAAAAAGTGCTGTAATAAATTTATATCATAATGAAACACAAAGAGGTAATACTATAAATAAAGAAGATTTATGCACATCATTTACTAATGTTGTTGTTGAAAGTTTAACTTCTAAAACAATTAAGGCATTAAAAAAGTATGATTGTCATAATCTTGTATTAGCAGGTGGTGTTGCTGCCAATAGTAGTATAAGAGAAAAGTTTTGTGAATTGGCTAAAAAAGAAGGATTCACTTTTTCCTATCCTGACATAAAATATTGTACAGATAATGCAACAATGATTGCAGCTGCTGGATATTTTTGCTATAAGTTAGGAAGAAGAAGTGAACTTGATTTAAATGGAAAATCTAGTGAAATACTAAATTAAATGGTAAAATTTTTAAAAAAAAGGAAAAAAATTCAAAAAATTTTCATTTTTCTATAGACAAATTTGAAAATTTATTGTAATATTTATATTGCTTAATGTTTTTGTTGGGCTTGTAGCTCAGTTGGTTAGAGCGTTCGTCTGATAAGCGAGAGGTCGGAGGTTCAAGTCCCCCCAGGCCCACCATTAAAAAATTAAGCAATATATGGTTTTTGCCTCAATAGCTCAGTCGGTTAGAGCACTTGACTGTTAATCAAGGGGTCCTAGGTTCAAGTCCTAGTTGGGGCGCCATTTTTATTTAACTTTTTTGGCCCGTTGGTGAAGTGGCTTAACACAGCGCCCTTTCACGGCGTCATTCATGGGTTCAAATCCCGTACGGGTCACCAAAAAGTAATTAATCCCTTGTATTTTCAAGGGTTTTATTATATAAAAATATAATTAATTAAATTTGGAGTAATAGATGGAAAAACAAACTTTAAGAGATGAATATAAAACTATTAGAAAAAATATAAAATTTAAAAAATTAAAAGATTTTATAATTTTTTTAAAAGTAATAACAAATAAAAAAGTTAGAAATTGTAAAGGTGTTTTAATTTATGTATCAAAACAGGATGAAGTTGATACTAAAAGACTTATAAAATATTTTTTAAAACGCAAGCCTGTTGCAGTACCAAAAATAGAAAATAATAAAATGAATTTTTACTATATAAAAAGTTTAGATGAATTAAAACCTGGTTTTTTTAATATTTTAGAACCAGTAACTAATAATATTGTTTCTTCTTATTCTTCATGTGTTTGTATAACTCCAGGAATATGTTTTGATATAAAAGGATTTAGAATTGGCTATGGTAAAGGTTTTTATGATAAATTCTTTAGTAAAAATGATATTTATAAAATAGGATTATGTTATAAAGAGTGTCTTGTTGATAAAATAGAACATGAAAAACATGATTTAGGAGTAGATAAAATTATATTTTTGTAATAGAATATAATTATAAGTGCTGAAATAGCTCAATTAGGTAGAGCAACTGAATCGTAATCAGTAGGTTGGGGGTTCGATTCCTCTTTTCAGCACCAGTTGCTGATTTAGTTTAGTGGTAAAACAGATGCATGGTAAGCATCAGAGGACTGTTCAATTCAGTCATTCAGCACCATAAGAGTTTCACTTGAACTGTCAAAAGGTCAAGTTTTATAAAGGAAAATCACTTGTTTTATAAAGTGATTTTTTGTTTGTTTGAATTTTTGTAGTGAAATGAGTGAGTAACATTTATAAATTAGAAATGTTTAATATACATGAATCGGAAAAAAATCAGAAATTAATTGTAAATCAATCGTAAATGAAACGGAAATTATTTGGAAGTAAAACAGAAAATAATAGGAAACTTATGATATAATGTAACTGACAAATAAATAGTAATTTGAAGAGGTGTTGTAGTATGAAATATAAAAAAATTCACAAAAGAAGATTAACAAAATTTGGAAAAATATTTTTAAGTTTGATTATAGTCTTGATGATTGGAATTTTTAGCTTATGCTTTAGTAATTCTAAAAATAATTTATATGAAAAGCAAGAAACAGATAATTACTCGATTGAAATTAATTATCCTAAGGTAAAAAATAAAAATTTATTAGCTTATTCAACTGAATATATAAAAAACAAAGAAGAAGAATTTAAAAATGATATAAGTGATTTAGAAAATATGAATTCAATGAAATATGATTTTAAAACGGATTATGAAATAAGCAAAAACGAAGATATTTTAGGAGTTCATTTAACAGTTTATGAATATACAGGAGGAAATCATTATATAAGAAGTGATAAATCTTATTATTACAATAAAAATGATGATAAGATAGTGTCAATTACAGATTTTTTAGCAAACGATAAATCTCTAGAAAGATTATCAACTCTTTCTTACTATTATGTTATGAAATATAGTAATGATAATAATTTAGAATTTGATGAAGATATGGTCAAAAGTGGGTTAGAAAGTAATTCAAATAACTTTGAGCATTTCAATTTTATAGATGATGGATTAGAAATAATATTTCCACCATATCAAGTTGCGTATTATTCAGCAGGTGAAGTCAGAATATTAATTCCATATAGTGAATTAAATGGAATAATAAAGAATGAATATTTAAAATATAGTAAAACAGAAAATATCTCAAATACTCGAAATAGAGATTTAAAAGAATTTAGCAATAAAAAGTTAATCGCATTTACATTTGATGATGGTCCAAGCTACATTGGTACAAATAAATTGCTGGAAAATTTAGATAAGTATAATGCTCGTGTAACATTTTTTGTTTTAGGGGATCGTGTAAATGATTATAAGGATACATTAAAAAGAGCTCATGATATGGGTAATTTGATTGGTAGTCATACTTATAGTCATTCAAATCTTTTAAAGCTAGATGATTATGCAGTTATAAATGAAATAAAGAAGACTAATGATGCGATAAGAAATGTAGTTAATAGTGAAACACTTTATTTAAGACCACCTTATGGAAATATCAACTCAAATATAAAGACAATATCTAATATGTACACTATTCTATGGGATCTTGATACAGAAGATTGGAAATATAAAGATGCAAATAGAATAGCAAATTATATAGTAGAAAATGCCCATGATGGTGCAATAGTATTATTACATGATTTATATGAAACATCTGTAGATGGTGCTTTGCTGGCTATGGAAAAATTACAAAATGAGGGGTATGCTTTTGTAACTGTTGAAGAAATGGCTACTTTAAAAAATGTTAAATTAGATAAAGAAAAAAGTTATTTTTCTATCAAATAAATAATACAAATTACAATTTGTAGAGCAGAAATGCTCTTTTTTTATTG
>CAMEXD010000015.1 GCA_945947035.1 uncultured Mycoplasma sp. | reverse complement strand
TCAATTAATAAGAAAAAATTAAATGCATGTTGCACTTAACTTTTCATTTCACCAAAGAAATTTCTATAATTTAATAAAGAGTATTTTTTATAGAACAATTAAAAAAATTGGTATTTTTTACCAATTTATTCGTATATGAATATTACTATAGTAAAAAGATATCACTTCTTAATGAAATGATACCATGGTTTTAACATTAAATCAAACGACCAGTCGATATTAATATAGGTCTTCACGCGTTATTCTTGAAATAGCTATATCGCTTTCATATTCTATAGCACATAATTTTTTGTTATTATCAAAAAAATATTTAGAAAGTGATATATATATAGGGTTTCTTTCATTTAATTTATTAATAGTTTCTTGATTCAAAGTCTTTAACAAATTATTAATAATAATTTCTTCGTTTCCAATATCAAAATTTTCAAAACCATTTTCATTATTATTAATTTTAACATTATAACCAAATTTTATAATATTAATTTTTCCAAACAAATTAATATTTCTTTTTATAATATATTTCATAATGACACCTCTTCTATAAGAATACACATATTTTGTTAATACATCAATAATCTATTTTTTTCATGCAAAACAATTCTATAAACATTAGACTTAATAAAATAATCATCTATGCTTACTTTATTAAAAGTTTCAATAATATTAATAAACATTCTTCCAACAGCATTTAAAGTATCTATTTTTTTGTTATTATTTATTTTTCCTTTTTTTAAATCTTCAATTAGTCTTGATACTTCTTTTCTATCAGTTAAATTTTTATCACTTATACCATTATTAACATAGTAATCTACTATATCCCAGTCATTACTCTCTGCATATTTAATCAACTTATCTTTTTGTGCATGAATACTAAATCCCTCAGTAACTTGTTCTTCGGTAGATAACCTGCAATAAATTGCTGTCTGCATAAGTTAATATCACTCGTTCCTAATTAAAAACAATACCTTTTCTTTCGCTTAAAATTTTTGGAACACTAGTATTTAAGAAAAACTTCATAATCTCTAAACTAATGTTTTTAGATAAACGAGTCATATATCAACCTCATTCTTTCTAACTCATTCATCTAATTACACGATTATGATTTTCAAATATTCCAAGATACTATAGTAATATTCACTTACAAACATTTTGACTTTGTATGTTAGTTTTTTATAAAACTCTTATTTATAAAAAAAACACTATAGTTGTTTTTATCTATAGCAATTTCAATATATCAATTTATTTATTCATATTTGCTAAAATCTCTTTTATCTCGTTTTCATCATTAACACTTTTAACAAATGTTTTACCATTATTATCATATTCTTTTAATAACATTAATTCATTTGTTCCATCAGTTGCAATGACATAAAGATAAGTTGAATCATTATAGAAAAATCTATTTGTTACTAAAAATTCTTTATTATCTATAGTTAATAATTCATCCATACTACCTTGCTCCTTTTGATTTTTCTTCTATAACATAATCAACGTATTCTTCACCATCTATTTTTTCATTATTTTCAAGTTTTTCTCCGACAAAAACTAAATAATTCTCATAATTATCTTCCACAAACTCTTCTGGTTTATCTACACCACTAGTTTCATATTCGTTTAAAATTGCAGCTTTTTTTAGTTCTAACCCTTCATCAAAACTACCAAAAGTATATTTTTCACCATATAATTCAACAT
Organism: uncultured Mycoplasma sp.; assembly: GCA_945947035.1. Classification (GTDB taxonomy): domain Bacteria; phylum Bacillota_I; class Bacilli_A; order RF39; family UBA660; genus CAG-611. The sequence goes on along the minus strand of CAMEXD010000015.1, from coordinate 23,602 downwards.
AAACTGTTTTAGTTTTAGGTCCATGTGTTACAAATTCAACCAAATCTGTTGTTTCTTGATTTGTCAAATTACAGTAATTAGTATTATTTTTCCAATCTTTTTGGATAACACCTGCAGCAGCAACACTAGAAACAGCAATAACTCCAACAAGAGCAAGTGCTATAGTATTTAAATGACTAGTTTTATTCTTTTGTTCTTCATTTAACTTCTTTGTATTTTTTTCTTGATCTACTTGTCTTTTGAAACTTTCATGATGATCATTTACCATTTTTTCAAAATCTTCCATACCGCAAATCCCTTTCCTATACTTATATAATAACATAAATCGTTTTATTTTTAAAGCAATTTACAATATATTTACATTATAAACATATGTTATCTTTTGTTATTTTTACTTTAACAATTTCATTATGTTTACATTCTTTATCTAATCTTATTTTTAAATAATTACTTGTATGTCCATAAGCATATGAAGAATCATGATTTTCTACTAAAACATCAAGTTCTTCTCCAATAAATTTATATGCATATTCCATTTCCAATTCTTTTGATAATTCTATTAGTTTTTTTGCTCTTTCTTTTTTTATTTTCGGATCAATTTGTCCATCCATTTCTGCTGCTTTAGTTCCATTTCTTTTAGAATATGGAAAAACATGTAATTTAGAAAAATTAACTTGTTTTACAAAATCTATATATTCATCAAAATCTTCTTCTGTTTCTTGTGGAAATCCTACTATAGCATCAGTTGTTATGGAAATGGATGGTCTTATACTTCTTATTTTATTAATCATCTCTAAAAATTGTTTTTTATCGTATTTTCGATTCATTAATTTTAATATCTTATCACTACCACTTTGTAATGGAATATGTAAATGATTACATAATTTATCATTTTTTAATAACTCTAAAAATTTATCATCTAACTCTGTTATTTCAATTGATGATATTCTAAGTCTTTTAAGATTTTCAATTTTTAATAATTCTTCAAGAAGTGTAGAAAAATTTGTTCCTAAATCTTTTCCATAACTTCCTGTATGAATTCCTGTTAAAACAATTTCTTTATAATCATTAGAAACTAAGGAATTTACTTCCTCTAATACTTTATTAAATTCTTTACTTCTAATTGGTCCTCTAACATATGGAATAATGCAATAACTACAGAAATTACAACAGCCATCTTGAATTTTAACAAATGCTCTTGTTTTATCTTCAAAATGATTTATCATCATATCTTCAAAAGGAACTTTTTTCATATCATATTGTTCTATTAATTGCTTTTTTTCTTTTATGTATGAAGAAACTAAATCAACTACTTTACTTTTATTATAGTTACCAATTACAATATCAATTGATGATGTATCACTAAATTTATTACTTTCAATATAGCAACCACAAACAACAATAATACTATCTGGATGATTATTTTTAATATGATTAATCATTTTTCTGCTTTTACTATCTGCATTATTAGTTACTGTACAAGTATTAATTACATAAATATCACAATCTTCGTCAAAATCTCCAATGGTATAACCTCTTTCTTTAAAAAGGCTCATCATATATTCACTTTCATATAAATTAACTTTACATCCTAAACTACAAAATCCAACTTTCATAACTACTCCTTTTAAAAACAAATTAGAATTAATCTAATTTGCTTTTTAATTTTTTTAATTCTTTTAAAAATTCTTCAGTTTTTTTAATTTCCATATCAAGTTCTTTTATATTGATAGTTTCACCAAGTTCATTGTATTCTTTTTTATAAATTACATCTCTTTTAATTCCAAAAACTGGAGATATCACTTCTGAGTTTTTAAACTTTTTTGATTCATTATTAACGTAATAAATCATTTCATCTTCTTTAGTTTGTTTTTTTGATGAAGTTTCTTTTTCTTCTTTTATCTTTTCATCAATTTCACTTTCCTTTTGCATGCTATATAATTCATCAATTGTTATAGGTTCATTACCTTCATCTTCTAAAACTTTTTCATTTTCTAAATCAACATCAATATTTTTACTCATTAATTCATCATAACTAATAATAGAATTTTCTTCTTGTTGTTTTTCAAAAAATGTTTGACCAATTATATCTTGTTCTTCATAAACAAGCTTTTTAGCAGCTTCTTCGATTGCTTTTTTAGCTTCTGTTTTATCTAATTTTTCTTCATAAAAAACTTCATCAGTTTTAGATTTTTCTTCTTTAACATTATCTACAGAATCAATAGAGTTATTATCTTCATAATAATTTTCTACTTCTTTATATTCTTCTAATTTATCAAATTCTTTTAAATACTTTAATTTATTTTTTCTTTCAATTAATAATATTACAAAAAGTGCAACAATTACAAGAACAATAACACCAAATATTATTAATATTGTATTTTCTCCTAAAGAATTTATAATTTCTTGCATAACCTCACCTCAGAATAACTATATAATAACATAAAAACTTATAAAAATAAATATATTAAGCATTTAAAAAAGTTAGAAAATATTTCCTAACTTTATGATAAATAACATGACTTGTACGTTGCACATCCACATTTACTTTCATCAGCACCACATCTTGTATCCTTATAACTACCTCCATCACCACCAACAACAATAACTGTAACAGGCCAGCAACAAGTTGCAGCAGTTTGACAACCACAACTACTATGTCCAGATAAAGTTAAAGTAACAGCAACATAACTTGTATTTCCAGCAGTATCTTTGGCATGAATATAATACGTTCCTGCACTTGATTTAGTAAATGATGCTGTAGTTGATGTTGGAGCATTTGAAACATTTGTCCAAGAAGTTGGAGTTGTTGTTGATGAAGTTATAGCATATGAAGAAACACCAGATGGATCGCTAATTGTTGCACTTATTGTAGCTGTTCCAAATCCTCCTGTTTTAGATGTTACAATTGTTGGACCTTCACTATCCAAATCAGTAATAGTAACAGAACAAGTTCCAGTACCATATTTTCCTTTAACATAAGCAGTATATGTACCATTTGTTGTTATTTCTTTAGTATTAGTGTTTGTATAATTTACCCCATCGAATGAATAAGGACTTGATACTAAACTTCTACTAGTAGTTTTTATTTCTAATATTATACTATCTGAAATAGTAATTGGAGAAACATCAATATCACACGTTGGTGTATTAGTATCTTCAATATCTATTATAATATCATCATTATTATCAATTACTAGTTCGCTATCATCTATTTCACAAATACCAGTATCTTTGGCATCATAAGCAATACCATTGCAAATTAAACATACATCATAATCGTATTTTCCATTAATTAATCTTACAACCAAATAACTTTCACTACAATCTTCGTTATTAGCACCAACAACATCATTTATAAGATATCCTTTGTCTAATAAATCTTTGACATATAGTTTTTCTCCAATAACTTTTTCACCATTTTCATTTATTTGACCTGTTGGTCTTTCTTTCAAATTATCAGAATAATAACTTTTTCCTGCTAGAGAAATTTGATTTTTTAATGAATCATAGTAACTATCTTTTCCTTTATTAACATATCTTGTCACACCACCTATTGCTAAAGTAGCAAGTATAGCAATTATTATCAAGACTGCCATTAATTCGACTATTGTAAATCCTTTTTATTCATTAAAATCACTCTACCTTATAAAATAATTATAAAATATAAAATTTATAAAGTCAAAAGAAAAAGTGTACACTTGATGTACACTTGCTTTTATATTAATTAATCAACGCAACACTGAGATCCTGAAGCATATGATCCACTTGGACATTTACCACTTGCAGGTTTTGGCGCACATTTAGCATTATGAACTAAATATCCGTTTTCAGTGACATAGTAATTATGATTATTTTCTACTGCAAAATTATATACTGTTCCAAAGTGAATATAATGATTTATGTTTGTTATTTTTTGTTCCTTATTATTACTATCAAGCAATATATCTCCTACTTTTAATCCTTTTGCTTCTTTCCATACAAATTCTGTTGTTCCTTTTTCCTTTACATAGAATCTATGAGCTGCGGTTACTTTTAATATCTTTCCATTTATTGTTAGTTCATATAATTCTTCATTATTTTTTGTATGAATGTATGTATCATAAACTCTATTATATTCAGTTTGTTTTGTTTCTTCATTATATGACAATACATAATCTCCTACTTTTATGTCTTCAATATTTTTTAATCCATTTTTTGTATGTATTTTTGTTCCATTTAAGAAACATCCTGTATCTGGATTTTCTTCTACAGTACAACCAGGAATTTTAAGAAAATATCCTTTACAACCATCATCGCTACATTGATAATATCTACATGTAGTATAATCATAATCAGATGAAGCACCTGGAGTACATACTTTTGTACAAGATGATCCACCGCCACCATCATTTGTTGAACAATTATTTATTGTTTGTGTTGATTTTTTACATGTGACTGGATTACAAATATAGGCAACACAGTTATCATAATCATAATAATCTTCACAATCACAATCACAATCTGAACCTATACAAATTTCTGATCCGCCGCTTCCTCCGCTAGGTGAACTTGGTTTTTTAGGAATACTTACACTACATGAATAAGCATTATTATTACAATCTATAACAGTCATAGTATATGTTTTATCAGTACTTTCTCTTTTGAAAGTAAAACTAGCAGCACCACTTGGGACGCTCTCACCATAACTACAACTATTATATTCTTTATATGTACCACCATTTGTTGGATTAGTAATCTTTTTTAATCCTACATTATCTGAATAACTAAATTGTACTGTATATTCAGTATTACCACTACTTAAAACAGTTGTATTACAAGATGGTTTTGTTTTATCTTCTTCCATATAAATTGTAGTTTGACAATCAGCTGTTAAACCTTCATTATTTTCAACTGTAAATCTATATGTTCCAGGTTTATATACATAATAATTTCCATCATTTGCTGCTTTTACATCGTGTGATACAACGTTATTTGTAGTATTTGTATATACTGTTAGTTTTTTTACATTTTGTTGCATATTTTCTACTTGAATAGAACAATATGGAGTATTATTTACTGGTTCAAAGCCAGATAATTTACAATATGCTGATTCATTTAATACTTTTCCATTACAAATCAAACATACATCATAAGATATAATATTATTGATATTTCTGGCAATTGCATAACTTTTACTTTCACAACTATTACCATTTTGATCTACTAATTCATTAGTAAAATATCCAGCATCTGCTAAAGTTGATGCCATAATTTGGGTATTATAAATTTTTTCTCCATTTTCAATTTGTCCTCTTGGAAGTTCATTTGGATGATCTGAATAATATGATTTTGCTGCTAATTCCATTTGTCCTTCCAATGAATTAATATATTCATCTGCAGCTCTTTCTTTATATTTTCCAATCGATGCCACTATTAAAGTTGCAAGTATTCCCATTATTATTAAAACTGATAATACTTCAACTAAAGTAAAACCTTTTTTATTTTTTTTATCATTCATTTTCCTCACCTATCCTATAAGTTAATTATATAATACAATTTATATTTTAGCAAACAAAAAAGATACAAACTTGTATCCTTTTTGTAAATATATTTATTAATTACATAAAGAAGCATTTGGATTAGAAATTGAAGTTCCACTACAACTTCCTCCACCTAAACTTGGTTTAACATTATGAACTAAATATCCGTTTTCAGTAACATAGTAATTATGATTATTTTCTACTGCAAAATTATATACTGTTCCAAAGTGAATATAATGATTTATGTTTGTTATTTTTTGTTCCTTATTATTACTATCAAGCAATATATCTCCTACTTTTAATCCTTTTGCTTCTTTCCATACAAATTCTGTTGTTCCTTTTTCCTTTACATAGAATCTATGAGCTGCGGTTACTTTTAATATCTTTCCATTTATTGTTAGTTCATATAATTCTTCATTATTTTTTGTATGAATGTATGTATCATAAACTCTATTATATTCAGTTTGTTTTGTTTCTTCATTATATGACAATACATAATCTCCTACTTTTATGTCTTCAATATTTTTTAATCCATTTTTTGTATGTATTTTTGTTCCATTTAAGAAACACCCTGTATCTGGATTGGTCTCAGTTGTTCCACCTGAACTACTAGATGATCCTCCCGAACTGCTTGATGAACCTCCTGAGCTACTTGATGATCCGCCGCCACCAATAACTATAGTATTTCCACCTCCAGAAGAAGAACCTCCTGAACCACTTGATGAACTGCCACAACCACTAATTGTTCTACATCTTAAAGTACATGAAGATGTACAATAACAATAGGTACATTCATCAACATCATAACCTTCACAATCACAAGTATTACAAGAAGAACCAACACATGTATCTGAACCACCTGATGGAGTACTTGGTGTTGTTGTTTTTGCTGGTATTGTCGTACTACATGTATTAGCATTACCGCTACAATCTTTTACAGTAACAGTATAAGTTTGAGAACTTGTTGTTTTAGCTATTGTTGTTTGAGTATTAGAAGAATTAAGTGGACTATTATTATCTTTTGTTATATCTTCACCATTTTTACAAGAATAATTTTGTATAGTTCTTCCTGTTGAATCAGTAACACTTGCTAGTGATACTTCATCTTCCCAATTAGCATAACAACTACAAGAATTATTATCACAATTACAACTAGCAGTACATGTTGGTTTTTTAGTATCATCTTCAAAATAAACTGGTATACCACACGTTGCATATTCTTCATTACCATCTTCATCTTTCGTTGTAAATTTAAAAGTATAGTATCCAGGTTTATAAACATAATAACTACCGTCTGTTGCTGGATTAACTCCTTGATCAGATGTTACTGTTCCGTTTTTATTTGTGTATATTGTTAACTTTTTCATATGATTTTGTTCACTTGCAGAGACAGAACAATATGGTGAAGAATTTATTGGTTCCATACCATTAATTTTACAGTATGATGATTCATTTAACAACTTATCATTGCAAATTAAACAAACATCATAAGAATATTTATCATTCATTTTATTTACAATGGCATAGCTCTTATCTTCACAACTATTTCCTTGCTCATCTACTAATTCATTAGAAAAGTAACCAGAGCTTGCTAAATTTGATGCCATGATTTTTGTTGAATAAACCTTTTCATTTTCTACAATTTGTCCTCTTGGAAGTTCTTCTGGATGATCTGAATAATATGATTTTGCTGCTAATTCCATTTGTCCTTCTAAAGAATTAATATACTCTTTTGATGCTCTTTCCTTATATTTTCCAATCGATGCCACTATTAAAGTTGCAAGTATTCCCATTATTATTAAAACTGATAATACTTCAACTAAAGTAAAACCTTTTTTATTTTTTTTATCATTCATTTTCCTCACCTATCCTATAAGTTAATTATATAATACAATTTATATTTTAGCAAACAAAAAAGATACAAACTTGTATCCTTTTTGTAAATATATTTATTAATTACATAAAGAAGCATTTGGATTAGAAATTGAAGTTCCACTACAACTTCCTCCACCTAAACTTGGTTTAACATTATGAACTAAATATCCGTTTTCAGTAACATAGTAATTATGATTATTTTCTACTGCAAAATTATATACTGTTCCAAAGTGAATATAATGATTTATGTTTGTTATTTTTTGTTCCTTATTATTACTATCAAGCAATATATCTCCTACTTTTAATCCTTTTGCTTCTTTCCATACAAATTCTGTTGTTCCTTTTTCCTTTACATAGAATCTATGAGCTGCGGTTACTTTTAATATCTTTCCATTTATTGTTAGTTCATATAATTCTTCATTATTTTTTGTATGAATGTATGTATCATAAACTCTATTATATTCAGTTTGTTTTGTTTCTTCATTATATGACAATACATAATCTCCTACTTTTATGTCTTCAATATTTTTTAATCCATTTTTTGTATGTATTTTTGTTCCATTTAAGAAACACCCTGTATCTGGATTTTCCTCTTCTACTACTGGTGGTTTTGTTGGAGTCGTTGGTGTAGTTGGAGTTGTTGGGTTTGATGGCTCAGGATCAGGTGTTGTACTACAACCTGAAATAGTTCTACATCTTAATCTACATGAAGATGTACAATAACAATAAGTACATTCATCAACATCATATCCTTCGCAATCACATGTATTACAAGAAGATCCAACACATGTATCTGAACCGCCTTGTGGAGTACTTGGTGTTGTTGTTTTAGCTGGTATTGTTGTACTACATATATTAGTATTACCACTACAATCTGTTACAGTAACAGTATAAGTTTGAGAACTTGTTGTTTTAGTTATTGTTGTTTGAATATTAGAAGAACTAAGTGGACTATTATTATCTTTTGTTATATCTATGCCTTCTTTACATAAATAACTTTGTATAGTTCTTCCTGTTGAATCAGTAACACTTGCTAATGATACTTCATCTTCCCAATTAGCGTAACAACTACAAGAATTATTATCACAATTACAACTAGCAGTACATGTTGGGTCTTTCTTATCTTCTTCAAAATAAACTGGTATACCACATGTTGCATATTCTTCATTACCATCTTCATCTTTGGTTGTAAATTTAAAAGTATAATATCCAGGTTTATAAACATAATAACTACCATCTGCTGCTGGATTAACTCCTTGATCAGATGTTACTGTTCCATTTTTATTTGTGTATATTGTTAACTTTTTCATATGATTTTGTTCACTTGAAGAAAGAGAACAATATGGTGAAGAATTTACTGGTTCAAAACCTGATAATTTACAATATGCTGATTCGTTTAGTACCTTACCATTGCAAATCAAACAAACATCATAAGATATTTTATTATTAATATTATTGGTAATAGCATAACTTTTTTCTTCACAACTATTACCTTGTTCATCTACTAATTCATTAGCAAAATAACCAGCACTTGCTAAATTTGATGCCATAATTTTTGTTGAATAAATTTTTTCATCTCCTACAATTTGTCCTCTTGGAAGTTCTTCTGGATGATCTGAATAATATGATTTTGCTGCCAATTCCATTTGATCTTCTAAAGAATTAATATATTCTTCTGATGCCCTTTCTTTATACCTTCCAATTGATGCCACTATTAAAGTTGCAAGTATTCCGATTATTATTAAAACTGCTAATACTTCAAGTAAAGTATATCCTTTACCATGATTATTTTCTGTTTGCTCTAATTCCATTTTTTACCGCCTATCCTATATTTCATATTAATCATAGCATACATTAGAATTTTCTGCAAACATATTTATATTGTTTTATCTTTTTTTACATAAAAAAGAAAACAAAAAATAAATTCTTGTTTTCTATTTTCTAACAAACTTTTCAAATTTATCTATTTCTTTAGTAGAAAGGTCAGTTTTAGCTAATTCTTCAAATAATTTCTTTTGATCCCTTGATAATTTTTTAGGCATTACTACATCAATTATAATATAAAAATCTCCTTTTACATCGTAATTTGGATCTTTAGCACCTTTTCCTTTTATTCTATGTTTATCATTAGTTTTTGAACCTTCAGGTACTGTTAATGTAACAACTCCATATGGTGTTTTGATATCTTTTTTACAACCAAATATTGCTTCAGTTATAGTAATTGGCAATTTTAAGTAAATATCGTTTCCTCTTCTTTCATAAAAGTCATGTGGTTTAACAACAAATTCGATATATAAATCACCATTTTCACAACCTACATCTCCTACTTCACCATACCCTTTTAGTCTTACTCTATTTCCAGTATTTACTCCTTCAGGTACTGTTACAGTTACTTCTTTAGTTGCTCTAACGCGACCTTTACCATGACATTTGCTACATACTCTTTGATAAATTTTGCCAGTTCCTTCACATTTACTACAAGTAGTTCTTGTTAAAAAACTACCAAATATAGTTCTTTGTTCTCCAGTTATTTGACCACTACCATGACATTCAGGACATGTTTTAGAATCAAAACCTCCATCACCATGACAAGAGTTGCATTCTTCCATAGTAGTTATTTCAATGTCTTTTTTACAACCTAAAACAGCTTCCATAAATGTAATATTCATTGTCGCTAAACTATCGTTACCTTTTCTTTTTGTATTTCTTCTTCCAAAATTAGATCCTCCAAAAGAAAATGAAGCAAAATCATTATCATCTCTCATTAAATCTTCAAAAATTGAAGAAAAATCAAAACCATTAAAGTTAAATCCACCCATTCCACTTGATGCATTATTGTTATCAAATGCTGCATGACCATATTTATCGTATTGTTTTCTTCTGTTTTCATCTGATAAAACTGCATAAGCTTCTTGGATTTCTTTGAATTTTTCTTCTGCCCCTGGTTCTTTATTTATATCAGGGTGATATTTTTTAGCAAGACGTCTAAAAGCAAGTTTTATTTCATCATTAGATGCAGACTTTTCTACACCTAATACCTCATAATAATCTTTTTTTGTCATATACTACTCCTTTGTTTTAGAAAATATTTTTAAATTCTTCAATTGTTTCATCAAATAAATCAAGAGCTTTATCGATCGTATCATCATTTGCTATATCAACATTAGCAAGTTTTAATAGTTCTAGTGAATAATTGCTTCCTCCACTTTTTAATAGTTTCATATAGTTTTCTAATGCTCCTTCTTTATTTTCTGAAATATCACTTACAATTTTACAAGCAATTGATATTCCTGTTGCATATTTATAAACATAAAATCCTTTATAAAAATGTGAAATTCTTGCCCATTCTAATCTTATTTCATCATCACTTATAATATCATTTCCATAGTATTTTTTATTTAATTCTAAATAAGTACCACTTATTTCTTCTTCAGTTAAAATTGTTCCATTTTGTTCTTTATCATAAAGTGTCTTTTCAAACTCCGCAAACATTGTTTGTCTTATTAGAGTTGTTCTTAGCATTTCAAGCAAATTATTTAAATAATATAGTTTTTCTTCTTTTGTAGTTGAATTATTATACATATATTTATTTAAAAGTATTTCATTTACTGTTGATGCTATTTCTGCTAAAAAGATAGTATATGATGAAGTTTGATAAGGATTATTCTTTTTAGAATAATAACTATGCATAGAATGACCTAATTCATGAGCTATTGTTGATACATCATTAAATGTTCCTTCGAAGTTTAATAAAACATAAGGAAGTGTATCATAACTGCCCCAAGAATAAGCTCCAGTTTGTTTATTTCTATTATGGTATACATCGATACAATTACTATTAATTATTTCTGTTAAATCTTTAATATAATTATCACCAAGTGGTGCTAAAGCTTTTTTTACAATTTCAATAGCAGATTCAAATGTATAATTTTGATCATGATAAACAAGTGGTACATAGATATCATACATATGAAGTTCATCTAAGTTTAGAACTTTTTTTCTTAATTTTATATATTTATAAGATATATCAATTCTTTCATTTACTTTTTTTATCAATCTATCATAAATTGCTTCGTCAATATTTTCTTGATATAAATACATATGTAAAGGAGATTTATAACCTCTTTCATTTGAAATAAAGAAGTTTGTTTTTATATTGCCATAAAGTACACTGGCAAAAGTATTTTTATAATCATTATATGTTTCGTAGAAATTATGAAAGGCTTTTTCTCTTATTTCTCGATTATAATCTTTTAAATAAACTGTATAATTACTTTGATTTAAAGGATAAGTCTTACCATCAACAGTAAAATCTTTAAATTTAACATCAACGGCATCTAATGTTTCATAAATATCAGTTGGATTATTAAATACTTCTCCAAGACGTGCCATCATACTTTCTTTTTCAGCACTTAAAATATATGGTTTTTCATGGAATACATCATCTAATACAAATTTATATTCCTTTAATTTATCATTTTCTTCAATATATTTATCGATAATTTTTTTGTCTTGTTTTAAAAGTTCTGGTGTAAAAAATGATAATTTTGATGCAATATCATCATTTAGTTTATCTATCTTACTAACTGTAATTTTAGATCTTGAAAGTGCCATATCTTCATGGTATTTCATATTAGAATACACTACTAATTTATCAAGAGTTCTTGATATTTTATAGTAAGTAGTTATAGCATCATATAAAGTATTACTATCATTACATAAAATACCTTTATATTTTAGTAAATTATTACATTCTTCTTTTACATAAGCTATATCTTTTTCTATTTCTTCTTCATTTTTATAGATTTTTTCTAAATCCCATTTATATTTATCTTTGATATCACATCTTAATTTTTCTTCCATATATCTTTCTCCTTTTTATTAAAATTTATGCAAGAAGTCCTTTTTATTTTAAGGACTTCTTGTTTTATAGTATACTATTTTTCAGTAAATTCAGCATCTTTTACATCGTCTTGTTTTTCTTTTTCTTCGTTTGGTGTTTCTGTTTGAGCATTTTGATTAGCAGCATTTGCTTGCTCATAAACTTTAGCTGCTAAAGAATATGCTACTTCTTTTAAGCTTTCTGATTTTGCTTTAATATCACTAACATTTTTAGCTTCTATAGCTTCATTTAATTCTTTAATTTTTGCTTCTGCTTCTTCTTTTTGTTTTGAATCAACTTTATCTCCCAAGTCTTTAATTGCTTTTTCTGTTTGGAATACTAGTTGTTCAGCATCATTTATAGCATCAGCTTCTTCTTTTTTCTTGTTATCAGCTTCACGATTTGCTTCGGCTTCTTTAACCATTTTATCTATTTCATCATCAGATAGGGTTGTATTTGATGTAATAGTAATTTTTTGTTCTTTATTTGTTCCAAGATCTTTTGCTGTAACGTTTACTATACCATTAGCATCGATATCAAATTTAACTTCGATTTGTGGTATTCCTCTTGGTGCTGGTGGTATATCAGAAAGTTGGAATCTACCGAGTGTCTTATTATCATAAGCCATTGGACGTTCACCCTGTAAAACATGGATATCTACAGCTGGTTGATTATCAGCTGCTGTTGAAAATACTTGAGATTTACTTGTTGGAATTGTTGTATTTCTTGGAATTAATACTGTCATAACATTACCAAGAGTTTCAATACCAAGTGATAATGGTGTTACATCAAGTAGAACGATATCATTAACATCTCCTGTTAAAACTCCACCTTGAATAGCAGCTCCCATAGCAACAACTTCATCTGGGTTAACACTTCTATTTGGTTCTTTACCAAGTTCTTTCTTTACAAGTTCTTGAACCATAGGAATACGAGTTGATCCACCTACTAAAATAACTTGATCGATATCTTCTTTTTTTAGTCCAGCATCTTTTAAAGCATTATTTACTGGAACAGTTGTTGATTCAACTAAATCACTTATTAAGCTTTCAAATTTAGCACGAGTAAGTGTTGTATCTAAGTGAAGTGGTCCATTTTCTCCTTGAGTTATAAATGGACATGAAATTTGAGTTGTTGTTACTCCACTTAAATCTTTTTTAGCTTTTTCAGCTGCTTCTTTTAATCTTTGCATTGCAAGTTTATCAGTAGATAAATCAATGCCATTAGCTTTTTTGAATTCATCAACTAAATAATTAATGATACGTTCATCAAAGTCATCTCCACCTAGTTTATTATTACCTGCAGTAGATTTAACTTCAAAGACACCTTCACCAAGTTCTAGAATAGAAACATCGAATGTTCCACCACCAAGGTCATATACTAAAATTGTTTGCATTTTATCTTGTTTATCAAGACCATATGCTAATGCTGCTGCAGTTGGTTCATTAATTATTCTTTCAACTTCTAATCCTGCAATTTTACCTGCATTTTTAGTAGCTTGTCTTTGTGAATCATTAAAATATGCTGGAACAGTAATTACTGCTTTTGTTACAGTTTCTCCTAAATAATTTTCAGCTGTTTGTTTTAAATTAGAAATAATCATTGCACTTATTTCTTCTGGAGTATATTTTTTACCTTCAAGTTCTACTTTTTCACTTGTACCCATTAATCTTTTAATACTTCTTACAGTATTTGGGTTTGTTTCAGCTTGACGTTTTGCAGGATCACCTACAATTGTCTCACCATTTTTCTTACATACTATTGAAGGAGTAGTTCTATTTCCTTCTGGATTTGGGATTACTTTAGCTTCCCCTGCTTCTAAGACTGCTACACAACTATTTGTTGTACCTAAGTCTATACCTATTATTTTACTCATTTTTATCATTTCCTTCCTTATTTTCATTATTTTCTTTTACTTCTTGTTTAATATTATCAAGTTTATTTATTTTAACAGATGCACTTCTTAGAAGTTTGTCATTATATGTATATCCTTTTTGTAAAACATCTAAAACAACTTCATCATCGTAATTAGGATCATTATCCATAAATACTGATGTTTCAAAGTTTGCATCAAATACCTTGCCTAGACAATCAACTTCACTAACCCCAAATTTTTCTAGAATTTGTTTCATGTGAGTATAAATTAATTTAAAACCACTTAAGAAGTTTGAAACCTCATCATTTAAATTATTATCATCTAAATTAATTGCTCTTTCAAAATTATCCATCACTGGTAATAACTCTTTTAACAAATCTTCATTACAATACTTAAGCATTAGTGAAACTTCTTCATCTTTTCTTTTTCTATAATTGATAAGTTCCGCTACACTTTGTAATTTTTCGGTTTCTAGTTTTTTATTCTTTTCCTCTAAACAATTTATTTTTTCTTCTAATTCTTTTATTTTTTCATCATGTTTTTTATGCTTCTTGTCAATTTTTTCTTCTTCTTTTTTATCTTCTTCCATATATTTCTTTTTTCACCTCCGGATGAATATCTTTTATTATTTGTTTTTTTTCTTCATTATTAGATAATCTATTATCTATTTCTTGTTGCATTAAATATTTTATATAATCCTTAAAATTAGTTCTTAACTTAGGATATACTTTTACTGCTCTAAGATATGGTAATTCTACATTATCATTATTTTCAATTGCCTCTTTTAAAAGTCCCAAATAACAAAGTATTTCTCCATTTTTCTTATACCTATTAACTAATTTTCTTTTTTCATCTTCAATAAAGACATTAATAAAATCTATTATTTTTTTATCTAAATCATCTTCCATTTCAAGTAAAATTCTATATGATTTATCAATATCTGTATTTCTTTCAACATTATCATAAATAGTTGATAGGATTACTAATTTATCTTTCATTGGTCATCTCCTTCGATATGATTCTTAATAAATTCAAGCATGTTAACAACTCGTTCATATTCCATTCTTTTTGGACCAATTATAGCAATTGTTCCTTCTTCGTTTCCTGCTTTGTACTTAGTTTTAATTACAGTTACATCATCATCTACTTTTGATTCTTTTCCAATATAAATATTTATGTTATTATCATGCTCTTCAATACTTTCTAAGGTATCTTTATTTTCTAACTTACCATATATTTTTTTTATTTTTTCAAGATTACTAAACTCAGGTTGATTTAACATATTAGCTTTACCCATAAACGAAACGTTTTTGCTTGTAAAATCTTTAAACACGTCATAAAAGGCATTATAAATAGCATCATGTTGTTTTACATATTGATTAATGATAGGTTTTATTTCAAATTCAAGTTTACTATTTATTTCATCAATTGGTGTTCCAATAAGAAGTTTATTTATAAGCTCAACTGTTTTTTGAATCTCATCAAGTGAGATATCAGATACATCTATTTGTTTATGAGCAACGCAACCTTTATCTGTTATAACTATTGCTAAAACTTGACTTGTATTAAGTGGTAAAACCTCAACTTGCTTTAGATAATTATCATTTGATGATGATCCTAAAACAACAGATGTATAATCAGTTATTTCTGATATTATTTCCAAACTTTTTTTAATACATTCATTTATTGCTAAACTTTTGTTATTAAAAATAAGTTGTAATTTCAAAATATCGTCAGAATTCATTTCATTAGGATTCATTAAATTATCAACATAATATCTATAGCCCTTTTCACTTGGTACTCTACCAGATGAAATATGAGTTTTTTCCAAAAAACCAAGTTCCTCAAGTTCAGCCATTTCATTTCTAACTGTTGCACTAGAACAATTAACTACTTCACAAATATGTTTTGATCCAACTGGATTAGCAGTTTTTACATATTCTTTTACAATCAGGGTTAGTATTTTTTCTTGTCTTGTAGTAAGCATATTATACCTCCTGGCACTATATAACCTCAAGTGCTAAATTCATTATAATATTATATGTTAGCACTTGTCAATAGTATACTGCTAATTTTTTAAAAATTTATACAAAAAAAGTCATTTTTATTATGACTTTATTATATTAATTTATTTTTTCCAGTATTTCAAAATCCTGTTTGAAATACTCTACCCACCTTTATTTTAGAAAAAACTACGATTTTCCTTCTTCGTTATAACTAATTGTTAAATTAAACAATTAGTTAATTATTAGGGAGGACCTGGAACTGCCATTGCTGTAGATACCGCCGTCGCCGTAGTTATAGTAGAAAACACCTGCGATTGAACCATAGTAGTAGTAGCCACCACGTAGGAACCAAGGGTTACTGCCATAAACAAAGTTCGCACTAGCACCAAACCAGTTTTTCGTTTCCGTAAGTGCATGTTGCATATCACTTGTATAATTTGTTATTGGAGAACTTTGTGTTCCAGTATTTGTATAACTATTATAATATTTACTCTCCGGATATGCTAAGCCATCATAGGTACTGCTACAGTCACTTCCTAGACATCCACTAAATCCTGAATTTTCTGAAGAACTATATCCAGACCAGTTTCTTGTGCCATCTGTATATACGCCCATTACATATTCAGAGGAGCCAGCACTCATATCATATACTCCATAAATATTTCCTGTTGTAGACGCTAATTGTCCTCCTGCTACTTCTTTAGTTATTGTTTCTGCTCCTGCTAATACTTTTACATTTTTAACATATCCTTTATCTAATCCTGAAGCTCTTGAACTATCTTTTTTATATGTAAATGTTAAAGTATATGTTCCTGCATCTAATATATGTACTTTGTTATCATAAGAAAGACTTGATTCTGTTGTTCCTCTTGATGTTCCACTAATCCTGTCTCCTGTCACCACATCAGTTGTGCCATTATTTATTGTATATGACATTTCATCCCAACTACTTTGACTAGATACTGAATAATCAAATGATACTACTCCTTTTGAACTTAATTTAAATGAATATGTTAATGTTGATGTTGTACTATTTTGACCATTATTACTACTAGAATATACTCCATCTGTATTTGTCCATGGATAAGTACTATCATTTGTTATTGTTGCACTTACATTTGTTCCTCCTACTACACTTGTTTCTATTTTATTTTCGTTATATTTATATGTACCATTAGTAGTAGATGTTATACTTGACGAACCTGGTGCTCCTCCACTTCGACCTGTATAATAACCACTACTATTGTTTATCGAAACTTCTTCGCAACTTGTATTTGATGTACATCTCCCATAGATACTTTGAGTAAGGTATGCTACTGCACCCCATTCATTATTTTTCATCATATGGGTATCTAGTGTTGTATCTTTTGTTATATCAAATCCAAAACTATTTCCACTTTGTTTCATACTTAAACTTGCATAAAAGAAATTACTTACATTATTATATCTTAATGATTTTACATTTGGTTTTATTATTATTCCATTGGCATTACTACATGTATCATTGGTACAGCCTAAATTATTTGTTGTTGTACTACTTGATAATGTTTCATGACTTGTTTCAAACTTGCCTACCCAAAACCCATTTAGTGATTGTGTACCAAATGTGAAGGCATCATGAGCACTTGTTTTGTTATTTACAAATGTTATATTAAATGCTCCAGGATTTTCTTGTGTTCCTCCATTATAATTTGCTGTATCACCAGTCGCACTAAATCTTGGTATCCATACCCACATCGTATTTATTACTTCCATTGGTATTATTGTTCCTACTTCTGAATTTACATAATCTTCTCTTGTACATGTACCATCACATGATTTTATCGTTCCATCATTTAAAGTTATTTCTGTTGTTGTATTACTATCACTTACTGTTACTGCATTAGCCCATACTTTATCACTATAGCTATACCATTTATATCCTTTTTTAGTATTATTTACATCTGCTTTTCGCCATACTTCTCTTTCACTATCATAACATACTGGTATCATGTTAGTTGGTAATGAATTTTTAGGATTATTTGCATTACTTGTATCTTGACTAATTGTATCGCAATAATATCTTACTGGTGGATTATATACTATTCTTATACTACTGCTTGACTCTACTTCATAACTAAATAATGCATATGAAGTTAGTCCTACACATGATAGTATCACAAGTATTATCGTTACTAATAAATATTTATTTATTATTTTTACATCGGTTAAGAGAAAGTTTCTTATTTTTTTAACTTGCCCCCCCCCCATATCGAATTTTTGTTTGCATATATTTTCACTCCATTTTTTAACACAAAAAAATGTGTTATTTTCTATGAGATTATCATAACACATTTTTATTATTTTTGTCTATAAGTTTTAATCATCATCAACTTTTAAAATTGAAAGGAAAGCATCACTTGGAAGTTCAACACTACCAATTACTTTCATTTTTTTCTTTCCTTCTTTTTGTTTTTCTAGAAGTTTTCTTTTTCTTGATACATCGCCACCATAACATTTGGCAAGTACATCTTTTCTCATTGCTTTAACTGTTTCTCTAGCAATTATTTTTGATCCTATTGCAGCTTGAATTGGTACTTCAAATAATTGTCTTGGAATAATTTTCTTTAGATTTTCACAAATAATTCTGCCTCTTTCATATGCAAAATCTTTATGGACTATAACACTTAAAGCATCTACTACTTCTCCGTTTAATAAAATATCTAATTTTACTAAATCACTTTTTTTACTTTCAATATAATCATAATCAAATGAAGCATAACCTTTAGTTGCACTTTTTAATTTATTGAAAAAATCATATACAACTTCAGATAAAGGAAGTTCATAAATAAGCGATACTCTAACATCATCAAGATATTCTATTGCTACGTAATTTCCTCTTTTATTTTGACATAATTCCATAACTGGACCAACATAATTACTTGGCATAAAAATTGATGCTTTAATATATGGTTCTTTTATTTCTTTTATCTGTTCCTTACTTGGAAGATTACTTGGACTATCAACATAAATAACATCATCATTTGTTAATACAACTTCATAAATAACACTTGGACTTGTTGCTATTATATCTATTTTAAATTCTCTTTCAATTCGTTCTTTTATAATATCAAGATGTAATAAACCTAAAAAACCACATCTAAATCCAAAACCTAATGCTTTTGATGTCTCTGGTATAAATTTTAATGAAGCATCACTTAGTTTTAATTTTTCTAAGGCTTCTTTTAAATCTTGATACTTTTTACTATCAATTGGATATAATCCACAATAAACCATTGGTTTTATCTCTTTATACCCCTCAAGTGGAGCATCACAAGGATTATCTTTTAAAGTAATTGTATCTCCTACTCTTACATCTTGAATACTTTTAATTGACGCTTGTAAAAATCCTACTTCACCTTTTTCAAGCTTTTGTTTTGATATTTCTTTTGGAGTATGAATACCAAGTTCAACAACTTCATAACAAGCATTAGTCTGCATCATTTTTATTGTATCTCCAACTTTTAATTCTCCATTAAATACTCTAACTGATAAAATTACTCCTTTATATGAATCAAAATAAGAATCAAAAATTAATGCTTGAAGTTTTTCATCATTAGTTGTTGGCGCTGGAACTTTTTTTATTACTTCTTCAATTATTTCCTTTATTCCAATTCCACATTTTGCACTACAAAGAAGAATTTCATCTTCACTAAAACCTAATGTATCTACAATTTCTTTTTTAACTCTATCAACTTCAGCATTAGGTAAATCTATCTTATTAATAACAGGAATTATCGTTAAATTATTTTCTAAAGCTAAAAAAAGATTAGCAAAAGTTTGTGCTTCAACACCTTGCGTTGCATCAACTACTAAAATAGCACCCTCACAAGCTTTTAAACTCCTTGATACTTCATAAGTAAAATCAACATGTCCTGGAGTATCTATTAAATTAAGTAAATAATCCTCATCATTATATTTATAATTTAAACTTACTGCATTTAGTTTAATTGTTATTCCTCTTTCTCTTTCAAGTTCCATAGAATCAAGTAATTGATTTTTCATTTCTCTTTTTGAAATAGCATTTGTATTTTCTAAAATACGATCTGCAATAGTTGATTTACCATGATCTATATGGGCTATAATTGAAAAATTTCTAATATGATTTAAATCCATAAACATCACCCAAAAAATATTTTATCATAAATTTTTATTTTTGTACTTGTTTTTAATAAATTTTTACTTTATAATTTATACTAGGAGGAAGGATATGAAAAGGGAAAAGAATTTTTATTATTTTTTGGTTATGATAGTTTACATTATTTGTTTTACAACATCACTTATTTTAAGTTGTAGAATTGTAAGTATTGGAAACTTGACTCCTACTGCTTCATTTATTATTTATCCAATGACATACTTTTTAGCGATTTTATTTGCAGAAAGATATGGTAAGAAAGAAACTAAACTTTTATTCCATTATGCAGTATTTGCTTTAATAGTTTCTGTATTATTTATAACAATATCTAGTACACTTCCTGTTTTAAGCGGTATTGATGGATTAGAAACTATATTTAATATGGACTATCGTTTAGTATTTTCAAGTATTGCAGCATTTTATGTTTCTCAATTTTTAAATCTAGAAATATATTATTACATTACTGGTTTTAGAGGATTTAAATTCTTAATTTCTAGTGTAATTGCTGCAACAATTGATAGTTTAATATTTATCTTGTTAGCATATGCAGGAACTGTTAGTTTTAATTTACTTATTCAAAGATTTACAAGTCAATATATAGTAAGTGTATTTATGGTAATTATCTATACAATACTATTTGCATATCTAATTGATTCTGTTATAGATAATAAAAACAAACAAATTGAAAAAGAAATAAAATTAAATGAAGTAAAAGAAAAAACTGAAAAAATAGTTAAACCAAAAAAAGTTGTTAAAAAAGAAACTGAAAAAAAAGTTATAAAAAAAACTGCAACAAAAAAAGAAGTAACAAAACCAAGAACAACAAAAACAACTAAAAAAGAAATTTCAGAATAGCTTTGAAGTTGTCAGAAAAAAGTAGACACTAAAAAAAGATTTTTTAAAAACCCTAGTTCAATTTTATATTGAACTGGGGTTTTATAATCTAATGAACAAGCTAATATTTCATTATTATAATAATATATAAGCATCTATAAATCACCATGGTTTTTAATACAAGTCATATCTGTAAATATTAATTCTAATGTTTTTCTATATTCATCTTACAACTGATTTTATTCCTAAAAATTCACATTATTTGTTTACAAAGTTTCTTATATCTATTCTTATTTGTCTATTAATATGTCTGTATTTTCATGATGAATGTTTTTTATGATATTCTTTTACTAATTCACACATATCATTTCTACTTATTTAATCACTTCTAGAAATGTTCATTTTAATATTTAATACCTTTATATTGATTTTATTGATTAAATTTAATACTGAACTATTTGATACCATATTCCTTTACTATATAACCTTATTTAATCTTTCATTCTTGATTCTTAGTTTCATATTTTCATATTCTAATTTTTCTATACCTGTTATTGCTTATAATTCATATCTGTGATTTAGATTCTTTTATTGTATCAAAAAGACGCACCAGGTGGTGCGGCTGAAATTTTAATTTAGAAAAAATAAAAGAGCTTAATAAACTCTTTTATTTTTTCTACATAAATAAACCATTGTTCCTACTAAACTAACAAAAGATAAAATACTAACAATTATACTATTTCCAACACTATCAAAAGTATTAGGTACTTCTTCTATAAAATCATTATTTTCACTTTTATATCCTAAAGTATAAATACTAAAGTGATTAGTATTAAATGATACATATCCATCTGAAGATGTAACAGAATATTCTTCTACTTCACCACTTGGAGTAACATAATAAACAGCCAAATCTTTACCATCTAACTCTTCAGGTATTGGAATCTTAACATTAAATGTTCCATCAGCTAACTCAGTAATATATTTCTCATTTGCTTCTGAATATAATTTAATATCGTAAGTAACATTGCCATCTAAATCTAAAATTCTTAAAATTCTTTCATATTCCTCTCCACTTGTTAATTTAACAGCATCAATTCTAGTATCTAATGGAACTAATCCACTTTCACTAGTAATAGAAATATCAGTACTAATATTTTTTGAACTATAAGTTGGATCAACCAACTCACTTTCTGGAACTTTAACAATGTAAAATTTATAAGTTCTATCTAATACCTTAATATTGTAATAATTTCCATCACTGGCAATTACTTTTCCACTATCCTCAGAATTACTTGATAATGAAGATAATAAACCACCATATGAAACAACTACATTGTTATTTTCACCCAAATAATTATTAATTCGTTCTTGTGCAGCTTCAATATAAGCTTCTTTAGTATCAGCAGTACTTTCTGGAATATAAATTACTCTTTTTAAATATAAACCCTCTTCTTTACCATAATAAGCATATCCATTATAAAAAGCTAACAATGGACCAAAAGCAGATTCATACATTAATGTCTCATCTTGATTACCCAATCCTAGAATTAAATAAAAACTAATATCTGTACCATCAACAATTGTATTTAATTCATCAACAAACTTTAATGCCCTACCAGGAGCAGTTTTATTCGATAGTTCAGATTTAACACTTGTTAAATAATAATTAATTAATGATAAATCTTCTATTTCATACCATAAATTAGAATTACTACTAGTTACATCACGTAATTTAGAAAAATAACCATC
Organism: uncultured Mycoplasma sp.; assembly: GCA_945947035.1. GTDB lineage: Bacteria > Bacillota_I > Bacilli_A > RF39 > UBA660 > CAG-611. Next base: position 681 of record CAMEXD010000015.1, on the reverse strand, counting down.
CATCATTTGAATATTACTTTCACTTGGTTCTTCATATGATGCATTTAACGTATAACTAACTTTTTCACCTTGAACAACTACGTTTTGATTTAAAGTACTGTCCCATTCTTCACGATAATCATTAGAATACAATTCAATTGTACAAATTGTATATTCTTCACCACCACAATGTGCTGATTTCATAGTATAACCAGCTGGATCATCATATCTTCCAAGAATACCTTCCAATAAAAAATATGCCTGCAAACTATCTTTAGGTTTAACTGCCTTTAAAACTATGTTTTCACCATCTGGTGCAAACTGTTTGATATATTCATCAGTTACTTCAGAAGCATTAACTTCTCTTGGCAAACCAACTAATATCATAACAAATAATCCAAATAACCATAATAAATTTCTTTTTCTTTTCATATTATCCTCCAATAAGAACATTATACAATAAAAAAAATAAAAATTCTATATAAATTTTATTTTTTTCAAACATTTTATTAATTAATACATGATTTACAGTTTTAAGTCTTTCTTCTTTACTTCATATTCTTCTTGAAGTAAAAATTTCTTTTTATCTTCCCATACTATCATCTCATTAATTTAAATTATAACAAAAGAAAAAGCAAACACATCTTTTTTTGGTTGTATTATAAATAGTGTTGGTGGAAATTTTGCTAACGCTATTTTTAT
>CAMEXD010000014.1 GCA_945947035.1 uncultured Mycoplasma sp. | reverse complement strand
TCAATTAATAAGAAAAAATTAAATGCATGTTGCACTTAACTTTTCATTTCACCAACAAAAAATTTGTAAAATTTTCTAAAATAAATACTCCTTAATAAAAAAGTAGCTCTAGTATTTTCAAACATTTATAATGTTTACTCACATAAAACTATTTGTAAATGTCAAGATAAAATGTCACAAAAATTTTATTTTTAAAATGTCATAGTTTCAGTTCCTATCTTACTTAAAAATAGAAGCAAGATAGGAACTTTATTTTATTCATTATATTCGTTTGTTCTAGAATCACTTTCAACTATTTTGTCTTTTATTCTATAAGAATTACCTGTAATTCTTATAATATGCGAATAATGAAGTAATCTATCTAATACTGCACTAGCTAATGTATTATCGCTAAATACTTCTCCCCATCTTGAAAATGGCATATTTGTTGTTACTATTGTTGATTTGTTCATATATCTTCTTGCTATTAATTGAAAGAATAAATTTGATCCTTGATGGTCTACTGGTAAATATCCTATTTCATCTATTATTAATACTTTATATTGTGCTAAATGTTGCAATTGTTTATCTAATCTATTTTCTTTTTGGGCTTTATTTAATTTCTGCATTAAATTATGACATGTTATGAAATAAACACTATTTCTATGTTTTGCTGCTTCTATTCCTAGTGATACTGCTAAATGAGTTTTACCAACTCCAGAATTTCCTATAAATATAATATTTTCGTTTCTTTCTATAAAACTTAAATTTGCTAATTCTCTTATTTGATTTTCACTTACTGATGGTTGAAATGAAAAATCATAATCTTTTAATGTTTTTCTAAATGGAAAGTTTGCTGATTTTATTATTCCTTCCGATGCTCTATTATCTTTATAGTCAATTTCTGATTTAGAAAACAAATGGAATAACAAACATGTTCCTAACTGGGACAATATTTATAGTGAACTAATTAAAGTTCATTATAATGACATTAAAAATTATTTATAATTATATATAACAAACAAAGATATACTTTATTTGTTGTATTTATTGTGTTTTAAAAAATAAAAAAGGCAATGCTCAAGATGAACAAACTTCGTTTGGTATTGCCTTTTTTTTATTTTTTATACTTGACTTTTATATATGCATTATATTATCATAATTATCAATTAAATTCTTTTGTATCTACTTTAGATTTTTACATCTATTTTTCATGTAGACACAGTTAAGTTAATGGGACCTTTTAGAAAAAAAATTAATATTTCTCTTCTTCGTTATAGTGGGGGTTATAGTTCTTTAACTAATTGTTAAAATTAACAATTAGTTAATTATCAAAGAGGACCTGGAACTGTCAAAGCTGTTACTATAGCCGTCGTAGTAGCCATAGTAAAAAACACCTGCGTAGGAACCATTGTAGTAGCCACCGCCACGTCTAAACCAAGGGTCATTGCCATCCACAAAGCCCGCGTAACCACCAAACCATCTTTGTGTTTCTGTTAAAGCATGTTGCATATCACTTGTATAATTTGCTTCTGTTGTATAACTATTATAATATTTACTTTCTGGATATGCTAAGCCATCATAAGTACTGCTACAGCTACTTCCTAGGCATCCACTAAATCCTGAATTATATGTTGAATCATTTCCTGACCAGTTTTGTGTTCCATCTGTATATACACCCATTACATATTCATCTGCTCCACCACTCATATCATATACGCCATAGATATTTCCTGTTGTTGATGCATCTTTTCCTAAAGCAGTTTCGTAAGTACCATTTGTTACTGAACTACTACTTCCTGCAGGTGCTCCATACCCTGTTATAAAACTACTATTATTATTTATTCCTACTTCAGTACAAGAAGTTGATGATGTACATCTACCATAGATACTTTGCGTTAAATATGCTACTGCTCCCCATTCATTATTCTTCATCATATGCGTATCTAGTGTTGTATCCTTGGTTATATCAAATCCAAAACTATTGCCACTTTGTTTAATACTTAAATTTGCATAATAGAAATTACTTACATTATTATATCTTAATGATTTTACATTTGGTTTTATTATTATTCCATTGGCATTACTACAAGTATTATTTGTACAGCCTAAATTATTTGCTGTTGTACTACTTGATAATGTATTGTGACTTGTTTCAAACTTGCCTACCCAAAATCCATTTAAGCTTTGTGTTCCAAATGTGAATGCATCATGGGCTGTTGTTTTATTATCCACAAATGTTATATTAAATGCTCCAGGACTATCTTGTGTTCCTCCATTATAATTTGCTGTATCACCTGTTGCACTAAACCTTGGTATCCACACCCACATTGTATTTATATCATCCATACTGATTTCTGTTCCTACTTCTGCATTTAAATATTCTTCTCTATTTGCTTCTGTTACTGTTACGGCATTGGCCCATGTTTTTCCACTATATGAATACCATTGATAATTGCTATTTGTATTAGTTGTATCTGCTTTTAACCAGACATCATTTGCACTATTATAACATACTGCTATAGCATTTGTCGGTAATTCTGGTGCATTTGCGCCACTATTATCTACTAACATTGAATCACATTTTATCTCTGGCATAAATCCTGTTGCTACATTTACTTTAAATTTATATTCGTATTGTTCTATTTTTATATTTTGTTCTCCATTTGTTGTTGTTGAACTTTTTAAACTATTAAAATCAAAATCTTCTTTTAACCAGATTCTTAATCTATATGTATCTGTTATATCTAAATTCCCTGTTAGATTCATACTACTTCCATATAATGCTTTAGTATCACTTATATTATTATATTCTAAAAATTTACTTAGTAAGGTTGGAGAAACTACTTCTGTTTCAACATCATTTTCCACTTTTGTTAAATATACTTTCAAATCGCTTTCATTAAAAGTTCTTTCTGCTTCTTCTTTTTGTAAATAAATTACATAGTCTATTACTTCAGGTGCTTCACTTGTTCCTTTTACTGTAAATTCATAATATTTATTTTGTTTTTTTCCTTCTTCATCTGTCAAACTATTATAAGATATTAAATTTAGACTTTCAATTGGTTCTTTATAAGAAAATGTTAATTTATTTGTTGTTATATTATGAGTTCTTTGTCCTTCTAAAACGATATTATATATTGCAAAACTTATTGATATTAAAAAAGCTATTCCAATAAGTATTGTAATAAAAAGTTTTTTATTGTTTGATAATTTTTCTTTCATAAATATCACCCTTTATTATATATATCATTTTATCATAATATAATTTGATTTACAATTAAAAAATAATAATGTTTATAAAAACATTATTATTAATATTTACCTAACAACCAATCAAAGACATTTATTTGTTTTATTCCATTATGTGATGTATATGGAGTAAAATCTGTTGTTAATAAATACTTAGGATTATGATCATTTATATTATTAAGTGGTTTTAATTCTCTTTCTAAAGTCTTCTCATCTTTTACAGTTAAACTTACTTGATAATATTCTTCACCTTTTTCATTTATTGCAACAAAATCAACTTCGTTATCATCATTTTTACCTACATAGATATTATAACCACGTCTTAATAATTCTAGATACACAACATTTTCTAATATATTGCCTTCATCCTTATTTTTATTTCCCAATAAGTAATATCTAAGTCCAACATCCGATAAATAATACTTTGCACCTATTGTCAAATAATTTTTACCTTTTATATCATATCTTGGGACTTTATATAAAACAAATGATTCAACCAATGCTTCAAGATATTTTTCTACTGTTGGAACTGATATTTTTCTACCATTTGATGTCATAGTATTGGCTATATTTGTACTTGAACATAAATTTCCAATATTATCAAACATAAATTTAACAACATCTTTTAACATTCCAATATCTGAAATTTCTTTTCTTTCTGCAATATCATTTACAATAACTGTGTTATATAATCCATCCAAATACATTCTTATTTCTTTTTCACTATTTAATTTCAAAGTATAAGGAAATGAACTATTTGTTATATAATTAACATATTTTCTTTCTATATCAGTCTCGCCAACATAAGAAATATATTCTTTAAAAGATAAAGGTAACATTTTTATTTCAACATACCTACCAGATAAAAGTGTTGCAAGTTCTCCTGATAACAATTTTGAATTAGATCCTGTTATATATAAATCAACATTTTTTTTAATATATAAACCATCCACTGCTTTTTGAAAATCATCAATTTTTTGAACTTGGTCTATAAATACATAATTCATTTTATCTTTTAATAATTTTAAATTTATAAAATTATATAAATCATCACAAGTTTTAATATCACTAAATTTGTAATCTTCTAAATTAATACGAATTATTTGTTCTTTGGAGACACCATTTGATAATAAATATTCTTGATATAAATCAAGAAGAGTTGATTTACCAGATCCTCTTAAACCATAAATTAATTTTATAAGTTCTTTTTCTTTAAAGTTTATCAATTTTTGTAAATAATCAGTTCTTTCTATCATAGTAATCACTCCATATAAAGTATAACATAAATAATTTTTTAACAATTTTGTAAATTATAATTTATAAAATCTCATTTTTTACTATTTTTTTAAACTATAATTTATAAAAAATACAATTTATGCAATTTTCATTGAACATTTTTACCGTTTGTGTCACTTTTGTTCAATAACATTCAATTACCATTGAGAAAAAGTGGTAATAATCGCAAAAATTTTCAATGATTTAAAAAAAATAATACATATGCACTTAAAATTTTTTAGGTTTTTTTGGAGTACAACTCCAAAAAAACCTAAACTTTTATTATAAATCCAAACTATTTTTGTTTAATAAGAATTCCTGTATTCCTATAATTAATATTCCCTCTTCTGTATACCAATGATTTATATTATCTTTAACAACTATAATTTTTTTAAAGTTATCATTTATACTCATTAACGGTCTTTCCTCTTGAACTGTTTTTTCTCTTGTTTCTAAATTTAATGCTGATTGAACATAATACCTTTTATTGCCTAAATTACATACAAAATCCACTTCTAATTGTTTTCTATTTTTATTTTCATCTCTTATTTCAACTACACCAACATCAACGTTATATCCTCTAAAAATTAATTCATTATATATTATATTTTCCATTATATGATTTTCCTCTTGTTGCCTAAAATTTAATCTAGCATTCCTAAGTCCAATATCTGAAAAGTAGTATTTTTGAGGAGTTTGAATATATTTTTTACCTTTAACATCATATCTATCTGATTTATTTACAATAAATGAGTCTTCAATACATTTTATATATGAATTAATAGTGTTAAGGGATATTTCTTTTTCACCATTGCTTATAAAAGTATCATATATTTTTTTTGGATTAGTTAATGAACCGACTGAAGATGCAAGTATATTAATAATTGAATCAACTATATCTATTCTTTGAATATTATTACGTTCAATTATATCTTTAATATAAGTTTGTTCAAATAAATTTTTTAAATATATTGATTTTTCTTCGCTAGTTCTTTTTGATAATATTAATGGTAATCCACCATATAATACATAGTCATTCCATGCTTCATATCTATCTCCATCAAATGCTTCAACAAATTCTTTAAAAGATAGTGGTAATACTCTTACTTCATCCCCACGACCCCTAAATTCAGTTATTATATCTGTGGATAAAAATTTAGAATTACTTCCAGTAACATAAATATCTAAGTTTCTTTCATATAAAAATCCATTTAATACAGATTCAAAATCATCTACTAATTGTATTTCATCTAAAATAATATAATACATTTCTTTATCTTTTATTTGGGATTTTATATAATTATTTAATTCATGTGGATTATGATATTTTTTATTTTCTGCTTTATCTAATTCTAATTTAATAATATGATCTTCTTTGACACCACTTTCTATTAAATAATTCTTATATAAAGGATCTAATAAATAAGATTTACCACATCTTCTAATTCCAGTAATTACTTTTATTAATCCATTTTCTCTTCTGTTTACTAGTCTTTCTAAATAAATATTTCTTTTAATTTCATTCATAATTTACCTCCATTGAAAATTTTTGCCACTTTTACCACTTTTTTTCAATATAATTATAATTCAAATTATTTAACATTTCAATATTATATTGAAAAATTTTGCCACTTTTACCACTTTTTTTCAATAAAACACTCTGTTTACAATAAATATATCCTATTCTTTTAAAAATAAATGTCAAAAAAAAGAATAGACTAATATAGTCTATTCCATAAGTTCATCTTCTAAAACTTCCATTGGTTCATCTGTTAAAAATTGTTTTTGAAGTTCATATGATACATCACGATATTGTTTAGCACCTGTTCCTGCTGGAATAAGTTTACCAATAATTACGTTTTCTTTTAATCCTTGAAGACTATCTACTTTACCTTTTATTGCAGCATCTGTTAATACTCTTGTTGTTTCTTGGAATGAAGCTGCTGATAAGAAGCTTTCTGTTTCAAGTGATGCTTTAGTTATACCGAGAAGAATTGGTTTTCCTAAAGCTGGTTTTTTACCTTTTAAGATAACTTCTTTATTGGCATCAGTAAATCTTCTCATACTGATTAATTCTCCTACTAAAAGTTCAGTATCTCCACCATCAATAATTCTAATTTTAGAAATCATTCTACTTACAACTACTTCAATATGTTTATCAGAAATATCAACACCTTGAGCACGATATGCTTTTTGAATTTCTTTTAAGATATATTGTTCTGTTGTAATTGGATCTGTTACTGCAAGTAATTCTTTTGGTGCAATATTACCTTCAGTAAGTTTATCTCCTGGTTCTACTTTATCTCCTTTTGAAACACGCAACTTTGTACCATAATTTGTAATATGTTCTACTTCTTCTAATTTATTTTTAACATAAATTTTATATTTACCATGGTCTTCAACAATATTAGATATAACACCACTTGTTGTAGCAATTGTTGATTGACCTTTTGGATTTCTAGCTTCAAATAATTCTTCAACACGTGGAAGACCTTGAGTAATATCTTCTCCACCTGCAACACCACCAGTATGGAATGTTCTCATTGTAAGTTGTGTACCAGGTTCACCGATTGATTGAGCAGCCATAATACCTATTGCTTCTCCAACTTCTACTAAGTTTCCTGTTGCTAAGTTTCTACCATAACATTTTTGACATACACCATTTGGAGTATTACATGTTAATACACTTCTTATTTCTACTTTTTCAATACCAGCAGCAACTATTTTTTCTGCTATTTTTTCTGTTATCATTTCGTTTTTATCAACAATTACTTCTTTTGTTTCTGGATTAATAATCTTTTTATTAGAATATCTTCCTACGATACGATCATATAATCCTTCGATTACAGTATTATCTTTATCATTGATAAATGTTTGAACAACAACACCAAAGTCTGTTCCACAATCTTCTTCTTTAACGATAACATCTTGTGATACATCAACAAGTCTTCTTGTAAGATATCCAGAACTTGCTGTATTAAGCGCTGTATCAGCACTACCTTTTCTAGCACTATGTGTTGATAAGAAGAATTCAGATACTGAAAGTCCTTCTTTAAATGATGATATAACTGGAATTTCGATTACTTTTCCACCTGGTTTAGTCATAAGTCCTCTCATACCAGACATTTGAACGAATTGTGATATTTTACCACGAGCTCCAGAATTCATCATACAAACGATTGGATTATCAACAGCTTCATCTGCCATTTTTTTAAGGTCTGTTTGAACTTGATCTTTAGCTTTTTCCCAAACTTTAATAACATTTTCAAATCTTTCTTCTTCAGTTATTAAACCTCTTGCATATTGTTTATTAATGTTATTAACAACTTTTTTAGATTCTTTTATTATTTCATCTTTATGAGGAACAGAAATAACATCATCAATTGAAACTGTTGTACCAGATATTGTTGAATATTTAAATCCTAAATCTTTCAATCTATCTAGCATAACTGATGTTTCAGTTGTTTTATATAATTTAAAGATTTGAGCAATGATATCTTTTAATGTTTTAACAGGGAATGGATTTACTAAAGGCATTTCCTTAATTTTTTCTTTGATATTTTCTCCCTTTCCAACAAAGTATTTATTTGGAGTAATTGTTGTTATATTTTCTTTAGTTGGTTCATTAATGAATGGGAAAGTATCTGGTAAAATTTCATTAAATATAATTTTACCAACAGTTGTTATTAAGTATTTATCCTGTTGTTCAGAAGTAAATATTTTGTGATTAAATGAGCTAACTGGAACTGCAATTCTTGTATGAAGTGGAAGGTCTCCTCTTTCATATTCCATTAGAGCTTCATTTGAGTTTCTAAATACTCTGCCTTCATTTTCAGGATCTACTTTTTCTTTTGTTAAATAATAGTTACCAATAACCATATCTTGGGCTGGAGTAACTACTGGCTCACCACTTTTTGGATGCAAGATATTGTTTGCACCAAGCATTAATAGTCTTGCTTCAGCTTGAGCTTCTTCAGATAATGGTACGTGTACAGCCATTTGGTCACCATCGAAATCGGCATTAAAAGCAGGACATACAAGTGGATGTAATCTTATTGCTTTACCACCAATTAATTTTGGTTCAAATGCTTGAATACCTAATCTATGTAGTGTTGGTGCTCTATTTAACATTACTGGATGTTCTTTAATTACTTCTTCAACAACATCCCAAACTCTTGGATCTTGATTATCTATTAATTTTTTAGCAGCTTTAATATTGTGAGCAATATCTTTTTCTACTAAACCATGAATTACATGTGGTTTAAATAGTTCAAGTGCCATTCCTTTTGGAAGTCCACATTGATACATTTTTAGACTTGGTCCAACAACTATTACACTACGTCCAGAATAGTCTACTCTTTTTCCTAGTAAGTTTTGTCTAAATCTTCCTTGTTTACCTTTTAACATACTAGAAATTGATTTAAGAGCACGATTTCCAGCACCAGTAACACTTTTTCCACGTCTTCCATTGTCAAATAAAGCGTCAACTGCTTCTTGAAGCATTCTCTTTTCATTTTGAATAATGATTGATGGAGCTCCTAAATCAATAAGTTTTTTCAAACGATTGTTACGGTTAATAACACGTCTATATAAATCATTTAAATCACTTGTTGCGAATCTTCCACCATCTAGTTGAATCATTGGTCTTAGTTCTGGTGGTATTACTGGAATAACATCCATAATCATCCATTCTGGTTTATTACCAGATTTATAGAAAGCATCAAGAATATCTAATCTTTTTAGTAAACTTGTTCTTTTTTGACCTTGAGCTGTTTCAAGTTTCTTTCTTATTTCATCTATTTCACTTTTTAAATCAACTTTTTTAAGAAGTTCTTTAATAGCTTCAGCACCCATTCCTACTTTGAAACCATCGCCATATTTTTCATAATAAGCACGATATTCTTTTTCAGAAAGAGTTTGTTTATTTTCTAAAGGTGTAATTCCTTTATCAATAACTACATATGATACAAAGTATAATACTTCTTCAAGATCTCTTTGACTCATGTCAAGGACAGTTCCCATACGTGATGGAACACCTTTGAAAAACCAAATATGAGATACAGGAGTAGCAAGTTCAATATGTCCCATTCTTTCACGTCTAACTTTTGATCTTGTTACTTCTACTCCACATCTATCACATACGATATTTTTATATTTTACACGTTTGTATTTACCACATGCACATTCAAAATCTTTAGTAGGTCCAAATATTTTTTCACAATATAAACCATCTCTTTCAGGTTTTAATGTTCTATAATTGATTGTCTCTGGTTTTTTTACTTCTCCATAAGACCATTCTCTTATTTTATCAGGAGAGGCAATTCCAATTTTTAAAGCTTCTATTTTGTTTACTTCTATCATTAGAAATCTACCTCACTTTCTAAATCTTCTTCATCAAAATCGTCATCATCGTATTCATCAAATTCATTTTCTTCATCTTGGAATGACAGATTTTTTTCGTTTTCTTCTATTTCTTCTTCTTGTTCATCAGTTATTTGACTTGCAAGTTTTTCAACATCATCTATTGATAATTTTACGTTCTCACTTTCTTCATCTTTTTCAATTTGTTTTAAGTCAAGAACTTCATTTTTATCATTAATTATTTGAATGTCTAAACCTAATGCTTGGAATTCCTTAATTAATACTCTAAAGCTTTCTGGAACTCCTGCTTGGTCTACTTTTTGTCCTTTAACTAGTGCTTCATAAACTTTAACACGTCCTATAACATCATCTGATTTAACTGTTAAGATTTCTTGTAATGTATGAGCTGCACCATAAGCATATAGAGCCCAAACTTCCATTTCTCCAAATCTTTGACCACCAAATTGAGCTTTTCCTCCAAGTGGTTGTTGAGTAACTAATGAGTAAGGTCCTGTTGCTCTTGCATGCATCTTATCTTCAACCATGTGACATAGTTTAATCATATACATGACACCAACTGATACTCTATTATCAAATGGACGTCCTGTTCTACCATCGTATAGAACTGTTTTTCCATCTGGATCCATTCCAGCTTCAGCCATCATATCTCTGACATCTTGTTCACTTGCTCCATCGAATACTGGTGTTGCGAAATGAACTCCAAGTTTTTTACCAGCCATTCCAAGATGTAATTCTAATACTTGTCCAAGATTCATACGAGATGGAATTCCAAGTGGATTTAACATTACATCAACTGGTGTACCATCTGGTAAGTATGGCATGTCTTCTTCAGGTAAAATTAGAGAAATAACACCTTTATTACCATGACGACCACTCATTTTATCTCCAACTTGAATTTTTCTTTTTTGAACTATATAAACACGGATTAGTTTTGATACACCTGCAGCAAGTTCATCACTATCTTTACGAGTAAAGATTTTAACATCGTGAACAATTCCTTCGCCACCATGTGGAACACGTAAAGATGTATCTCTTACTTCTCTTGTTTTTTCACCAAAGATTGCGTGAAGTAATTTTTCTTCACTAGTTAGTTCTGCCATTCCTTTTGGAGTAACTTTACCTACTAAAATATCTCCTTCTTTAACTTCGGTACCAATTCTAACAATTCCATTTGCATCAAGATTTTTTCTTGCTTCTTCACTAACATTTGGAATATCTCTTGTTATTTCTTCTGGTCCTAATTTAGTTTCACGACATGGCATTTCGTAATCTTCAATATGAACTGATGTTAAAGCGTCTTCCTTAACTAATCTTTCATTTAAGATAACCGCATCCTCATAGTTATAACCATTAAACATTGTAAATGCTACAACTAAGTTTTTACCAAGAGCAAGTTCTCCTTTATCAGTAGATGGTCCATCTGCAATAACAGAATTTCTTTTAACTGTATCACCAACCTTAACAATTGGTCTATGATGGAAACATGTATTTTGGTTAGAAGCAACAAAGTCTGATAAGTAATAAGTATCTTCTCCACCTTTATTCTTAACTACAATTTTTCTTGCATCAACATAAGTTACAACACCATCTGCTTTAGCTACAATAGTAGAACCTGAATCTCTTGCTGCAATCCATTCAACTCCTGTTCCTACATAAGGTGCTTCAGTTGTTAATAATGGTACTGCTTGACGTTGCATGTTAGAACCCATTAAAGCACGTGTTGCATCATCATGTTCCAAGAATGGAATACAACTTGTTGTAATTGATACTACTTGTTGAGGTGAAACATCTATATAATCTATCTTTTGTGGAGATGTCATTATAGTTTCGCCACGATAACGAGCTGCAACTGAATCTTGAATAATTCTATTATTTTCATCTGTTTCAACTGTTGATTCTGAAATTACTAAATCAGTTTCTTCATCTGCTCTTAAATATACAACTTCATCTGTTATAACACAGTCATTTACTTTACGATATGGTGTTAAAATAAAACCATAATCATCAATTTTTGCATAACTTGCAAGAGCAGTAATAAGTCCGATATTTGGTCCTTCTGGAGATTCTATTGGACAGATTCTACCATAGTGAGATTCATTAACGTCTCTTACTTCCATACCAGCACGATCACGAGATAGTCCTCCTGGACCTAATGCTGATAATCTTCTTTTATGAGTTAGTTCTGCAATTGGGTTTGTTTGATCCATGAATTGTGATAATTGTGATGAACCAAAGAACTCTTTTAATATTGCAGTAACTGGTCTTATATTAATTAATGTTTTTGGAGTTACTTCTTCAATTTCTTGAGTAGTCATTCTTTCTCTTATTACTCTTTCCATACGAGTAATACCTACTCTAAATTGATTTTGTAAAAGTTCTCCAACTTGACGAACACGTCTATTACCTAAATGGTCGATTTCATCAAAGTTTCCTACACCATCAAGTAAATTTAAATAATAAGAACATGCTGCATAGAAATCAGATATAGTAAGACGTTTTACATCTATTGTATTATCATTACCTATAAGAGTAATTTTTTTCTTTTTATTATTTGGATTATAAATTGTAATAGTTTGTACTTTATTATAGTTATCTAATTCTTCATTTATTTTAACTTCTTTTATATTATAACCATTAGCAAAAATTGGTTTTAAAACCTCTAATACATCTTTAGTTATAACTGTACCTTTTTCTACTACAACATTACCATCTACTTTAATATCTTCTGCTAAAGTTTGATTTAATACTCTTTCTAAAACATTTAGTTTAATGTTAAATTTATATCTACCAACTTTAGCTAAATCATATCTAAATTCATCAAAGAATCTAGTAATGATTTGATTTTTACTACTATCAAGTGTTGCTGGTTCTCCTGGACGTAATTTTTCATAAATTTCAATTAATGCTTCATCAGTATTTCTTGTTGAATCTTTAGCAATAGTATTAGTTATATAATCACTTTCACCATATAAATTTACGATATCTTCATCACTTGATAAACCAAATGCTCTTAAAAGTGTTGTTAAAGGCACTTTTCTTGTACGATCTATTCTAACATATAAAATATCTCTAGCATCAGTTTCAAATTCTAACCAAGTACCACGAGTTGGTATAATTTGTGAAGTTATTAAAAGACGTCCATTTTTATCGATTTCACGATTAAAATATACACTTGGTGATCTAACTAGTTGTGATACGATAACACGTTCTGCTCCATTTATGACAAAAGTTCCACTATCTGTCATAACTGGTATATCACCTAAGAATATTTCTTGTTCTTTTACTTCTCCTGTTTCATTATTGAATAATCTAACATCAACTTTTAAAGGTGCTGCATATGTTGCATATCTTTCTTTACACTCTTTAATTGAATATCTAGGTTCTTCAAAATGATAATCTCCAAATTCTAATGATAAAGTTCCAGCAAAATTTTCTACGGGGAACAAATCTTTAAATACTTCTTCGATTCCTTTTTCAATAAACCAGTTGTATGATTTCTTTTGAATTTCTAATAAGTCCATCAATGGATAAGTGTTTTTTATCCCTGAAAAACTTCTTCTTTGACGGTGGTCACCACAATTAATTACTTTGTACGCCACTTAAAGTCACCCCTACTTTCAAATTTAATAAAAATATAAACATGTCTCAACAAAAAAGAAACATAGCCAACTTATATTAATAGCACAATTTAATCAATAAGTCAACCTAAAAAATTGCTTTAAAACAATAAAAACCTTTATTCTTTTCCAAAACTTCGACTTTAGCAACTTTTTCCAAATCTCTTTTTGTACTTAGTGCTCCCTGATTTTTATTTATAACAAAATATAAAGCACCATTTTTATTCAAATGTTTACTTGCATCAAATAGTATTTTATACACTACATCTTTTCCTGCTCTAATCGGAGGATTAGTAACTATATAATCATATTTTTCTGTAACATTTAAATATATATCACTAACAAAAGCCTTACAATTTTGAACTTTATTTTCTTTAATATTTAATTCTGCTAAATGAACTGCTCTTTTGTTAATATCAATCATATCTGTATTTAAAGAAAAAAAGGTTGATAAAATTATTCCGATCGTTCCATATCCGCAACCAACATCAAGTAATCTTCCAGATAAATTTTCCTTTAGTAAGGCATTTATTAATGTCCTACTTCCAAAATCCAATCCTTTCTTTGAAAATACTCCTAAATCAGTATTGAATGTAAACGTCTTGTTATTAATTTTGATCAACACTTTTTTAATCTCACTTTTTAAATTTTCATTAGTAAAATAATGATTCATAATTATACCCCCTTTTAAACGATAAAAACCCAAAACGCATAATTATGCTTTTTAGGTTTAAATAATTAATTATTGTAATTCAACTTCAGCGCCAGCTTCTTCTAATTTAGCTTTTAATTCTTCAGCTTCAGCAGCAGGAATGTTTTCTTTAACATTTCCACCAGCATCAGCGATATCTTTAGCTTCTTTTAAGCCTAAACCAGTAATTTCTCTTATTAGTTTAATAACATTAATTTTAGCAGCACCAGCATTTTTTAATACAACAGTTTTAGTTTTTGGTCCTTCTTCTACTTCTGCAGCAGCAACTGGAGCAGCAACAGCAACAGATGTTGGATCAACACCAAATTCTTCTTTCATTGCATCAACTAATTCCTTTACTTCTAATAATGTCATTTCTTTTAATGAACTAATAAATTCATCTTTTGTTATTTTTGCCATAATTTTTTTCCTCCCTATATTTTAAATTTTATTAATTTTCTTTTTGTTCTGCTAAAAGATTTAAAGCAATACTTAAATCTTTAACAATAGCAATCATACCACCAGCAAGCATTGTATATAATCCTTCTCTTGATGGAATAGCTGCAAATTCTTTTAATTTATTTGTATCAGCAACGCTTCCTTCAACAACACCAGCTTTTAATTCTAATGTTTTATGAGTTTTAGCAAATTTGCTTAATACTTTAATAGCTTCTAGATCATCACTAGAAAATACTATTGCAGTTGGTCCTTCTAGATAATTATCTAAATCTATATTCATATCTTTTAATGCTAATTTTAAAAGAGTATTTTTATAGATTTTATAATCAGAACCACTATCTTTTAATTTAATTCTTAATTCTTTAGAATCATTATCAGTAAGTCCATGATAATTAAATAATACTACTGTTTTAGAATCATTTAATTTGTTTTTTATTTCATCTACTACTTGTTTCTTTGCTTCTAATGCTTTAACACTTGGCATAAGACACCTCCCTTATAAAATATATTTTAATCCGTGCCTTTAAAAAAAGTCCTTGTATGACTACAAAGACTAAATTTATTATATCAATAAAGTCCTCGGTAGGATTTACATACTTTACCTACTGTCTACGGCACAAACAAATTTCAAATGTATTATATAACATTTTTTTTTAATTGTAAACAATTAATTAAAAATTATTTATATCTAATTTTATAGATGGACTCATAGTTGATGAAATAGAAATTGATTTAACATAAGTTCCTTTTACTGTTGATGGTTTAACTCTTAGAATTGTTTTTACAAATGCATCTAAGTTTTCAACTAAATCTTCAGTTTTGAATGATGCTTTACCAACGATTCCATGAATATTTCCATAAGAATCTGTACGATATTCAACTCTACCTGATTTAGCATCTAATATTGCTTTTTCAACATTAGTTGTAACAGTTCCTGTTTTTGGGTTTGGCATTAATCCTTTTGGACCAAGAATTTTACCAAGTTTTCCTAAAGCAGGCATCATATCAGGAGTTGCAATCATCATATCAAAATCAAACCAATTTTCTTTTTCTATTTTTTCTAGAATATCTAGATCTCCAACATAATCAGCTCCTGCGTTTTTAGCAGCTTTAGCAAAGTCTCCTTTAGCAACAACTAAAACTCTAACAGTTTTACCTGTTCCATTTGGAAGAACTAATGCACCTCTTAATTGTTGGTCTGCTTTTTTAACATCTAAGTTTAAATTCATATGTACTTCTACAGTTTCATCAAACTTAGTATTAGAAATGCTTTTTAATAGATTAATTGCTTCTGTTTTTTCATATAATCTGTTTTTTTCAATTTTTTCTTTAACAGATTTATAGTTTTTTCCTCTATGTTTCATATTTTCCTCCTTATGTGGTATTTTTTTAATAAGCGACAATTTTGTCTCCCACGTAAGTAACTTTTAATAGTTACTATTCTTCAGTAGTTTCTTTTTCAGTTGCTACTGGTACTTCAGCTGTTGCATCTTTATTTTCTGCAACTTCTTTTTCCATTTCAGCAAGTTCTTCAGCACGTTTTTCCATTTCTTGTTCTTTTTCTTTAGCTTCTTCTGCTTGTTCTGCTAATTCTTTATCGTTAAGTCCTTTTACTGCAACACCCATATTACGAGCAGTACCTTCAACGATATTCATAGCTTGTTCAACAGTATAAGCATTTAGATCTGGAAGTTTAATTTCAGCTATTTCTCTTAATTGGTCTTTTGTCAAAGTACCAACTACGTTATTAGCACCTTTTGCTGAACCTTTGTTAATTTTAGCATATTTTTTAATTAAAAATGCTGCTGGTGGAGTTTTAATTACAAAATCAAATGATCTATCATCATAAATTGAAATTTCAACAGGTAAGATATCTCCCATTTTATCTCTTGTAGCTTCATTATATTTTGTACAAAATTCTCCTAAATTGATTCCTGCTGGACCAAGTACAGTTCCTACTGGAGGAGCTGGTGTAGCTTTTCCTGCAGCAATCTGTAATTTGATTTTTTTAACAACTTCTTTTGCCACGAAAAACACTCTCCTTTTCCTAAATTTTTTTCGTGAGTGGTCATAATAGCACAATGCCTCCCACTAAATTTATATCAATATAAATTGATAAACGTATAAATAATAACATTAAATTGCAATAATTGCAAGTATTTTAATATTTTTTCTAATTTTAATTATATGTTTTTTAATAGTTTTTATTAATTTGCTCTTTCAATTTCAGATATTCCAACTTCAACTTCAGTTTCTTGTCCAAATAAATCAACAATGACCATAACTTTATTATTATCTAAATCAAGTGATGAAATTTTTCCTTCCATACTATTAAATGGTCCAGATATAATTTTAACAAGTTGACCTTCTTGTAAGTCAGTTGATACTTCAAGTCTTGACATACCCATACTATTAAGAATTTTATCAACTTCATATGGTTGTAATGGAGTAGGTTTTGCACCTTTTCCAGATGATCCAATAAATCCAGTAACACCAGGTGTATTTCTTACAATAAACCAAGCTTCATCAGTCATAATCATTTCAACTAAAACATATCCTGGAAATAATTTTTTAACTTTTTCTTTTGCTTTTCCATCTTTCATCTCAACTTCAGTTGTTTCTGGAACAATTACTCTAAAAATATAATCTTCCATTCCCATTGAAGTTGTACGCATTTCTAGCTTTTCTTTTACTTTTTTCTCATGTCCTGAGTAAGTATTAACAACATACCATTTCTTATCCATTACGCTAACCACACTTTCACAAATGACATTAAGGCACTAATTAAATAGAAAAACACTGATAAAACAATTACAAAAACCAAAGTAACTATAGTATATTTTAAAATATACTTCTTATCAGGCCAATGTACCTTTTTTAATTCACTAATTACACTTTTTAAAAAGCTTTCTTTTTTTACTTTCTTTGTCTTTTCTTTTTTCTTAACATCTTGTTTCTTTTCTTTTTTAACCATTTTCCACCTCAAAAATTTTTTCAAAATAAAAACACTTTCACGTGTCTACATATAAAATGTATCACATAAAAGTGCATTTGTCAAACATTTTAATCGAATCAACCATGTCATTTTTTTGTTTTCCAAAATTTTACCAGAAAACTCCTAATCTTGGAAAATCAACATATTTTCTAGGATCTCTAATGTTACTATAATATGTACTATAGTTGTAATGACTAATAATTACTTCAAAATGTAAGTGAGGTCCTGTTGAACAACTATCATAATACGCTGTATTTCCTCCTCCTACTTCTGCAATTTTTTCTCCTTGAGCAACTATATCACCAACTTTTACATTAGTTTTTAATAAATGGAAATATCTGGTTGAAAACTCTTTGCCATTAATATTGTGATTAATAGTAATAACTTTACCACCGCAAGTATACTTATCAACATCAACAACTCTTCCTGCCGCTGCAGCCATTACTGTTGTTCCTTCTCTATTTCCTCCAATATCAATTCCTTTATGGAAAGTACTACAACCATAACAAGGAGCAGTTCTAACTCCATAATTATCAGTAATTACCCCATTTCTTACTGGTCTTATAAAACCACTTGATGATGGAATCATACTAGTACAAGTTGATATATTTTCATCATCCTTACATCCTAAATCCCTATATAATTTTATTTGATTTTTAACAGTTCTTATTTCTTCATCAATAGTTAAAGTTTCATCAAAGTATTTTTCTTTTTCTTTTCCTAATTCATTTATTTTTTTCAATACTTGATTATTTAACTCATTAAGTTCTACTTTCTTCTTCTCTAATTCATCTATTTTCTTTTTATTATCTGAAATTAAACTATTCATTTCATCAATTAATTCATCACTTTTTGTTGTAAGTTGTTCTATAACAGAAATACGATAAATTAAATCAGTAAAGTTTTCTGCTCCAAAAATATATTTTAGATAAAAATTTTCACTATCCGATATTTGTAAAAATGAAACTAAATCTTTAATTTGTTTTTCTTTTATATCAATTTTCTTTTCTAATTCTGATATTTCACTTTCAAATTTTGATATATCTTCTGATGCTTTTACTATCTTATTACTTATTTCTTCCATTTCTTTTTTAGCAGCTTGTATTTCTTGTTCTGTTTTTTCTTGTTCTGCTAATTGTCCTGCTTTTTTTGCTTCTAATTTATTTAATTCATTTATATAGTCATTTATTGTTATAGCAGAAACATTATTTATAGAAAAAAATGATGTTATTAACAAAATTGTTAATAAAGTATATTTTATATATTTCATTATATTTTTATATACCTCCTTACTGCTCTTGAACTACCAATCATACCTACTAAAACACCTATTGCTATAACTACTACTGATAAATTAAAGATAAATGGTATTGGTTTAACAAGTTTTATAAGTGATGAGAATAATACTCCACCCATTTTATTATAAAGAGCTGTATATCCAAATATTATGATAACTGTTGGGATAATAGATCCAATTATTCCAAGAACAATACCTTCAATTACAAAAGGAAGTTTAATTCTCATATTTGATGCTCCAACAAGTCTCATAATATATATTTCTTGTTTTCTTGAGAAAATTGTTAATTTAATAGTATTAATAATCAAGAAAATTGTAACTACAACAAGTGCTAATGCTGCAATTAAAGTTATTTTTTCTACTGCTGAAAAAGCACCTAACATCTTTTCAACAAGACCTTCGCCATATTGAACGCTATCTACTTTATCAAATGATTTTATTTTATCTGCAGTTTCTTTTATTCTTTCAACATCTTTTACTTTTATTGTATAAGTATCTTTTAAAGGGTTTTCACTTTCTTCCCAATCATCTAATATTGTTTTTAAATTATCATATTCTTTTGCCATATTTGTTTTAACTTCTTGTTTTGATGCAAAATCATAATAATCAATATTATCTAATTTTTGTAATTCTTCCTCAAATAATTTTCTATCTTCTTCTTTTGTATCATTAGATAAAAACACAACTACTGTTACATCTTTTTCAATTAAATCTGTAAAATTTCTAACATTTTCTGAAATTAGAAAAGAAGCTGCGATTATAATTAATGTTATTGTGATACATGTAATTGATGCTAGAGATAAACTAAAATTTCTAACAACACTTTTAAAAGCATCTCTAAAACTTCTAAAAACTAGTCTAAAGCTCTTCATGTTTATACGTTCCTTCCTTATAATCTTTTACAAGACGTCCTTCTTTTAATACAAGAACTCTTTTTTTCATTTTTTCAACAATTGTTATATCATGGGTTACCATAAGAATAGTTGTACCTAATTCTTCATTTATTTTCTTTAAAATATCCATTATTTCCATACTTATATTTGGATCAAGATTTCCTGTTGGTTCATCACAAATTAGTATTTTTGGATTATTAGCGATAGCCCTTGCTATGGCAACTCTTTGTTGTTCTCCTCCGGATAATTTATCAGGATAACTTTTTGCTTTATGTTTTAACCCAACTTTATCTAAAACTTCAAGAACTCTTCCTCTTATTTTACTATTATCTGCTCCAACTACTTCTAAAGCAAAAGCAACATTTTCATAAACTGTTAGTTTAGGAAGTAACTTATAATCTTGAAAAACAACTCCTAATTTTCTTCTTAGTTTATAAACTTTAGAATTTTTTAAATTAGCAACTTTTACTCCACCTACAATTATTTCACCACGTGTTGGTTTTTCTTCACGATAAAGCATTTTTATTAAAGTTGATTTACCACTACCTGATCCTCCAATTATAAAGACAAATTCCCCTTTTTCTATTGATAAACTCAAGTCATATATAGCTCCTACTCCATTTGGATAGGTTTTATAAACATTTTTTAACGTTATTAATTCCATAATACCTCCATTTTATACAATAATTATAACATAAAAAATAGACTTATATCTACATAAATCTACTTTTTGCTAATTATTTACAATTTTTAATTTAGTATCTTGGCCCTTTATTTCATAAGTATCAGATATCGTAATAAAAGCTTTTTTATCTATTTTTTTTATTCCTTCTTTTAATAAATAATACTCACTTGTTGGAACAACACAAAATATCAATTTACCATTATTATCTTTATATTTTCCTTTAACATTAAATATTGTAGCATCATGATGTAATTCATTAGTAATATAATCATTTATTTCATTATATTTTTTACTTATAATATAGAAAGTTTTATTTCTACTAATCCCAAGAAGAATTTTTTCACTGACAAAATTAGTAATGTAAAGCAAAATACATGAATATAAGATAATATTAATTCCAAAAAAACATCCACCAAGAAGTACTATTATTATATTAAATATAAGATTAATCTTTGAAATACCTTGTTGTAATTTTTGAGCAACTACCTTTGTTATAATTCCAACTCCTCCAGTATTTAATCCTATTTTATATATAATACCATTAGATAAACCATTTAAAATACCACCGAAAATTGAAAATAACAAAACATTATTATTATCAATCAAAAATATTTCATCAATTCCTGCAGTTGCTTTAACTAAAAGTGGATAAACAATAGTTATAAAAATACATGCTGTTGTATCTTCTTTGCTTAAGCAAATAAAACTTATTATAAATACCATAAAATACATCAAAAACAAAGACATTGAAGGATCAATATTAAATACATGATTTAAAATAGATGCAATACCACTTGTTCCACCCACTATTATATTACTAGGTAAAATAAATAAATTATAATTAATAGCAGAGATAAAAAGTGCCAAACTAAAGATAGTATATCTTTTTATAGTATCTTTATTTATTATTTTTTCTAAAATATCAGTTTTCATTATTCACCACCTGATACTTCATAAGCATCAATTACTGTGAAAAAGGCATTTTTATCGATTTCTTCTATACCTTCTTTAAATTTATAATATTCTTTAGTAGGAATAACTGTAAATAATACTTTTGTTTTTTCGTTATTATATACTCCTTTAGCATTAAATTCTGTAACACTATGATTAAGTTCATTTATAACATATGAAGATATTTCCTCTGGTTTTTCTGTTATGATATAAAATGCTTTTGAAGAAGATATTCCTATTAAAACTTTATCTGTTAAAATACTTATGATATATAAAATAATAATGGCATACATAAATTTGTTCCAACCAAAGGCAAACGCACCAAGAAGTACAATTGCTCCATCTGTTACAAGCATTGATACTCCTAAACTAGTTTTAAAATATTTACTAAAGATTTGATTTATTATGTCTGTTCCACCAGTTGTGTAACCTGCTTTAAATACAAGACCAGCACCAAAACCATAAATTAGTCCTCCAAATATTGCAAGAAGCAATTGATCACTTGTATCAAGAGTTAAAAATAATCCTATATTTTCAGTCAATTTAACTAAAATCGGAAATAAAATTGATCCTACAATTGATAGTCTTGTTTTTTCTTTTCCTAGAAATATATATGATAAAATAATACAAAAAATTGATGATATTAAAATAAATAAAGATTTATCCATGGAAAAATATTTATTTATTATTAAACTTAGTCCTGATACTCCACCAAAGACAATATCATTGGGAGAAATAAATAAATTAAATGATATAGCCATTATTAAAACACCGAAGACAAGTTCTATTGTTCTTAATAATCTATGTTTTTTATAAATGCTTTTTAATATTGTTTCCATATTATTTTCTTAAATAACCTTCAATAAAAATATCAAGATCACCATCTAATACTTTATCTACCGCACTTGTTGAAATATTTGTTCTATGATCTTTTACCATTGAATAAGGATGCATAACGTAACTTCTTATTTGAGAACCAAATTCGATATTTTTATTATCTTTTTTAAGGTTATCCAACTCCTTTCTTTCTTTTTCTTCTTCTATTAATTTTAATTTGCTTTTTAAAATTGATAATGCTTTTTCTTTGTTTTGTAATTGGCTTCTTTCATTTTGACAAGTAACAACAATTCCTGTTGGAAGATGGGTTATTCTAACTGCTGAATCTGTTGTATTAACACTTTGTCCTCCAGCACCACTACTTCTATATACATCTATTTTTAAATCTTTATCTTCTATTTTTATATCTTCTGTATCAAGTGTTAAAGGATTTACAAAAACAGCTGCAAATGATGTATGTCTTTTATGATTAGCATCAAATGGAGAAAGTCTAATTAATCTATGTACTCCCATTTCACATTTTAGATATCCATATGCATTAAATCCATCCACTTCTATTGAAACACTTTTTATTCCAACTTCTTCTCCTTCTTGCATATCTATAACACTATATGTATATCCTTTTTTATCAAAATACCTTAGATACATACGAAATATCATATTGGCAAAATCACAAGCTTCTGTACCACCAGCACCTGAATGTATTTCAAAAATACAATTTAGTTTGTCATACTTACCATTTAATAAAGTTTCAAGTTCTAATTCTTCAATATCTTTTTTTATTTGTTCTTGTTCTTCAAATAATAAATTAAATATTTCATCATCAAAATCTTGTTCTAACATATTTAGTAAGTTTATATTGCTAGTTGTTTTTTCTTTTATAGTAATTATTTTATCTAAAGATTTTTTTAAATCAGATTGTTCTTTTACTAAACTATTTGCTAAATCTCTATCATTCCAAATTGTTTCATCACTTATTTTATGATTTAATTCTTCTAATTTTTTTATTTTATTATCTGTGTCAAAGTATCCTCCATAAATCATTTATTTTAGAGTTAAATTTATTATAAATTATTGCTAAATCTTTTAATTCCATAAAAGCACCACCTTATTACAAATAAATTATATATTATATGTTAAAAAAAGTAAAAGACTTTTTTATCTATCTTTTACTTTTTAACATTTTTTTGTTAATATCTTTTTTAGTAATTATTATTAACAATTTTGTTAATAAGTATCTTAGTTTTTTATTTTTTCCCAAGGTAAATCTAAATCTTCTCTTCCAAAATGACCATATGCTGCAACTTGATAATAAATAGGTCTTAATAAATCTATTTCTTTTATTATGTTATCTACTGAAAAATTAAAGTTTTTATTTACATAATTGTAGATATCTTTTATATCAACTTTATTTGTATTAAAGGTATCGATATAAATAGATATCGGATATTCTTTTCCTATTGCATAAGATATTTGAATTTCACATCTGTCGCATAATTGATGTGCTACAACATTTTTTGCAACATATCTTGCATAATAAGCTGCACTTCTATCAACTTTTGATGGATCTTTACTGCTAAAACAGCCACCACCAACTTTTGAAAATCCTCCATAAGTATCAACAACAATTTTTCTACCCGTTGTACCACTATCACCAAAAGGTCCTCCAATAGTAAAAGAGCCACTTGTATTTATTAAATATTTAGTGTTATTATCAGTAAGTTCTTTAGTAACTACTTCATCAATAACATTTTTTATTATGTACTTTTTTAAGCTTTCTTGAGAAATATCTTTTATATGTTGACAAGAAATAATTATAGTATCGATCCTTACTGGTTTATTGTTAATATATTCAACCGTTACTTGAGTTTTACCATCAGGTTTTAATGGTGTATTTTTATCAGTTTTTCTTACTTCTGTTAATTTTTTAGCCAGTTTATTTGCATAGCAAATAGGAAGTGGCATAAAATTTTTTGTTTCATTTGTAGCATAGCCAAACATTATTCCTTGATCACCTGCACAAATTTTATTTTTTACTACTGCACTATTTATTTCATTTGACTGTTCACTTACTTTAACTATAACATTAAATTCTTCAGTATAACCAATATCTTTTAACACCTCTTTGGCAATTTTTTCATAATCTAAAACTGCTTTAGTTTTTGCTTCACCATAAATTAAAATTAAATCATCTTTAATAGTTGCTTCAACAGCCATTTTACTTTCTTTATCAACTGATAAAGCACTATCTAAAATTTTATCAGCAATCTTATCACATATTTTATCTGGATGTCCTTCAGTTACTGACTCACTTGTAAAATAATATTTCATAACTCCTCCTTAAACTTTTATTAAAAAAAGCTCTTGAAAGAGCTTAGCATGCATTGTTCTTTCATTGATCTAGCTTTACCACCTTACATATGCAGGTTGGTACGAGTTCTTTGAGCTTAGTCTCTCCCTCGTTCTTAATAAAAGATAATTATATTAAATCACTATTTTAAGAAGTTGTAAAGGTTAATTAAAACTATTTTAATTTTGTTTTCACTTATCAACAATTTTGTTAATAAATGTTAATTATTATTAATTTTAAATATTTTTTCTTGTTCAAGTTCTTTTATAGATTTTTTAGGAGTTGGTAAATTTTCTGGCATTGTTCCACCTAATCTTTTTATTGTTTCTCTTATTTCTTTTCCAACTTTGTAATGAGTATCAGTAGCAAGTGTTTCACTTTTCTCTTTTTGTTTTTCTAATAATTCTTCTGTTTGAGTTATTCTAAATATATTGGCACCTAATTCTGCACTACACATATTATCTAAAATATCTTCTCTATATCTTAACTTTTTTCTTTTTGCTATATCATCGGCTGTTTCACCATTATATAATCCCTTATATCCAGCATTAGTAAATTTATCAAAATTTTTAACTCCTTTTTCACTTGCAATTTTGTATAAAACTTTATTACCATCTTTTGTTTGTTTTCTTCTATATAATCTTTTTTCATCTTCTGAAAGTTTAGAATATTCTAACTCATTAAGTTCTTGCTTTCTTGTTTGAATTGCAAAATATGTTTGTCCTAAAGCAACTGATTTCTTTTTAGGATTAGCATTTTGTACAATTAAATAACATGCATATCTTGATAATTTATAATCTATAATTTTTCTTCTTGTATTTGAACCAATATCAACCATTTTCCCGAGTTCGGGAAAATGATCTGAAACACTAACATTACTTTTTATACAAGCAATCATTGCACTTTTAATAACATTATTAAAATTATCCCATTTTGCATATTCAAGTAATGGCATTAACTCTCTTGCTTCCCAATATTCATTGCCATTTTTATCAATATGCTTAATATCCTCAAACATTTTTTCACTATAATTAATTAAATTTTCCATATAATAACCTCCCAAAAATATATATGAGATTATTATATTTTATAAAACATATGTTTGTCAATGCTTTTATATTTTTTGCCAAAATTTAACATTTTTATAAATTAGTATCTCTATTAAATGTCTTATCTAAAACTATTTTTAATTCTTCTTTAGTCTTACATATAGCATAATTATAATTCATAATTACATCTAATGCATAATCATAATATGTTGATTTAGGTCCTATAGTACGATAAACATTAATTGCCATATCTTTTATAATTTCTTTATCTGTCATTTTAGAATATTTATTTAAAAGAACACTTTTATTAATAGAAAAATAATCAATTAAATTACCAAGAGCATCAACTGTTCTTTCCAGTTTAGTATTTTCTAAATCCAACATATTATCACTCCTAGAATAATTATAACATTTACTATTAAATATTTATATAAAAATTTTATTTATAAAACAAGAAAAGTGAAAAAATAATATAATTATTTTTTCCTTAAGAATTCCAATG
>CAMEXD010000013.1 GCA_945947035.1 uncultured Mycoplasma sp. | reverse complement strand
TCCATTGGAATTCTTAAGGAAAAAATAATTATATTATTTTTTCACTTTTCTTGTTATCAAATTAATATAGAATAATAATTTATAATGTGTTATAATTTTAATATAAAATAGAGGAATGAATTATATGAGATGTAAATGTATAAAAAAGATTAATGTCAAAAAGTTAAAAAATAAAAAATTAATAATCTTAATTGGTGTTTTACTACTTGTTATAACTTGCTGTATAACATTTGGTAGATATATTTATGATGGAATTCAAACTTTTTATTTTCAAACAAAAAAATTCTATTTTAATAGTGATAAACTTAAGGAACAAACCGCAACATATAGCTTAGAAAATTGGGCTGGAGCAGGAGAATATACAATCAATATAAATATGAATAGTATTAAAAATAATTTATTATCATCAGATACAGATATAACTTATGATATTATCTATCAATGTTCTGATACTATTACATGTCAGATTACAAAAACACAAGGAACAATATATAGTTCTACCAATACTGATTCTTTTAACATAGTAGTAACTCCAAATACATCATTTAACGATGGCGATACAGTATTAATATATGTATCTGCAAAATCAACTTATCCATATGAAAAAACAATTTCTGCAAGATTTATTTTAAAGGTTGGTAAAATAGGTTTATCTTATGAAATAACAGATGAAGAAAAAAGTCCGTATTTAGAGTTTAGAATAACTAACACAATAGATTATTATACAGTAGAAGAAGCTTTTGATTCTTATAATATTGGAGATAGACTAGATATAACTACATACTTAAATCTTCCAGATTCTAAAAAAGAAAAATGCTATTCTGCTTATATAAAATTAACATTTGATCCAAATATAGTAAGACTTGATTTAACAAATCCATCGTATTTAATAAAAGAAAACGAAACAACTACAATAATTGATGGTAATAGTTATATCAGTGGATATACTTATAAAATTGATGCGATATCATCATCAATGGTTAGATTTTACAAAGTAAATACTAGTAACAATTATACTTATCCTATTGTAAATGAAACATCAATAATAAACTTTGAAAGTAGGTAATTTATGAAAAAAAATATTATAGATACATATACGTCATATTTTAAAAAAATGATTCATAGCTATTGTAAAATGATTTTAGAAAAATACTACATAAAAGATATTGTAGACGAATTTATAAATAATTATATTTCTTATAATTTTTACGATTTCTATGCACCAGATTCTAGAGTTAAAAGTATAATGATTCAAAAAAATTTTGAAAATTTAAAAAACACTATGAATAAAGAAACTTTATTTTATAAAGATGAAATAGATGTTAATTATAAAATGTTTTTGTATGCTAAAAATTTAGTAGAAATGGCAGAATATAATAATGATTTAGTTAATGAAATAATATCTTTTAAAAATACGTTAATTGAAGAAAATAAAGAACAAAATAAAATAATAGAACAAGAAATAAAAAGTTCTTTTGAAAGAAAAGATGAATTTTTCTCTTCATTTAAAACAAATGATTTTTATTTAGATTATAAAAAGACAAATATTAAAAAGCTATATGATACAAGTCTTAAATATAATATTAAATTTCCAGAAATTTATAGCAATTTTGCAATAAATAAAGCGTATCAAAGAGATTTAGTAAATGAGCAAAAAATATTTGCATGTTATTATATGTTAAGTTTTGAACTTTTAAATGATACTATATATTGTAAACCAAATAAATATTATTTATTAGATTTTGATTATACTATATTTTTTAAGGATCAAAAAATAAAAAGACTATTTAAAATAATAGATAATGATTTAATAAAAGATAGATTTATATTTAAAATTACTTATAAAGAATATAAAACAATGGAAAAAAATATAAAAGAAATGATTAGTAATGGATATAAAATAGCATTAATAATTGATGATGATTTTATAATAAATGATAAATTATTATTACAATTAAATATGTTTTATTATATAATAGTAAATGATGAAAAATATAACTTTAAAGAACTAAAAGACAAGACAAATATAGTAACATATTAGGAGGTATAACATGGATACATTTATAAGATTTTTATACGAATTTTTACAACAATTTTTTTCCGGATTTGTTATTTTTTTAAAAAGTATAGTTGTAGGAATTAAAAATACCTTTAATATAGGTTCGTATATTAAAATAATTAATGATTATAAAAATGATTTTAATGGAGCAGAATGGGTATTTGTTGCTTTAACAATTATTTTACTTTTAATATTATTATCAGCAATTGTTTTTATAATTTATTTTTTAATAAAAAAATATTTAAGATTTAGAAAAACTTTGGTAGAACAAGAGGATATGTTAGAAGAAATTGCAACTTTAAATAAAGAAGTTGCAACAATGACAAAAGAAAAACAAGATATATTGGCAATGAAAGTATCACAGCTTGGATTAAAACCAGGTGAAGATCCAAATGAGGAACAAAATCTTGAAAAAGTAGAAGAAGAAGAAAATTTAGGCATAAGATTTGCTAAATTAAATGAAATAGATGAAGAATTTAAAGATTACAAAGTTCAAAACTATGGTAATACCTTCTCACTTGAAGAACTAGTTAATTTATTTAGAAACTTTGCTGCTTCACGTCTTAGACTATATTATTCTGTTGAAATGATAAGACTTTTTATATCTGCTATTGCATCAACAAAGCTTATAATTTTACAAGGTATATCTGGTACTGGTAAAACATCTCTTGCATATGCTTGGGGAAAATTTTTAAAGCATGATTCATGTGTAGCATCAGTACAACCATCATGGAGAGACCGTACAGAACTTTTTGGATATTTTAACGAATTTACTAAAAAATTTAATGAAACTGAAGTATTAAAAGAAATATATATGGCAGGATATACAGATGATATCTATACTGTAATACTAGATGAAATGAATATATCACGTGTTGAGTATTACTTTGCAGAAATGTTATCAATACTTGAAATGCCAAATAAAGATGAGTGGATAGTTGAACTTGTACCAAGCAAATGGAAAAATGACCCTAAAAAATTAATCGGAGGAAAATTAAAAATATCTCCAAATGTTTGGTATATAGGAACAATCAATAACGATGATTCAACATTTATGGTAACAGATAAAGTATACGACCGTGCTATGCCAATAGATATAAATGATAAAGGTAAAGCATTTGAACCAATTGATACAGATGCACAAAATATAAATTATTCATATCTTGATAATTTATTTCAAACTGCAATAAATGATTATAAAATAACAGAAAGCTCATTAAAGAAAATTGAAGAAATGGATGACTATGTAATAAAACATTTCCGTATTGCTTTTGGTAATCGTATCGTTGCCCATATGAAAAAATTTGTACCTGTATATAAAGCAGCAGGAGGAACTGAACTCAATGGTATAGATTATTTTATGGCACGTAAAGTATTAAGAAAATTTGAACAATTAAACATTTCTTATATAAGAGATGAAATAGATGGATTTATAAAATTCTTAGATGATAAATTTGGAGAGACTGAGTTTAAAGAGTGCAAAGAATATTTATTAAGATTAAAGAAATTAGCTTAGTTTAGCAGTTAGGAGGTAGTATATGGATGATTTAAAAGTATTAGAGTTTTATAACAGTAGTAATACTAATGAAATTAAATCATTTAATAATAATATTGATTCTGCTTTAAATGTAAAATTAGATTACAATAAGGTTGAAACAGATACTGGTTGGATAGATAAAATGGAATTAACTATACCATATCTTGATAATATATTAAGAAATCCCAACAGATTTATAGTAAATGAAGAAGATGTTGTGAAAATAGAACTTGCAAGAAGAATAACAGTTGAAAGTATAAAACACTTATCGCGTAATACAAACCTTATTCAAGATTATGACAAAAAAACTGGAGATGTAAGACCATCTAAAATACTAAATATAAATAAAGAAGAAAGTTTTAATACATATGAAAATAGATTTATTTATAGTTTAATAAAAAATATGCAATTTTATATTGCTAGAAAAAAAACATCAGGAATACAAGATTCATTTTGCAAAGATAATAAATTTTTAACATATAATGGTGTAACAAAAGTTGGCAAAGAAAATGTTAACATCTCATTAAATTTAAAATCAGAGAAAAACGACAAATTAAAGGGAAATAATATTGAAGAAAGAATCTCTAATCTCGAAGTTAAAATAGCAGATTTAACAAGAGCTGATGTTTATAAAAGTATTGATAAATTACATATTGCACTTGTAACATCTCCTATAAAAAAGACAAATATGATTTTAAAAAATGTTAATTTCCAATATGCACTTGATTTGTGGAATTATATGCAAGAAAATATAGATGAAGATGGTACAAATATAAAAGAGAAAAAAGATTATAATGATAATGGAGATTTAAAAAAATATATTGATGAAACAATGATGTTAAATTATCTAGTTATGTCGTCTTTAAATAAAGATTCTAAAAAAGAAGAAATAAATAAAGAAGAAGTATCAGAAAAATTAATTGCTAATATGGTATCAAAAGTATTAGATGTTAATGAGTCATTAAGTGAAGAACAGTTAAAAAATATTGTAAGTAAACAATATGCAGTAATAAAATATAAAAATATTGAAAATGATATGGAAATTCAAAGAAGATTTAAAAAACATCTTAATGAATACATAAGAAAAGTTAGTGAGGCAGAATTATTATGATAGAAAAAATTAAAACAAAATATAATGATATAATGGAAAAAGATATTGTTAAATTTACAATTGGTTTTATAAAAGCAGTGATAACAATATTTATTGTACTAATAATGGCTTTAATAGTAATTCAAAAATTTTCTAATAATAATCTTTCTTTAGGAGGTTATAGACTATTTACTATAGTAACAGGTAGTATGGAGCCAAAATATAAAGTTGGTGATATGGTATTAGCAAAAGAAGTTAAAGCAAGTGATATAGAAGTTTATGACGATGTTGTATATAATGGTAAAGAAGATGATTTTGCTGGAAAAATAGTAGCCCATCAAGTAATAAAAAAGGAAATGAAAAATGGGAAATATAGTTTTATAACAAAGGGTATAGCAAATCCAACAGAAGATCCTAAAATAAGTGAAGATCAAATAATAGGAAAGATAATATATAAGACTTATATATTAAGTTTTATATCTAAAATTGTTAATAATGTATATGGATTTTATTTTCTTTTATTTGTGCCAATTGTTGTTCTAGTGTTTATAGAAATTATAAAAATAATTGAAGAGAAAAAAGAAGAACGTATGGAAAAACAAAATAATAAAAAGAAAGATGATGAAGAGGAAGAATTATAATGAAAGATGTATTTGAAATAATAAAAAGAGTATTTAAAAAAACTAAATTATCAACTATACTACTTTTATTCTTTCTTTTATCAACCAATGTCTTTGCGTGGTTTGTTTATACAACAAAAGTTGATTCAAATATAACAGCACACGTAAAAGCATGGGATGTATCATTTACAGTTGGAAGTACAGAACTTTCACAAGAAATAAATTTTGATATAACAGAATTATATCCCGGTATGACTGATTATCTTCAAAAAATAACTGCCACAAATAATAGTGAAACAAGAGCAAAATTTTCATATGAAATAATTAGTGCTTCTATTTTAGGAGATAAGTATCAAACAGGGATAGATCTTACAAGTGAAGAATTGTCAAACAAATTAGCTAATGACTATCCATTTAAAGTGGTGTTTAATACTGATAATCATTTAATGGAATCACATGGAGGAACAGGAGAATTTTCTTTATCAGTTACATGGCCTTATGAAAGTGGTGATGATGATAAAGATACATATTGGGGTAATAGAGCATATCTTTTTAAAAAGAGTAATCCAAGTGTTCCAAGTATAAGTTTAGTTGTTAAAATAACTGCTGTACAAGTTGAAGAATAATAAAATAAGATAATAAAAAAATACGATTTTCATTTTTCGTATTTTTTTTATGTTTTATTATTCTCCTCTATTTTGAATGAATGAAAGTGATACATTTAATAAAGCTTTACTTTCATCAGTTGTTGCAGCAATTGTATCGGCATTATTATCCATATTATTAGAATCACTATCATTCCACATTACATATACTCTAATTGTTGTAACATCAGCTGTATTATAATCTATAGTACCTGTTATATTTTCATTATAATTTTCAAAATTAATAACTTCGCCATCATTTATAGAATAACCTGTTGTAACAAGATCTGTTACACTACTTTCTAAAGAAGCATTTGCAGTTATAGTATAATTAAATGAAACATCAGTATCTTTTGAATCAATTATAATATCAAAATATCCAGTTGATGTAGGAGCTATAACATCACTTTTAATATAATCAGTACCACTAAAAACTGGAGTTATAACTTCTTGGGCTAAAGAACCAGTTGTAATATCTTCATCATTAACAAGTATCTTCCATCTTGCAATTGTAAGATTTGCTTCACCACTTATATTATTAACATATTTAGCATAAGTGTCTTGTATAAATGTTAAACACATTAAAAGAGAAACAAAAGCGATTAATAAATTAAATTTTTTTATTTTAATCATTATCTATCCCTCCTTATACATTCTTACATTATTATTATACAATTAATGTAAACAACAAGACAATTATTATGTAAAATTATGACATTTTATTTACAAAAAATATGTAAACATTAAGACTATTATAAATGTTGTTTTTTGTCATATTTTATGGTATTATTATATTTATAATATATGAAGGTAGGAGAGTATGCATGGCTAAAGAAGTATTAGTAAAAGCAAATAGAATTAAAACAAGAAAAAAGTTTTATCAAAAAGCCAAATGGATTTTGCTATTTTTACTAATTTTTCTAATTATTCTCTATTTTATATTAGAAATAACATATAATGGTGGACATTTTACAATAAGTTTGGATAAGAATACAACTTTAAAACAAAATTTAGTATTATATGAAGATATAAGATATAAAGAACCACAAGTTAAATTAAGTGCTGGTAAAATAGATTTTTTAGATAATATATCAGTTGATTGGATACCAAGTAATATTGATAATGAAAAAGATGGAAGTCATAATGGAGATAATTATATAGCATATACTTACTATGTCGAAAATATAGGAGAAGATGTAGTAAATTATTGGACTGAACTTTATATAGATGATGTTATAAAAAATGTTGATGAAGCATTAAGAGTAATGGTTTATCAAAATGGAGAAAAAACAATTTACGCTAAAATAAACAATATAACAAATCTTCCTGAAACAAATACAACTCCTTTTTATAGCAAAGATAAAGCATTTGTAAGAGAAAGAAGATTATTTAATCCAAATGAAGTAGATAAGTATACGATTGTTATATGGCTTGAAGGTGATGACCCTGATTGCCTTGATGATATTTTAGGTGGAGAAATAAAATTGCATATTAAAATAAGAGATGAACATTTTGTTGATTAAGAGGTAATTATGAAAGAATATAAAGAAGAAAAGAAGGAAAAAAATAGATTATTTTTACTATTATTATTAATGTTTGGAACATTATTACTTTTTTCAGTATCATCATATGCCTGGTTTTCTGCAAATAGAATGGTTACAATTGATTCACTTGATATAAAAGTTGCAACAGTAGGTGGAATAGATATATCAGCAGATGCACTAAACTGGAAAGCATCTATTACAACAGGTGAACTTATTGATGTTAAAGATACAACTTATCTAACAAGTACAAATCAAATTCCCCTTTATTTAGAACCTGTATCAAGCGGAGGACTTATCGATGAAAATGGTTTTTTAAAACTATATCATGGAATTGCAACAAACGACGACATAAATGGAAATTTTTTACTAACAACAACAAGAAGTATGGAAGAATTTGGATATGGTGTTTTAAGCAGTGGTAAATTTATTGTATTTGATATATTTTTAAGAACAACATCACCAAAAAATTTATATCTGACAACTGATTCAGGAGTTACCTTTAGTGGCGAAAAAACAGTTGGTATTGAAAATGCTTTTAGAATTGCTTTTTTAAACGAAGGAAATGTTCCTAAAGAAACAAACTATTTAATTTCTCAAGCATTAAATAGTGCAACAAAACCATATATTTGGGAACCAAACTATGACACTCATACTGATGGAGGAGTTTTTAATGCTCTTAATACATATGGAATTGTAACAACCAAAGAAAATGGAGTAAAAATAAATTATGATGGTGTTACAGATGAAATAACAAGAGAAGATAACATTCCATTAAGTGATGCAACAGAAGAAAAAAATAGTACAAAATTTAAAAGAGTAGATATAGATTATGCAACAAAAACAAATAGAGATGGTTATGAAAAAATATTTGATTTGCCAAGTGGAGTAAGTAAAATAAGAATATATATCTGGATAGAAGGACAAGATGTTGACTGTGAAAATGAAGCATCAGTTGGAGATGCTAAATTAACAATAAAATTATCAACAAATCCAGCATAATAAACCAAGAATAAGAAAAGGTAGGTGAACTATGAAAAAGTTAATAAAAAAAATAAAAAATTTGAATCCAAATACTAAACTTAAAATAATTTTTATACTTCCAGTATTTTCTTTATTAATTATTCTAGTTACAACTTTTTTTAAAACATATGCAGATTATGTATCAAATCCAAATAGTGTAAGTAGTGGTGTATCAGGAGATACTGTATATGTTAATGATGATATGAGAGATTGGTATTATTATAATGGTTTAAATTATACAGATAATGATGGAACACTTCCAACAACTGAAGATAAAAAAATATATAGTAATAAAAATTTAGTTAGATTAAATATAACTTATGATAGTAAAGACTTAATATATAATGAAACAAGTTATGTTGGATTAAATGAAAGACAAAGTAAGTACATATATTACAAAATACTAAATGTATCAGATAATGAAACAGAATCAAAACTTGATGATTATGTTTTATTAGAATTAATAGATAATCCTTTTGCAGATATTCCAAATGATTTAGCTTTTAATGGCTGGATTACAAATTATGAAAATGTAGAGTTAAGTTTTGATAATACATACTATGTAAGATATGCAAAAATACCTGTGACTTATAATAGTAATGGACTTCCAAATGATATAACAATTACATTTAATGCTAGTTATGTAAGCGCTAATAAAGTGTTGCTTGGTTCAACATCTTGGAGTACTGCAATAAATACTTTAGATAATGTGGGAATGAAAGAAATTAAAGCTTATGAAATTGAATATAGATATGATTTGGTAGGCAATTATTATAATAGCGTTTTAGTAGCAAATGGTAGTAGTTGTGCTAACATGTATAATGCAAATGGAAGTCTTACTAACAGAAACTGTAGATGTAGAACTTGGGGCGGTTGTACTTATTATGAAGAAGTAGAAAGTAATCTTTACGATGAGGAAAAAGATTACTATGAATTACAAAATAATAGAATGCAAATTGTTGATATATCATCCACTTTAGAACCTACAAGTGTTGATGAAACATACTATAATTCATTTGATGCAAATTCTAATATGTCAGGATTTTACAGGTTAAAAGAAATTGCAAGTCAAAGCGATATGTCAGACTATTATGATGAAGACGGTAATAAATTAAGTGGTAACTGTAATTATAGTACATGTAGTGTTTATGAACTTATAAACTATTATGATGAAAATGGAATTGAAAATAAAGTAAATATAGATGATGATTATTATTATCTTGTAACAAGAGATACTAATATTTTAGTTATGACACAAAGTAGAAGTGATTCTTGGGGAAGCCATGACAAACCATTTACATTAAAAGGAATAGATAATGGCACAGATTATAATCCAACTTGGACTGTATCAAGGACATATGTCAAATGTTATAATGCAACAAGAATTGAATACATAACAATATCATCAGGACAAAATTATACTTTAAATAATGATCCATCATCTAGTACTACATCAAATGGATATTTTTATGGCAATTATCAAAATGTAAAACTTGGAAGAGGAATAGAAAAACAAGGTAACTATGCTACATTTAGATCTATATTAGGTGGAAATAATACAACAAGTAATGTTGGAAGTAGAACTTCTTTAACAAAATATAGATTTATTGTTGAAAGCGGTTATTATCAAACTATGTCTATAACAAATACTAGTAATCAAAATTCAGGTCATCAAAATATATACATAAAAGCAGAAGCAATTTATGGAAATGATTACGATAGGGTGACAGATAATAACAATAATTTAATATTGTATTACTGTGCTTGTGGAGCATGGAATGATAACTATTATTCAGATAGCAATGAAGGAATACTTTTTTCATTAACAGTTAAAAGTGGTATATTTGGACAAGGAAAAACTGATTATACAGCTGGTATATATGTTGGAGGAAGAATGGGTGGAACACACTATGCAGCAAGAAAAATAGTTGTTGAAGGTGGAAGCATCTACAACTTAATCGGAGGCCCTTTAACAAGTAGTTCAAGAAGTAATTACAATGATACATATATTTATATGACAGGTGGAGAAGTTACCATGATAACATCAGGAGCAGGACAAACAGCAACATATGGTAATAGAATTCTTCAAATAACTGGAGGAAAAGTTTTATATTCTGTCTTTGGAGGATCAAATGGTTATCAAGCAAGTGAAGGTGATGGTAAACTTAACGGTAGTAGTTACATCTATATCGGAGGAGTAGCAGAAATAGGAGATGAAACTCTTGTAAATAATCAAAATACATTATATGGAGCAGAATCTGGAAGTGTATTTGGAATAGGAAATGGAAAACAAGGTTCATCAACAATAGGATCAAATGATAATTCATATATTATAATTAATGATATGTGTCACATTAGAGGATCAGTATATGGTGGTGGAAATTATGGTGCAACAGGAGTTGTATCATCACAAAATTCAACGACAACTTTAATAAAGATAAATGGTGGTCAAATAGATGATTCTGTCTATGGCGGTGGAAACAATAATGGTTCAGGAAATTCAACAACCAAAGCTAATATTACAATTACTATGACAGATGGAACTGTTAATAACTCTATTTATGGTGGTAGTAATGAACTTGGAACCGTATATGGCAAGACAAATGTTAATATACTTGGAGGAGAAGTAAAGGGTTCAGTATATGGCGGTGGTAAAGGTGGTTATTTAAATCAAAATAATATTGGAACATTTGTAACAGAAGATGTAAATGTAACAATAGGAAATGAAACATCTGGACCTACTATAAATAGTGTCTATGGTGGTAGTGCATATGGTAGTGTTAATGGTGAATCTCAAACAACAAGTGTATCTAGTTATAATACAAAAGTAGTAGTAAATAATGGAAATATAACAAATGTATTTGGTGGTGGCGAAGGAAGTAGCGATATAATACCATATGTTTGTGGTAATGTAGATGTCGATATAAATAATGGAACTATTACAAATGTCTATGGTGGAAATGACACATCAGGCACCCCAAATGGCATAGTAACCGTTAATTTAAATGATGGTGTTTGTACAAATATATATGGTGGAGGAAACAAAACTGGAGTTTTAACAACACATGTTAATCTTTATGGAGGAACATCAAATAATGTTTATGGTGGTTCAAATGAAGCAGGTGCTAATGAGACAAACGTAAAACTTGATGGTTCTAACATAACAGAAAACTTATTTGGAGGTTCAAATAAACTTGGAGATGTTTTAGAAACTAATGTTTTAATAGAAAGTGGAATAGCAAATAATATCTATGGTGGAAATAATTTAGGTGGGACAACAACCCTAACTAATGTTACTTTAAATAATGGAGATATAAATACGATTTATGGTGGGGGAAACATTGCTACATCAAGTTCAACTAATGTTATTATAAATGGTTCATCAGTAGATACTATCTATGGTGGTGGAAATGCAGCTGATGTTTTAATTGAAACAAATATAGAACTTAATGGAGATAGTCCTAAAACAGTATTTGGAGGTTCAAATAGTAGTGGTAATGTTAGAGAAAGTAATATAAATCTACAAGGTAGTAATGTTGAAGTTATCTATGGTGGCAATAACTTAGGAGGAAGTCTTGAAACATCAAATATTAATGCTATAACAGGAACTGCAGCAACAATTTATGGTGGCGGTAAAAAAGCCATAACAAACGAAACAAATGTAAATGTTCAAGGAGCTACAATAACAAATGTTTTTGGTGGTGGTGAAGAAGCAGATATAACTACAAAAACAAATATAAATTTAACATCAGGAAACTGTAGCACTATCTATGGTGGTTCAAACACTTTAGGTAATGTACCTTTAACAGATATAAATATAACTGGTGGTGTTGTAAATACTATCTATGGTGGAAATAATTTAGGAGGAGTTGTTACAAAATCTGATATTGATGTAACAAACGGAACTATAAATACCATCTATGGTGGTGGAAATGAAGCTGTAGCGACTGAAAGTGATATTTTAATAAAAGATATAACTAATGAAATAGAAAACGTCTTTGGTGGTGGTAACAAAGCTAATGTTACAACAACACAAATTGATGTTCAAAATAGTAAAATAATAAACTTATATGGTGGTTCAAATAGTAGTGGAAACGTTGAACAAACAAATATAAATGTAAAAAACACATCTACTATTGGTACTATCTATGGTGGTAATAACTTAGGAGGAAATGTTAATAAAACAGATTTAGTAATTGAAAGTAGTTCCATTGATACCATTTATGGTGGAGGAAACAAAGCTCAAGTTGGAGAAACAAAATTAAATATCACATCATCTAATATAAGTAATGATATGTTTGGTGGTGGAAATGAAGCAGGTGTTAATAGAAATACCGATGTTACAGTAGTAAATTCAAACGTATCTGGTAGCATTTATGGTGGCGGTAATGGACAAAGTGCTATAGTAAATGGTAACTCTACATTAAATGTTACTGGAACTACAAAAGTTTTACATCACATATTTGGTGGTGGTAATGCTGCTAATACTGGTACTGAAGAAAATAATAATTCTGTTGTAACTGTAAATGTAACAGGAAGTGAAGTTGGAGGAAATGTTTATGGTGGTGCTAATACTGCCAAAGTATATGGAATAACAAATCTTAATATAGGAGATGTAACATCATCAGTAGAAAACCTAGAAAAAGGTAATATCATAATAGATGGAACAGTCTTTGGTGGTGGTGAAGCAAACGCATCAGGAAGTAGTGAATACGACTTTAGTTTCATAAGTGTAACAACAGGAATCAATATGAATTTAAATGCAGAAGGACATAACAAGTATGAAATAAAAGGTTCTATTTTTGGATCAGGAAATGCATCATCATCTGGTGGATATAGTTATATTGATATTAGTAACTATGGAACAAAAGAAAATCCAATGAAAAATATTTCAATTCAAAGATCTGATATAGTAACAATAAGCAATTCTTATATAGAACTTAATGGTGCAACAGATAGAACAAATGAATATTCAAATGTATTATTTAGTCTATCAAGAATAGGACATCTAAAATTAAAAAATAATACAAATATCTATCTTGTAAATGGTACAAATATGCTTCAAAAATTCTCATCTTTAGTAGATATAAATGGAGAAGAAACATTATCACAAGTTTTAATAGATGATAATGGAAATGTTACCAAAAATGTTGATAATAGAATATATATATGGGAAGGTAAAAATATCAATATTGCAGAAAATGAAAGCGTATCTGCTTATGGAAAAGTTTCTGGTATGACATTTTTTGGACTTTATAATCATGATAGAAATGGTAATATAGAAACTGCTATGTATGATAGTTCATATAATTCCCTAGATAATGTATCATCAAATGATCTTTTCTATTTTTCAGATGGTAGTTATGTACTAGGACTTCATGAAACAAATCATGATATAACAGTAAATGGTTTTTATACAAATTATGAAAATGAGGATAATGCTGGGACTATTATTCAAAAATATATAGATCCAACTCCAGATGATGCTAACTATTATATGTGGGCAGTTGGAGAAGTTGTTGCATCATATGAAATTGATTTAGTAGCATCAAAATATTCAACTTTAGGAGCAGTAGAATTACCATTAATTAATTTTTCAGCACCAAATACTATATTTACAGTTGTAGGTTTTTCATATAGCGAATTAGATCAGGACGTAACTTTAACAAATAGTAGTGATATTCCAAGAATATCAGATGATGCGGATACTAAAATGAGTTTAGTTATGGAAAGCAGTAATACTGGTTGGATGAATAACGCAAAAACAACTTTTTATACAGATGATGTAAGTAGCAATCCTTATAGTGGCAGTACATCTTATTACAGTGAAAACTCAAGTACTGTACCAAGCCTATTATTTTATTTATATCACTCTAAAAACTTGCAAACATCAAAAGACATGGGAAGTGTTACAATATCTTTACAAGTTGTAACACCAATAAGTCCTATTGAAAATAAAGTTGAAAGATTAAATATAATAGTTAATCTTCAACGTGCATTATATCAAACAACTGAATATGAAGGTGCCATTTCAGCTGGTAGAAAGTATGATTTATTTGCAACAACAGCAACTAATGTAACAACAACATCAAGTATAAGTACCTATTATTCACTATATGCAGAAAGTGATAAAAACTTATATAAAGAAGGATATCACCATGTTCTAGTCTCAAGCTTTTCATTGCCAGAAAACACAAGAATAACAATGATAGATTATGCTAACATGGAAAATCCAGAATATTATTATTATGTTGTAAGCAAAGAAGATTATGAAAAATCACTAGAAGAATATAATACTTTTAATGAGGTATCATATGAATTTTCTAAATTTATAAAAATGGGTAGTAATAGTACAACAAATAATTTTAATGAAGCCGAAAAACAAAATATTTATTACCATGAAGACTTAAAAAAAGCAATAGAAGAGTTCGTATTTATAATAGACTTTAGTGAAAGTAATATTGAAGAAGATAAATTAAATGAAACATTACTAATAGAGTTAAGAGATAAAAACGATCAAGTATTAATTGGAGTACTTGGTATCCAACAAAGAGTAATGGGTTATAATTTATATAAAGATACAGATGCTTTAATAAAAGTTGATGCCATACTTGATAAAGATAGGATGTATGTA
Organism: uncultured Mycoplasma sp.; assembly: GCA_945947035.1. Classification (GTDB taxonomy): domain Bacteria; phylum Bacillota_I; class Bacilli_A; order RF39; family UBA660; genus CAG-611. The sequence continues at coordinate 16,541 of CAMEXD010000013.1, read as the reverse complement.
GGACATAAAAATAATATGACAGTAACATTATCATTTACACAAACTAAATTACCAAGTGGTATTGTAGTACAAGATACTAACTATTATGAGAAAAAACTTGGATTAAAAATATCATTAAAAGATCAAAATGGTAATAAAGTAAATGGTTATGACCTTATGGGAACATATATTATTTATAATGGAATATCATATAGTCCAAGAATGGATGGAAGTTATAGAATAAGTGTTGCAGATAAAGTATCAAATGTCCAATCTATTCTTACATTTGATACAACAAATAGTAGTTTATCAAGTGGATTATATACAATTGTTATTGAATCATTTGGCTCAGGTGATGGAATTTATTATGGATTAACATCATCAGATACTAAAGAGATAAATCTTGAAATTGTAAATGCAATATATGGTTTAAATGTAACAGCAAGTGAAACCCAAATAACAATAGATAAAACAACTGGTAAGAATTTAAATGGTTCAACTTCATCTATGTTTAACATAAAATATACATCAGGTCTTTCAAATCCAAATCTTAGAATATCATTAAAAAGAAGAAATTATGACAGTATATATTCAACAAGCTATGATTTGGTTGATTTAAAAGATTATATTAGTGATAATTTAAGTTCAACAAATAACGAATATGAATATTTAATAACAGATAGTATTCCAGCATCTTTAAATTACTATATACATTTTAAAGAAAACTTAACTACAGGAACATATAAATTATACTTTAGTTTATATGATGGAAATAATTATATTGGAGATGTTTACAAATACATATTTATAAAGTAAAATATATATATAAGAGGTAAAAAATGATGGAAGATGTAAAAACAAAGGAATTAGATAATGACACTTTAATAGAAATGTATAAAGATATAACAGAATTTATTAACAAATTAGAAAGCGATATGGAAGAGTTATCTAGTGGTGATACTAATGATTAATGAATACAAAGAAAAATTAAATGTTATAAATGATGTATTATCTAATATGCCAAAGACAAATAAAAAAAATATAAATGAATATAAACAAAAATGTAGTGAAATATTAAAAGTAGCTAAAAATTTACAAACTGATTTATATGAGGAAATAACAAAAAGATATGATAACATAATGCTTGGTATAAAAAAAACCGATATAAATGAAGTTGAAAATTTAAAAAAGATAAATACTCTTATAGATTATATGGTATTAAAAAATGATATAATATCTCCATATAAAAAATTAAATTTAGATAAAAATGTATATGAATTAGATATAAATCTTAATGGAAATTTAACAAAACTAAATGAAACAATTATAAATTTAATGAATACTTTTAAAAAATGTAATATAAAGTTAACAGATAAAGATTTTTGCTATAGCTATTATTCTTATAATTATATGAAAAACTTTTTTGTAAATCCTTTATATAAAGTAGATGAAGAAAAAATAAAAGAGTCATTTACAAATATTTACTGGAAATGTCCTAATGTTATAAATCATATTTCTTTAAATTTTAAATACTTATATGTAAAATATGAAAAATGTTTTATTAAACATTTAAATAAAATAACTCCAAAAATAAATGAAGAAGAAATAAAAGATTCTATAAATAAATTATTAATTGTAAATAATAATAGAAAACAAAATGAAGATGTAATATTTAATAATTTTTATGAAGGTATATATGATATAAAAGATTATGATAAAAGTAAAATAGAGTCTTTATATAAAACATTTATAAAAGATGATAACGATTATAAAAAATATAATAATGATTTGGTAAATTTATATAATTCGTTATGTGAGTATGATAATTATTTAAAATATTTATTCTTAATAAATAATATAAAGGAAATATATAAAGATAAAGAAAAATATAAACAAAGTTCTAAAAAAACACTAAAAGAAATAAAAAAAGAAGAAAAAATATTAAAAAAATATAATAAAAAGTTTATGTCATATTATAACAAAAATGATCTAAAGCAAGATGAATATAATCTTTTAATAAATGAACAAATAACTAAATTACAAAATCTATATGATGAATATGAAAATAATAATTTTTGTGAAAAAATATCTCTAAATATAAATGATTCATCATCAATATATGATATATTAAAAATAAGCTGTTATAATTATAATTTTTTAATAAAAAGTATAGAAAAAGAAAATATAGATAATAAAGATGACATAATAGAAAACTTAAAATATTTTCTACTATGTCCATATAATACTCTAATAGATAATATAAGTATTTTTAAAAATGATAATATAGAAAAAGTAATAAAAGAACATTATAAATTATTAAATATAGATTGCGAAAATTTAGATGAATCTAATGTATCAATATTAAAAAAAGATTTGGAAAAAATTATTATTTATAATTCCATAATAAATAGTAATTTAAATATAAACAATATAAAGTTTATACTTGATGTGAAAAAAAATAATTTAGAAAGGGAAAATATTAAATAAAAAAATTGCATATTAAAAATATACGTGATATAATTTTTATGGTGGTAGTAATGAAAAAAACGTTAAAAGTAGTATTTGGAATATTAATATTTATTTATGTTGCAACAGTTATATTTTTAACAACTTGTTTACTTAATTATAATAAATATAATATTACAACATTTAAGAATAGTTCATTAATAATTGTTGAAGATGATAAATTAGGAAATGGACTTAAAAAAGGAGATTTAGTAGTTGTAAAACATGATGTTAAAAGTGAAATAAAAACTGGAGAACATATTTTCTTTTATAATACTTATGCTAATCAAGTAGATGTTAGTTTTTCAAAAGTGTTACAAACAGAAACTGTTGAAAAAGAAACAACATTTACAATTGAAGGAAACTATCCATTATCTCAAGAATATGTGATAGGTACATTAGAAAATGCAAAAGTTTATAATGGTGTAGGTGGAATCTTAAAAGCTTTAGAATCAAGATGGGGATTCTTACTATTTGTTATAATGCCAATACTATTTGTATTTATATATGAAATATATGAAGTAGTAAAAGAAATAAAAACAGAAAAAAAAGAAAATAGTAAAACAACAAGAAAAAATAAAAATGTAGAAGAATTGTAATGAAAAAAATATTTATATTATCAACAGTTATAGTACTTGGAATTATGGCATATACAGTTTCAAGTACTTATGCTTTATATGAAACAAATAGAAATATAGAAAAAGAATTAAATATAGCAAAATGGGAAATAGATGTAAATGATATTGATGCAGTAAAAACAAATAATATAGAATTACAAAATATTGTATGGGAAGAAAATGAACATGTAGCAAGTGGTAAAGTTGCACCATCAATAAAAGGATATTATGACATAATAATAGATCCTAAACAAACAGATGTTGCAATAAAATATGAAATAACTTTTGATTATAGTAATATAGATAATGAAGCAATTCATGTTTTATCTTTACAAGAAGTTAATAATAAAGAACTAATAGAAACAGATAATAATACTTATATAGGAATAATAACATTGGATGATATTGAAAATGGAATAAAGCATAATATAAGAACAACACTTATTTGGGAAGATATAGATGATAACACCAAAGATTATGAGCTTGGAAGTATTTATGACAATGAATTAAAAATAAAAGTAAGTATTAATTTTAGTCAATATTTAAATTAAGATTTAAAAGGATAAAAATGGTGGTGATAAAATGAAAAACATATTTGAAAAAATAGTAAAAGTAGTTACTAATATTTTAATGTTTTTCGTTGTCATCATTGTTTTTTTTGCATTATATAACTTTTTTGTATTAAATATCTTAAACAAACCATACGTTAATTTTTTTGGATATACATTTTTTGATGTATCAACAGGATCTATGGCAAACGAAATAAACATAGATGATGTAATAATTGTTAAAATAACAAAAGATGTAAAAGAACAGGATATAATAACATATAAAGTTGGAAAAGACTTTATAACACATAGAATTGTTAAAATGGAACAAGATGTAATAGTAACAAAAGGAGATGCTAATAATACATCAGATAATCCAATAGATAAAAGTGTAGTGGTTGGTAAAGTTGTTAAAATAATACCAAGACTAGGAATATGGAAAAAAACATTAACAGAACCTAAAGTATTAATATCAATACTTGTTACTTTAACATTATTTAGTATTGCATTCTCATATAAAGGTAAAGATAACAAGATAAACAAAAATAATAATGAAAATAAAATAAATAACAAGGTAAAAGAAAAAATAGAGTATTTAGATGAAAGTGAAGAAATTGAAGAATTATGATAGATAAAAAAAGATTAAAGTTATCACTTAAACTAATTATTACTTTTATATTACTTGTTATAGTAATAAATTTTACACCTGTTGTATTTTCTAAATATGAAACTAAAACAGATATTTCAGTAAACTCTAAAATAGCATTTTACCTTTTAAAAGAAGATTATTATACAAACATATTAACAATTCATGATATGATTCCAAGAGAAGAAGCATATGTATGGACATTTACTGTATCAAATTATGACAATGAAAAAGTAGCAGAAGTTGATTTAAAATATAACTTAATGATAAAAGCAACAACTAATTTACCATTAGAATATGAGTTATTTTTAAATGATAATGACAATAATATAGTAGAACAAGAAGAAAAAGTACAAGATGAATATGGAACATATTTTTATAATATGAAAACAAAAGAAGAACAATTTATAAAAGAACAAAAAAAAATTAATACATATACATTGAAAGTTTATTTTAAAACAACTTATATTAACTATATGTATCAAGACATTATGGAAAATATTGAAATAATAATAAATTCAGAACAAATAATTTAAAATAAAAATGTGTAAAAATTTGTTGCAAAGTGTCGAATTATATGATATTATTTATTTATGATAATAGAGAGTATTTACGGAATAGAAAGAAGGAAAAAAAATTATGAAAGACAAAGAGAAAAAGAATAATCGTAGAAGAAGATTATTATTACTTTTACTATTACTATGTGTGACTGGTTCACTTTTAGGAGTATCATCATATGCATGGTTTACTGCTAATGAAACTGTAACAATTAATAAAATAACAGTAAATGTAGCTGCTAAAAATGGTATTCAAATATCAACAGATGGAACAAATTGGAAATCAATTATTCAAACAACTGATATTACAAATGCTCATACTAATTACTTGGCTGAAACGCAGGCATTAAGTATTAATCAATTACCAGATACATTAGAACCAGTATCAACTGCAAAAGTTGTTGATGAAAATGGAAGACTTGAAATGTTTTATGGTGTAACTGATACAAATACTGATGGTGATTATATTTTAACTGCAACAAAAACTACAGAAGAAAGAACAACTGATAGTAATATCGGTAAATTTATTACATTTGATATATATTTAAAAGTTGATAAAACTGGAGATTTATATATGACAAAAACATCAAATGTAACAGCACAAGGCGATGATAAAGGTATTAAAAATGCTTCACGTATTGGATTTGTTGTATTAGGTAACGTTGCTAATGGTACTGAATTAAAAGATGTTCAAGGAATAAAAGGAAGCGCTGCATCACCAGTATACATTTGGGAACCAAACTATGATGTTCATTCAGCAACAGGTATAACAAATGCAGCTGATGTTTATGGAATAACAACAACAGCAACAGGTGCAGAACAAATTGCATATGAAGGTGTAAAAGCAGAAATAATAACAGATAATAATGTTTTATTAAAAGAAGCTTCATCAACATTTATGGCTTGTTTAAATGGTGGTGTAAGAGATGCAAGTATAACAACAGAAGGAGGTTGTACAACAGCAGGAGGAACTTGGACTGCTATAAATAGTGGATATTTTGCTCCAGTTACTGTTGACTATTCAACAACACAAAATTTTGATACTTCTGTTGCAGTATTTGGTGGTTTAACTCAAGGAATTACAAAAATCAGAGTTTATATGTGGGTTGAAGGACAAGATGTTGACTGCGAAAATGGCGCATCTGGAGGAAATATTAACTACGATTTACAATTTAGTATAAATGAATAATAAGACTTAGGAAAATCCTAAGTCTTTTTTAATAAAATTTTTATTGTTTTTTTAATAATTATTAAGTATAATATAAATATACAAGGAGAGATGATTTTATGGATACTGACTTTTGTTTGTTAGCAAAAGAAAAAATGAATAAAGCAATAGAAAATTTAAGTGAAAGATTTACAAGTATAAGAGCAGGAAGAGCTAATCCTAATATGTTAGATAATGTAAACGTTTTATATTATGGAACGTTAACTCCAGTAAAACAACTTGCTACAATATTTGTTCCAGAAGCAAGAACTATTAATATTAAACCTTTTGATAAAAATTGTTTAGGAGCAATAGAAAAAGCAATCTATGAAGCAAATTTAGGAGTAACTCCAAATAACAATGGAGAAATGGTATTTATTAACATTCCACCTTTAAATGAGGAAAGAAGAAAAGAACTTGTAAAACAAGCTAAAGAATATGCAGAAGAAGGAAGAATCGCTATAAGAAATATTAGAAAAGATGTATTAGATGAAATAAAAATGGCTAAACTTCCTGAAGATGAAGAAAAACATATTAACGATAAAATTCAAGATGTTGTAAATGATTATAATAAAAAAATAGAAGATCTTTTAAAAGAAAAAGAACAAGACTTAATGGAAATATAAGAAATTATATTTCTTTTTTATTAACAAAAAAATGTTAATAACATAAAATAAAATATATGAAAAACTTAAAAATATATAAAAACAATTTTTTGGCTAATAAACAATATACTGCAAAAGTAAATAATTTTTATTCATTTGTTCTTATACCTGTTTCTGTAGGTTGTTTTATTTATAATACTTCAAATGATTTTAAAATATCAGTGCTTGGAACAGGTTATACTCTAGGATATAATGTTTTAAGAAGATTTAGAAAGAAAGTGTTGTACAATAAATAAAAAATTAATAAATTATTATATTAATTTTTTATTTTTATATAGATAATAATTAAATAAAATGATACAATTTTATTAGGATGTGATAGCTTTTGAAAACAATAAGAGATTTTGATTATGATAAAAAGATAGTTTTATTAAGATGTGATTTAAATGTAAGTATAAAAGATAATAAAATAATTGATTCAACAAGAATAATAAGTTCTTTAGAATCAATTAATTATTTATTAGAAAAAAATTGTAAACTAGTTATTTTATCTCATTTAGGTAAAGTAAAAACTATTGAAGATAAGAAAAAATATAGTTTAAAAATAGTATATGAGGAATTAAAGAATTATTTAAAAGACAAAATAAAGTTTGTTCCTTATACTAATGATCCTATAATAAAAAAAGAAATAGATAATATGGAATATGGAACTTGTATACTTTTAGAAAATACAAGATTTGAAGATTTAGATGGAAAAAAGGAAAGTAATCAAGACGAAAATCTTTCAAAATATTGGGCATCTTTAGGAGATATATTTATAAATGATGCTTTTGGAACAATTCATAGACGTCATTCATCAAATTATGGTATATCAAAATATTTAGATTCTGGTATTGGTTTTTTAGTAGAAAAAGAAATAAATAATTTACAACAATTGGATAATCCAAGTAAACCTTTTGCAGTAATAATGGGTGGTGCTAAAGTATCAGATAAAATAAGTATTATAAATGGATTAATAGAAAAAGTTGATTACTTATTTATCGGTGGAGCCATGGCTTTTACATTTTTAAAAGCTCTTGATATGAATGTAGGTAATTCTTTAATCGAAGAAGATATGATTAAAACTTGTAAAGATCTTTTAACAAAATATAAAAATAAAATAATTTTACCAATAGATTTTTATGGATCTACAAGTTTTAGTAATGATTCTAAAAAAGAAATGTATTTTATAACAGATTTTCCTAAAGATTTTATAGGTATGGATATTGGTTCTAGAACACTTGAAGTTTTTAAAAAAGAACTTTCATCATGTGAAACTATTTTTATGAATGGTCCACTTGGTGTATATGAATTTAGTAATTATCAAAATGGTACTGAAGATATTGTAAAATTTTTAACAGATAATAAAAAAGAAGTATATGTTGGTGGTGGAGATATAGTAGGTTGTATAAAAAACTTAAATTTGGATAAAAATATAACATACATATCTACAGGTGGTGGAGCAACTTTAGAATATATTGTAAATCATGACCTTCCTGGACTTTCTTATATAGGAGAAAAATAATGAAAAAAATAGTAATTTTAAATCACAAAGCATATATGGAATATGAAGATGTAATTGATTATATTAAAGAGATTAAAGACAAAATAAGAACAGATATTGAAGTAGTAATGTGTCCTTCAACTATATTTATCCCATACTTTAATGGTAGATATAATTTTTCTTTAGGTAGTCAAAATATATCTTTTAAAAATATAACTGGTGAAGTAACGGCAAAAGAACTTAAATCATTAAATGTAAAATATTCAATAATAGGACATAATGAAAGACGTAATAACTTAAATGAAACAAGTAAGATTATTAATGAAAAAATAAAAGAAGCTTTAAATAATAATATAATTCCAATTATATGTATTGGAGAAACAAAAGAAGAATATTTAAGATGTAAAACTGGTGAAGTAATAGTAAAACAATTAAGAGAATATTTAAAAGGAATAGATTTATCATATGATTTTATATTAGCTTATGAACCTAATTTTAATTTTAAAAATAATAAAACAAAAAGTAATAAAGAAATAGAAGAGATAATTTCTTTAATAAAAAATATCATTATTAAATCATTTAATATAAATCCAGTTGTTGTTTATGGTGGCAATGTCAATTTGGAAACAATTAGTGAACTTAATAAAATTAAAAATTTGGATGGTTATTTAATTGGAAAAGAAAGTGTTAATAGTAAAAAAATTATAGATATTCTTGATTTGGTTAAATAATCGACAAAACTTGTCAAAAAAAGCTCTAGTAATAGGTCTTTTTTTGTATTATAATATACTTGCGTGGTAGTAAGAAGGGAGAAAATAATGAATAAAACTAGACTTTTTATAATCGATGACAATGTTGAACTTGTCAATATGATTAAAGAGTATTTTGAAAATCGCGCAGATATTGAAGTTAAATTTACTGCTCATAATGGTGAAGATGGAATTAAAATAATGAAGGATAATTTAACAGAATTTGATTTAATCATCTTAGATCTAATTATGCCTAAAAAAGATGGTGTTGCTGTTTTAGAAGAAATGAACAAAGAAGGTATTGATAAAAAAGTAATTGTACTTACTTCTTATAATACTCCTGAGATGATAAGAAAAGTGTCAGAACTTGGTGCTAATTATTTCTTATTAAAACCTTTCGAACTTGTAGAACTTGAAAAAAGAGTTTTAGAATTAAGAGAAGATGTTGTAACACCAAACACTTCAATTGATTTATATCATCATAATTTGCAAATTTCTATAACCAATATTTTACATGAACTAGGTGTTCCATCACATATTAAAGGATATCAATATATAAGAGAAGGTATTTCAATTGTATATGAAAAACCTGCGATGGTGGGAGGAATAACTAAAGAATTATATCCAGAAATAGCTGATAGATTTGATACCACTACTTCTCGTGTTGAAAGAGCAATAAGACATGCCATAGAAGTATCATGGAATAGAGGAAATTGGGATTTAATGGAACAGATTTTTGGGCATTCAGTTGATATTGATAAAGCAAAGCCAACTAATTCTGAATTTATTGTTACTATCGCTGATAAACTAAGATTAGAATTTAGAAAAGTAGCAGTTTAATAGATTAATATAGACAAATTAATGTCTATATTTTTTATTTAAAAAAATTTAAACATTTGTTATAACTATTGACTTCAAAATTTAAATGTTTTATACTTTAAGTGATAATAAGTGTAAGGAGGATACAAATTATGGAACGAAAAATAACGTCTGAATTGTTAAAATGGAAAATAGATAATGCTAGAAAACCAATGCTTCTATATGGAATAACAGGTTGTGGAAAAACTTATACTACGATAGAGTTTGGAAAATGCGAATACAAAAATACTATTTATTTTGATTGTCTTAGTAATCTTGAATTAAAATATGTCTTTGAAAAAAATACTACTTTAGAGAAATTAGTAAGAGGATTATCTGCAATCTCACTAGAAACTATTTTTAAAGATGAAACCCTAATTATATTAGATAATGTAACTGAAAACATATTAAAATCTGTAAAAAAATTATTCAATAATTCAGCATACCATGTTATTATGATAACTTCATCACTTTCATTTGTTAATAAAAATAAAGGTGTTGAGTTAAATATAAAGAAAATGAATTTAGTAAGTTTTCCTGAGTATTTAAAATACGTAGGAAAAGAACAACTTATAGATTTCATTGAAGATTCATTTAAAAATGATAAACCAATGCCATTTCATTCTCTTGCTTTTGAACTATATAACGAGTTTGTTTTAACTGGTGGTTATCCAAGTGCTGTTATAGAATTTGTAACCAATAAAGATTATAATTTGTTATCACTTGCTCATGAAAAAAATATAAAATTATTAAAAAATAAATTTTTAGAATTAGATAATCTAATTGATGTTAAAAGATGTAATGAAATTATGGATAATGTATCATTTCAACTTTTAAAAGATAATAAAAAATTTGTATATGGACTTATAAAACCAGGAGGAAGAGCAAAAGAATATACAGATTCAATTAATTATTTATGTGATAATAATTTATTAATTAAAAGTTGTAAGGTAAATAAAATAGAATCACCATTAAGTAAAATAAAAGATGAAGAAAGTTTTAAACTATACTATAATGATTCTGGTTTTTTATATAAAAAGATGAATGTTAATACTAATAGATTATTAACTAATGATAAATTACTTGAATCAATTTATGAAAATAATGTTGTAGCAACTTTAAATAATAATGGATTTAATATTTATTATTATCATTCTGATGGAAAATGTGAACTTGATCTTGTTGTTCAAACTAGAACTGGAAAAGTAATACCTATTGAACTTTTACATAATGAAGTAAGTTCTAAATCAAAGAGTTTAAGTTTAACAATAAATAAATATAACATTCCTTTATCAATTAGAATTGGATATGATAATTTTAGTTGTAAAAAAAATATAAAATACGTACCTTACTATGCAGTATTTTGTATAACTGAGGTGATGTAATGAAAAAAGTGATATTAGCAATTTTAGATGGGGTTGGTTTAAAAAAAGAATTATATGGCAATGCTTTTTTACAAGCAGATACACCAAATATTAATATGTTATTAAAAAAATATCCTTCATCAAAACTATTTGCAAGTGGTTCTTTTGTGGGACTTCCTGATGGTCAAATGGGAAATAGTGAAGTAGGTCATATGACAATTGGAACTGGTAGAGTTACTTATCAACCTTTAGTTAGAATAAATAATGCTATAGAATCTGGTATTTTTAATATGAATAATGAATTAATAAGTGTTATGGATCATGTAAATAATAATTCATCAAAGCTTCATATTTTTGGATTATTATCAGATGGAGGAATTCATTCTCATATAAATCATATTTTTGCGCTTATTAAAATGGCAAAAGAAAAAGGTATAAAAAAATTGTATTTACATGTAATTTTAGATGGAAGAGATACTGCATATAATAGTGCTTTGACATATTTAAAAAAATTAGATAACTATTTAGAAGAAATAAAAATAGGTAAAATAGCATCAATTTCAGGAAGATATTATGCAATGGATCGTGAAGAATACTATGATAGAGTGAAACTTTATTATGATGCTGTTGTTAATAATTTTGGTCCTGTTTATGATTCATATGAAAAGTTGATTGATGATTCTTATCATAATGAAGAATATGATGAATTTATAAAACCAACGATAATTAATAAACTTGGTGTTGTTTCTGATAACGATGGTATTATTATTGCAAATTTTAGACCTGATCGATTAACTGAAACCTTTAGTGCCATAACAAATCCTAATTTTAATATTTTTCCTACAAAAAAATTAAATAACCTTAAAACAGTTTCTATGACAGATGTTAGTGATAAAATAATATGTTCTGTTGCTTTTAAAAATATAGAAATTAAAAATACTTTAGGTGAAGTTTTAGAAAAATATGGATATAGACAACTTAGAATTGCAGAAGTTAGTAAATTTCCTCATGTCACACATTTTTTTGATGGTGATAGAGATTTAAATCTAAAAAATACTGAAACTATAAAAGTACCAAAAAAAGATGTAGCAACTTATGATTTGAATCCTAAAATGAGTGCTAAAGAAGTAACAGATATTTTAATAAAAAAAATGAAAACTTTTGATTTTGCTGTTGTTAATTATGCTAATGGTGATATGGTAGGTCACACTGGTGTTTTTAAAGCGGCAAAAGAAGCTATGGAAGAAGTAGATAATTGTATTGGTAGATTATATGATGCTTGTCAAAAAAATAATATTCTTCTATTAATAACTGCAGATCATGGTAATTTAGAAGAAATGCTTGATCGAAATGGTAATATTTTAACAACCCATACTACAAATCCTGTATTTTTAATTTGTTGTAGTAATAATTACAAGATAGATGATGGATCACTTTCTGATATAGCACCATCAATACTTAGTATTTTAAATTTACCTATTCCAGATGAAATGAGTAAAAAAATTATTATTTCTGAAGAAGAATATTTATAAAAATTGTATTAAAAATTATGTTATAAGTACATAATTTTTTTAATGAATAATTTTTTACTATATTTGACAAAACAAAAGTTTTGTGATAAAATATAGCGTACTTTGTAAAAAAGGGGGAATTATTATGATTAATAATAATATTGAAGATATACAATTAGAAGAACAAGTGGAAAGTAAAGAACAACATTTTGAAAAACAACTATTAAATAAAGATGTAGTACTTATGCTTGATGAATTACTTGATAAATTAAATGTTTCTAATGGAATAATATCTGAAACTGAGCTTTCAAAATTAAAATTAAAACCATATACTTATGAATTATTTTATTACTATATAGGTAAAAAAGGATTGGTAATTAATTTTGGATTAGAAAACAACAATGGTTTTTTTAATGATGATTTTGTTAAAACTTATCTAAAAGAAATAGCTATTTATCCTGTTTTAAAACCAGATGAAGAAAAGATAGTTGCAGAAAAATGTTTTTACGGAAAAGATCCTGTTGCTAAAAATAAACTTATTAATTCTAATTTGAGACTTGTTGTATCTATTGCTAAAAGATTTATGGGAAGAATGGATTTTCTTGATTTGATTCAAGAAGGAAATTTAGGTCTTATGAAAGCTGCCGAAAAATTTGATCCTTCTAAAGGGTTTAAATTTTCAACTTATGCAACATGGTGGATTAGACAAGCAATAACTCGTGGTATTGCAGATAAGTCAAGAATGATTAGAATACCAGTACATTTAAATGAAACTGTTAATAAAGTTGATAAGTTCCGTAAAGATTATGAATCTATTCAGGGAGAATTACCTAAAATAAGTGAAATTGCAGCTTCTTTAAATTTACCTGAAGAAAAAGTAAGAGAAGCAATATGTGTAAAAAACGGCTTTGAACCAATTTCTCTTTCAACTCCAGTTGGGGAAGAAGAAGATTGTTATTTAGAAGATTTTATTGAAAGTCCTGATGATACAATTGATGAAAAAGCTAATTATATAGATAATAAAGCAGAGTGTGAAGATTTATTGCGTGTTTTATCTGAAAGGGAATTAGAAATTATAAAAATGCGTTTTGGTATGCTTCCTTATGATCATTGTTATACTTTGGAAGAAGCAGGTAAACAATTTAATATAACAAGAGAAAGAGTAAGACAGATTGAAGCAAAAGCATTAAGAAAAATGAAAACAAGAAGTTATAATAAAAAATTAGCAATTGCAAGAACTAGAAAAGTCGATTATTTTAATTTTTAATTAAGTAGAGGAATATTTTTTATGAATCTAAATAATAAAGAAGATTATCTAAAAAAATACTTAAAAGAAATTGATAATTATAAAACACTTACAAAAGAAGAAGAACAATTTTATGCAAATGATTACTTTAATAATGGCAACATGTTATCAAGGAAAAAACTTATTGATTCCAATTACAGATTAGTTATTTGGTGTATAAAATCATTTTATAACATACCACCTTGGCTAGATATTATGGATGTTATCCAATCAGGTAATGTTGGGTTCATAACTGCAATTGATAAATTTGATCCTTCTAAGGGTTTTAAATTGTCAACGTATGCTGTTTCATTTATAAAATATGAGATAAATAAATTTATATCTGAACAATATAGTTCTTTAAATATTGGTACTGAATATTTTAATTTATTAAAAAAATACAATAAATTAAAAGAAGTATATTTAAGTTCAAATGGCAAAAAACTATCAGATGATATTGTATTAAGTGCTTTATCAATTTCAAAAAAGCAACTTACAATATTAAAAACAATTAATTTAAAACAGGTTTCTTTAGATTCTCCTATTTCAAGTAGTGAGAATGATGATTACGATATATTATATGAAATAATATCTGATTGTAATATTTCTATTGAACATGATTATGAAAAAAAAGAACTGACGAGATTATTAATAATATTATTAGATAGTATTGGAAAAAGATCTAGTGATATTTTAAAAATGCGCTATGCTATTTATCCCTACAACATTGAACATACATATAAAGAAATTGGAATAAAACACAATATAAGTAAACAAAGAGTTGCTAAAATTATAGATGATGCAATAAAAGAGTGTCGTGATTCAGAAAAATCGTTTTTATTAGAAAATTATATTGATAGTAAATTAATAAAAAGAAAAAATATTAGAAAAAGAATACAAAATTAAATAATAAAGTTATAATTATATATATATGGAGGTATATTATGAAAAATGATAATAATAAATTATTAGATAGTATTGAGGATGTTCTTTTAAAATTAAAAGAATTTTGTGATGAAGAAGAACTAAATGAACTAAGGGATGAAATAAAAGATTGTTTAGAAGATGGAATGACTGAAAAATCTTTAGTTTATCTTTTAAATAGTGTTGCAAGTACAAATTTAATTATTAAGTCAAAAAAATTAGGTATTTCTGTTAGTGAAATATTTGAAGAACTTGCAACTTATTGTGGAAGTTATGAAGAAGATGATTTAAATGACACTAAAATAAATGATATGAGAGAAAATATTGATTTTATAAATAGTGAATTTGAAGAAGAAATATATCTTGATGATAATGATGATTTTGCACGTATTCGTGATTAATAATAAATTTTTTTGACATAAACAAACATTTGTGGTATAATTATGTCGATTTTAAAAAAGGGGGATTTATTATGGGAAAATTAGGAATAAATGATGTAGAAAAAAAAGAATCATTTATTAATTGTACACTACAAGATAAAACTATAACTGATAAATTAGATAAAATTTTATCTAGAATTGAAATAAAAAATAATAGAGTAAAAATAAATGATATTGATGATTTAAATTTAGATGATGGTACTGAATCTTTATTAATCTATTATTTGGATTTAAAAAACATAGAAATACAATATGATGTATTAGAAAAAAAGGATTTAGATGCATTAAATTTTGATGATAATTTACAACTATTTCTACAAGATGTATTTAAATATGGATTACTAACTCCTGAAGAAGAAAAAAGATTAACACTTAAATATTATTATGAAAAAGATGAAGAGGCCAAACAAATTCTTATTAAACATAATTTAAGATTGGTTCTTCGTTTAGTAAAAAAATACGTAACTAGTTCATATGATTATTCTGATTTAATTCAAGATGGTACTATAGGACTTATGACTGCAATAGAAAAATTTGATCCAAATAAAGGATATAAATTGTCAACCTATGCAACTTGGTGGATTAGACAATCTGCAAAAAGAGGATTTGACAATAATTCAAGAATTGTCAGATTATCTGTTCGTACACATCAAAGACTATCTCATATGAAAGAAATAATATCAAATTATTTAAATGATTTTGGTGATGTTCCTACTGATGAATATTTAATGGAAAAATTAAATATAAAAGATTATGATGAAATAAAATTATTAAAACAATATTTAACTGATGTTGGTTCACTAGATACTTTATTAACAAATGATGATGGTGAAAATGATGAATGTATTGGAAATTTTATTCCAAGTGATGAAAAACCAGTTACTATGCAAGTTGAAGATTCTTTATTAAAAGATGCTATGAATGATGCATTATTATCTTTATCAGAAAGAGAAAGAGATATTATTAAAAAAAGAAAAGGTTTAACTTCAAATGGAAAAATATTTACATTAGAAAGTCTTGGAAAATATTATGGTTTAACAAGAGAAAGAGTAAGACAAATTGAAATGTGTGCGTTGAGAAAACTAAATAAAAACGAACAATTAAAACAATATTTATAATGTTTAACAAAATACACTAGTAATAGTGTATTTTTTATATAATAGGAAAGTCATCTATAAGCTACAAAAAGCAGTAAAACGAATA
>CAMEXD010000012.1 GCA_945947035.1 uncultured Mycoplasma sp. | reverse complement strand
TTCCATTGGAATTCTTAAGGAAAAAATAATTATATTATTTTTTCACTTTTCTTGTCTAAACTCCAGTTGTAGATATATCTTAATCTATTAGTGTTTTTTTGCCAGATTTGTTCTAAAGATTTGCGCCACCCTTTAACAAATACTTCATCTAAATCTGTACAAACTAATATATCAAATTCTTTCGGTATCATTTTTAATGATTCGTTTCTTGCAACATCAAATCTCCATGGTTTAATTTCTTTTGTTTTTACAATTACATTATTTTCTTTTAGTAATTTTACAGTATTATCGGTTGAACCAGTGTCTAAAACATATATTGCATCAGCTTCATTCATTGAATTAACCCATCTTTTGACAAATTGTTCTTCATTTTTGCAAATTGCATATACGCATACTTTATATTTATTCATAATATTAATAATTTATTTTACCTCCTGATTTAATATATGATTATAATTCTGTGCAAAATATAACAAATGCGTATATTATTAATAATTATTTTAAAATTAGACTTTATAATTAACTGATATATTGTGTTAGTTCATAAAATACTTTGAAAGGAGAAGTATTTATGAATTGTGGGAGAATAAACAATAGAAATAATAATTGTGAAAATAAAGAAAATGATCCCGATTTTTGTAGAAGATTAGTTTTTGTTAGAGGACAAAGAGGACCAACGGGACCAACAGGGCCAACGGGACCAACGGGACCATCTGGAGGACCAACAGGACCAACGGGACCAACGGGGCCAACGGGACCAACGGGATTAACAGGACCAACAGGACCAACAGGGCCAACGGGACCAACAGGACCAACAGGACCAACAGGACCAACAGGACCAACGGGGCCAACGGGGCCAACGGGACCAACGGGATTAACAGGACCAACAGGACCAACAGGACCAACAGGACCAACAGGGCCAACGGGACCAACGGGATTAACAGGACCAACAGGACCAACAGGGTCAACGGGACCAACGGGATTAACAGGAGCAACAGGACCAACAGGACCAACGGGAAGTACTGCTAATTCAGCAACTTGTTTTTGCGTAGATCAAATGAGAAATATTATTAGACAAATTATTACTTTATATCCAGATGACAATTTAATTGTTGCTATGGAAAGTGGAAATAATGTTAGTGGACGTCCAGGTTCATTATTACCAGGTCCAAATGATAATCCAACATCAGGACTTTTCCAACTAGTTAATAGTCAAGGAACACCAGAAGAAGCTGTTTCAATATGTAGAATTGCATCTATTACTATAACAAGTAGTACTTATAATGATGCTATAACATATTTACCAGTACCAGATCCATTACCAACAGGATGTGATGCCAATTGTGAAGCTGCAATTAGATCTTATTTACCAGTTGGAACACCAAGTGTTGATATAAAATCCGGAGGACAAACAGTAGCCCAAGGAACTATTTTAAAAAGTGAATTTGGTATGGTTGTTGTTGTAGGTAATGATAATAGTAATCCATCTTTTGCTTCACTATGTAAAGCAGAAATCATTAACAAATAATTTAGGAGGATAAGATGTATAATTTAAAAGATGCTATTTATGCTGCATCAATGCTTAATGTTAATTTTGATAAATTTACACCTGAAGAGTTTTTGGAAGGAATAAATATTGAATTAGAACATGGTACTATTAATCCTTTAACTAATGTTACTAATGATAATTTAATAGCAACGGCTAAAATTGCTTTAGCTCATTTAAATGAATTTACTAATTACTATAACAAAACTTATGGATTAACAAATTTTGAAAGTTATTTAAAAAGCAAATTATAAAAAGAAAGTAAAATTAATAATAATTTTACTTTTTTTGTACATATTAATAAAAAAGGAAAGATTTTATGAAAGAAAAATATGATTTTATCGTAGTAGGATCAGGACTTGCTGGTGTTACTATTTCTTATAAATTAGCAAAATTAAAAAAGAAAGTTCTTTTAATTGAAAAAGAATCTTTTTTAGGAGGAAGAACATCATCAAGATATGATGGAAATTTTTATGTTGAATCAGGATTTCATAAACATATAGGTTTTTATACAAAACTTCCAAAACTTCTAAAAGAAGTAGGAGTAAAATTAAATGATATTGTAGAATGGGAAAAAGAAGCAGAAATAATAATTGATAAAGATAAAAAAATAATTTTATGTATTTCTCCTTTTCATAATCCAATTACCTTTATTAAAGATTTTTTAGAAAATAGAGAAATTTTAAATTATAAAGATAAATTATCTTTAATAAAACTATTTATAATAGGTTTTACATATTATACCTTTAAACCTAAAAAACTAGATGAATTTAGTATTTTAGAATTTTGTCATAAATATAAAATAAGAGAAAATGTAATAAATTATATTGTAAAATCTTTAAGTACAGGAATATTCTTCTTGCCAATTAATGAGTATTCTTCTAAACTTTTTTTTGGACTTTTCTATCCATCTTTATTTCATATGATAAGTTTAAGAATTGGTGCTTATAAAGGTGGTATGAGTGATGTTTTAATAGAGCCAATTATTAAAAAATTTATAGAACTTGGTGGAGTTTTACAAAAAGATTGTGAAGTAAAAGAATTAATTTATAAAGATAAAAAAGTAATAGGAGTTAAAACAACAACCAATATTTATTCAAAATTTGTTGTTTTAGCAACAGATCTTGGTAATACTAAAAAAATAATAAGTAATTTAGATAATGAAAATAAAAATAAAATATTAAGTATACCAACATCAAGTGCCTTAACAATTCATATTAATTTAACTACAAAAATGATGCCTCTTGATAGAACAACTTTCGCACCAGAAATATTTCCTACAAGTTTTACTGAAGAATCAAGAACAACTTTTAAAATGAAAGCTGGAAGACTATCAATTATTTTAGATGATCCCAATAAATATATTGATTTAAATGATGAAACAATTCTTATGAAAGTAATATTAGATTTAAAAAAAATAGGTATTGATATTGAAGATTATATTATAGATTATAGAGTGATAAGACATAAAGATAAGTTTTATAAATTCAGTCCTTATAATGATAAAAAAAGATGTTTAAATGATATAGGAATAGATGGATTATTTATTGTTGGAGATTATACAAAACAAAAGATGTATTCAACTATGGAAGGAGCAGTAACTTCAGGATTAAATGGATATAAAGTTATAAAAGATAAATTAAAATAGTTATAAAAAAGTACTAAATGCAGAAAATATTTAGTGCTTTTTTTCACGATATATTAATTATGTTTATAATTAAATTAACTATTTTACATCTTAAAATATCCGTGTTATAATCATTCTTATGGAAACAATTTATAATTTCCATAAAAAGATAAGACATACAAAGTTAATAATCAATAATATATTAAAAAGGAGGGTGTATATGTTTAAATTAATTAAAAAATTAAATAAAAAGCAATTATTATATATATTTATCTGTACTATATTTATTATAGGACAAGTATATTTAGATTTAAAATTACCTGATTATATGCAAAGTATAACTGCTTTACTTCAAAGTGAAGCAACTACTTTGAAAGATATTTTAATACCTGGTTCTAAAATGCTTTTATGTGCACTTTTAAGTTTACTTGGAGCATTTATTACTGGTTATTTTTCAAGTCTTTTAGCCACTAGTTTTTCAAGAAATTTACGATATGAAATTTTTTCTAAAGTTGGATTATTTAGTAATGAAGAAATGAAAAAATTTATGACAAGTAGCTTAATTACAAGAACTACTAATGATGTTACTCAAGTACAATTTTTCTTATCTATGGGGCTTCAACTTATTATAAAAGCTCCAATTATGGCTATTTGGGCAATTATAAAAATAGTTAATAAAAACTTTACTTGGAGTATAGTAACAGCGGGTGCAATTGGTGTTCTTTTAATAATGGTAACAATTCTTATTGTTTTTGCCCTTCCAAAATTTAAGATAATTCAAAAATTAACAGATAATTTAAATAGAATAACAAGAGAAAATTTAATTGGTATTAGAGTTGTTAGAGCATTTAATGCTGAAGGTTATCAACAAGAAAAGTTTGATAATGCCAATAATGATCTTACCAAAACTCAAACCTTTGTTGGTAAACTTATGTCAATTATGAATCCTGGAATGAATTTTATTATGTCAATGCTTACTTTAACAATTTATTTTGTTGGAGCATACATGATAAATGGAGCTAATATGTTAGAAAAGATAGATTTATTTAGTAATATGATTGTTTTTTCTAGTTATGCTATGCAAGTTGTGATGTCATTTGTTATGCTTACTATGATTTTTATTATTTATCCAAGAGCAAGTGTAAGTGCTAAAAGAATAATAGAAGTATTAGATACTGATGAAACAATAAAAGATGGTAATGTATTAGAAGGTAAAGAAATTGGTACTGTTGAATTTAAAAATGTGTCATTTAAGTATCCTGATGCCGAAGATTATATGCTTTATAATATCAGTTTTAAAGCAAAAAAAGGTGAAACTATTGCCTTTATAGGAAAAACAGGAAGTGGTAAATCTACTTTAATAAATTTAGTACCAAGATTTTATGATGCAACAGAAGGTGAAGTTTTAGTAGATGGTGTTAATGTAAAAGATTATAAATTAGAAAAATTATATGATAAATTAGGATATATTAAACAAAAAGCAATTATGTTTAGTGGTACAGTAAAAGATAATTTATCTTTAGGTCATAAAGATAACAAAAAACCAACTGATGAAAAAATTACTAATGCTTTAAAGATATCAAAATCACATGAATTTGTATCAAAAATGCCAAATGGTGTTAATTCTCATATTGCAAGAGGAGGAACAAACGTATCTGGAGGACAAAAACAAAGATTATCTATAGCAAGAGCAATAGCAAGAGATCCAGAAATATTAATATTTGATGATACATTTTCAGCTCTTGATTATAAAACTGATTTAGCTTTAAGAAAAGAAATAAAAAATAAAATGAGTGATAAAACTTGTTTAATTGTAGCAAGTAGAATTGGAACAATTAAAGATGCTGATAAGATAATTGTTTTAGATGAAGGGAAATGTGTTGGTATGGGTAAACACGAAGAGCTTTTGAAAAATTGCAAATTATATAAAGAAATAGCTTTATCGCAATTATCTTTAAAGGAGTTGGAACATGAATAAACATAAAAATATATCTAAAGTTGAAATTAAAGACTTTAAAAAAACATTAAAAAAATTATTAAAATATTGTAAACCATTTTTAATTCCAATAGTAATAGCTATTGTATTATCAATATTTGCTAGTATTTGTTCCATTATTGGACCAAATAAATTACAAGATTTAACTAATCTTATTACTGAAGGATTATTTGGACAAATAAATATGGTTAAAGTTAAAAATATTTTTATAACTTTACTTATAATTTATCTATTAAGCTTTATATTTAATTATATTCAAGGTTTTATTATGAATATTGTAACTAATAAGATATCTTATAAATTAAGACAAGAAATTAGTGTAAAAATAAATAAATTACCACTTAAATATTTTGATAAAACATCTTATGGAGACATTTTGTCTAGAGTAACTAATGATGTATCGACAATAGGAAATAACTTAAGTGATTGTATTTCTACTTTATTTTCATCAAGTGTATTATTTGTTGGAGTACTTATTATGATGTTTATAACAAATTATGTTATGGCAATAACTGCAATTTTATCAACCATAATTGGATTTGTTTTAATGATGATTATTTTAAAAAACTCTCAAAAATATTTTGAAAGACAACAAAAGGAATTAGGAAACTTAAATGGACATATCGAAGAAGTATATTCAGGATTCGATGTTGTTAAGGTTTATAATGCAAGTGATGATGTAAAAGAAAAATTTACAAAAATAAATAATGAATTATATAATAGTTCTAAAAAAAGTTCTTTCTTATCAGGACTTATGCCATCTATTATGAATTTTATTGGTAACTTTTCTTATGTATGTATTTGTGTTGCTGGTGCTTATTTAGTTATAAATGGAGAAGTATTAATTGGTACAATTGTTGCTTTTATGATTTATACAAGATTATTTACATCTCCTCTTGTTAATTTAGCAAATGTTTTTACTAGTCTTCAATCAACTATGGCAGCATCTGAAAGAGTATTTAATTTCCTAGATGAAAAAGAAATGACTGAAGAAGTAAATATGAAATTATTAAAGAAAGAAGATGCTTTAGGTAATATTAAATTTTTGGATGTTTGTTTTTCATATGATGAAGATCCTATTATCAAAGGATTTAGTGCTGATGTTAAAAAAGGTCAAAAAATTGCAATTGTTGGGCCAACTGGTGCTGGAAAAACAACATTAGTAAATTTACTTATGAAGTTTTATGAGATAAATTCTGGTGATATTACAATAGATGGTATATCAATTAAAGATTTATCAAGAGAAAATATTCATGATTTATTTGTAATGGTATTACAAGATACTTGGGTTTTCAATGGTACAATATATGAAAATATTGTTTATAATGGTAAGAATAAAACATTAGATGATGTAAAATTAGTATGTCAAAAAGTAGGACTAGATCACTATATTAAAACATTACCAGAAGGGTATGATACTATTTTAGAAGATGCAGATTCACTTTCAGCAGGAGAAAAACAACTTTTAACAATTGCAAGAGGTATGTTAAAAGATTCACCATTTTTAATTCTTGATGAAGCAACAAGTAATGTTGATACTAGAACTGAAGAATTAGTTCAAATCGCTATGGATAAACTTATGAAAGGTAAAACTTCATTTATAATTGCTCATAGATTATCTACTATAAAAAATGCTGATTTAATTTTAGTATTAAAAGAAGGCAATATTGTTGAACAAGGAACTCATGAAGAATTATTAAAGAAAAATGGTTTTTATGCAGAACTATATAATTCTCAATTTGAAGAAGTTTAATAACTTACTTTAATATTAAATAATAAATTGTATAGACAAGAATAAAGAAAATGTGTTAAAATTATCTCATAGAAAATAACACATTTTTTTGTGTTAAAAAAATATTAGAGCAATAATTACTATTAAAGATGTTTCTAAATATAATAGTTTAGTTTTTAAGACTTTTTATTTTTCTAAACGTGGACTGATACTTCAAATATTGATATTTCTTCGTAAATTTGTAATGTTATAATAACTTTAGTCAGTAATAATGCTGGTATAGCACTTGGAAGCGCTCTTGGATTTTTTTAATAATACATCATTTGCAGTTGAAGCAAATTAGATAATATATTTAAAACTATTGTTTCTTTATCTTGATTAATAAGATATAATTAATATATAATATCTTTAGTTGGAGGAAATATTATGGTTTTTAGCAGTGCAATTTTTGTATTTTGTTTTTTACCTCTTTTGTTTTTATGTTATTTTTGTTTACCAAAAAAATGTAAAAATATAGTTTTACTTATTTTTAGTTTAATTTTTTATGCTTTTGGTGGAGTAAATTATTTATTTACTTTACTTTTAACTGTATTTATATCTTATTTAGGTGGAATTTTAATTAAAAAATGTAATAAGAAAAAACTTATTCTTTTTTTAACAATTGCCCTTAATTTATCGTTTCTTATTTATTTTAAATACACTGGTTTTATTTTATCAAATATTAATAATTTATTTAATTTAGATATTTCAATACCATCTATAATAATGCCTATTGGTATTAGTTTTTATACATTTCAATCAATTAGTTATGTAATTGATGTTTATAAAAATGAAGTAGAAGTTCAAAAAAATTATTTTCTTCTTTTACTTTATGTATCATTATTTCCTCAACTTGTTGCAGGACCAATTGTTAGATATAAAACTATTGAAGGTGAAATAAAAACAAGAACAACTACTTTAGATGACTTTTGCTATGGTATTGAAAGATTTATCTTAGGCCTTGCTAAAAAGGTTATTATTGCTAATCAAATGGGTAAACTTGATGATATTGTTTTTAATGCTGATTCGTTTACAACTCCAGTTGTATGGCTTGGAGCAATTGCTTATATGATTCAGATTTATTTTGATTTTAGTGCTTATTCTGATATGGCAATAGGTTTAGGAAGAATCTTAGGATTTAAATTCTTAGAGAACTTTAATTTTCCATATATAGCAAAATCAATTACTGATTTTTGGAGAAGATGGCATATTTCTCTATCAACATTCTTTAGAGATTATATTTATATTCCACTTGGTGGTAATAGATGTAGTAAAAAAAGACAAATCTTTAATATGAGTGTAGTTTGGCTTTTAACAGGGCTTTGGCATGGTGCAAGTTGGAATTTTGTTTTATGGGGTTTATATTATTTAATTTTTTTAATTTTAGAAAAGTATGTATTTAAAAATATTTTAGAAAAGATTCCTAATGTTTTAAGACACATTTTAACACTTTTAATAATACTTATTGGTTGGATGTTATTTAGATTAGAAGATTTATCTATTTTCAAAGAAGTAATAATTGCTATGTTTAATTTTAATTTTACGACTTTGGCATTAAGTGAAGCAAGAATTTATCTTGAAACTTATTATTTATACTTTATATTAGCAGTTATATTTTCAACTCCAATTTATTATGTTATCTGTGAAAAGTTTAAAAAGTATAAATTATTTGAAATATTAAAATATATTGGACTTATAGTATTATTTATAATAACAATTATGTTTTTAGCCCAATCAAGCTATAATCCATTTATATATTTTAGGTTTTAAGGGTGGTGTTGTTATGAAATATGTAAAATATTGTTTTTGTAGTTTGTTTATATTTATTATATTTTTCTTCTTTTTTACAACAATTAATAATAATGAAAGCGTAAGTACTTTAGAAAAAAGAAAATTACAGACGTTTCCAAAATTTAGTTTTAGTAGTGTGTTAAATGGAAAATATATGGAAGATTTAACAACAGCATTCTCTGATCAATTAGAGTTTAGAAATTATTTAGTAAAGGGTTATTATTTGTTTCAATTTCAAAGATATAGTGGTGATGTTGTTATTGGACATAATAATGAATTATATGCTTCTTACCAAAGAGTAGGAGATATTAATAAGAAAAAAGAACAAACAAAAGAATCAGTTGAATTAATAAATGAAGTTGCAAATGGAATAGATGCTAAATTTATATTTTTATCAATTCCAAGAAAAGATGCAGTAGAAAAGGATAATTTGCCAAAAAGTTATATAAGTAGTTCTTATATTTATGAAGAAAGTATTAACGTTATTAAAGAAAATTTAAATAGTAATATAACTTTAATTGATGCTTATGAAATATTTAATAACGACAGAAATACAAATAACGAAAATAGGTATTATTATTTACAAGATCATCATATAACACCAAAAGGTGCAGAAGTTTTATATAAAGAAATTATTAATACTATAGATGATAATAGAGTAAAATTTTATGATTTATCTAATTACGATATTGGTAAAACTATTATTAATGGATCATTTAATAATCAGATTGGACAAAGTGTTAAATCAGTTCCAGAAGATCTTTATATTATTCCTAAATTTGATATTGATTATATTAGATATGAAGATGAAAAGAAAAGTAATTTAAAAGTCTATGCTGAAGCAAATACTTATGAAAATGCTTATATGAAAGGTGATCATGGCTATACAGTTATAGATACTAATAGAAGTAATTTACCAAATATCTTATATGTTGGATCATCATTTACCAATATATTAGAAGCTTTAAGTGTCCCTAGTTTTAACAAAATGGTATCTATTGATTACAGACATAATAAAAGCGGTAATGGTATAAATTATTATGTTGAAAAATACGATATTGATTATGTTGTTTTTGTTCCATCTCAATCAAATGATGCTTTTTCAAGTAGTATGATTAAAACTCATTTAGGACTTTAGTAACAAAATAAAAACAGCCAATTATAATGATTGACTGTTTTTTATTACTAATTTTTTATTCTGTTGGATTTTCTTCATCTGGAGTTGTAGGATTTTTTGTATTTCCTTCATCAGGTGTTGATGGTGTTTCTGTATTATCTCCGGTTTCATTATCTGGAATATCAGGTATATCTACAATTGATTGTGTTTCTTTTGCAACAACAAATTTTATACTTCCTTTTATTAAATCAATTCTTTTACTTTCAGGAAGACTTTGACTAATTATTGTTCCAGCTGCTTTAGTGCTTTCTTGCTCTTCAACTTCAACACTTATTCCATATGAACTTAACCAATTTTTAGCATAAGATAAACTTTTTCCTGTGAAGTTTGGAAGTAATTTATAAGTTTTAGTAGCACTTAAATTACTTTTACCAATTGTAGTCATTTCAAATTTATCTTCAATATCAAAATCCATTTCTTTAATTAAACTTGTTTTTTCAAGTCCTAAATTCTTTTTCATTTCTTTAACGCATTGATTTAAACTACTTTGATTAATAATATAATCTGATAAAACAAGACCTGTTCTTTCATCATATATATCTTGATTAGCACCAGATAAATATAATTGTTGTATGTTAATTAAATTATCTTGATTGCTACTTGTATTTAAAATAACTTTAAATATATCATAGAAAGAAAGCAATTGCTTAGTAGTAAAGTTAGTATCCATACTTTTACTCATAGTATCTAACATACTAAGTGCTTGATTAGCGCTTTTTATATTTTTAGCTTGATTTAATATTCCTTGAACTACAAGTTGTTGATTAGTTCCTCTTTGAAGGTCTCCAGTTAATAGTGTTTTTCTATGTCTTGCAAGTGCAAGTGCTTGTTCTCCATTTAAAGTTTGAACGCCTTCTTTTAAACATATAAGTTTATCAGAAGAAGTTTGACGATAAGCGTTTGATTCACAAAATTCCATTGGAACATCAACTGTTATGCCACCTAGTAAATTAACAAGTTTTATAACCCCTTGGAAATTAATTTTTACATAATAATTTATATCAATTCCAGTAAAGCCTTCGATAGTTTTTATCATATGACTTGTTCCGCCCCAAGCAGCATGAGTTATTTTGTTTTCTGTTCCCATATTTGGAATATAAACATAACTATCACGAGGTATACTCATAATTGTTGCATTTAAAGTTTTAGGATTAAATGTAACAAGCATTAGAGCATCACCATTTCCTGTTGCATTTTTATTTAATGTTTCACTGGTTGAATCTATTCCCATTAAAAGTACTGTAAATGGTTCAGTAATACTAGCAGATTTATTATAGTTTATCATTTCATCTCCAGTAATACTTGCAATTTCATCCTTTTTATATTTCTTTGTAAGTTCTTCAATTATTTTTGTCTTTTCTTCAATATCTTCATAACCTTCTAAAGATTTAAACATTGCTGGATAGTCTTTTGTTGTTAATACTGCATCAATTTTTTTATTATATAAATCTTTAATCATAGTAACAATATCATCATATTCAACAATTGTAGCAATTTCACCTAATTTATGTTTTTCAATTATTTCATTTGCAAGTATATAACCATCAATTGAAGTTTTATCAGTTACTATTCCAATTTCCTTTCCTTTTAAAGCATCAACTGCTTTAACTTTACTATCTGATAAAACAACTAAAGCAGATGAATAGGTTATCGATGTTTTATTGATATTATTAATTGATGAATAGGTTTTATGTATAAAATAACCAAGTCCTAATTGAATTAAAATGAAAATTAACAACAATATAATATAGATTATATAATTTATTATTTTTCTTTTTTTTGTTATCTTTCTTAATAATAATACCCCAATATTTAAAATAAATAATACTCCAATTCCTATATATCTTATTTCTGTTTCTATTCCCTCGATTAAATAAATAGAGTAGGCAATATAAACAAAAGATAAGAAACATAATACTTGTAAAATAGTTAGTACTACCTTCATTTTTTTATTTTCCTTCATGTTTTATTTCCTCCTTAATAACACTTTAATTATATAATAAATTTTCTTTTCTATCAATCAAAAATAAAAGACTTAATGTCAAGTCTTTTATTTTACATTTATTTTTTTGATATAGTTCATGCTTTTTCCTAAATAGGAAGCTGTATAAGTTATTTGATATGTTCCAATAGTAGAGGTATCAATTGAAGTTATTTCAGTATTTGTTGTTAAATCGGTTATTGTTGTTGTGATTGTTGCTTCGCTTGTTTTATCAACTCCATCTTTAAATACTGAAATTGGATTACTTGATATATTGTAGTTTCCTCCAATTGCTACGTTTTCTTCACTAGTATCATTATATTTAAAGGTTATATTTAAATCTAGACTTACAGTAGCACCACTACTTCTATTTGTAGTCATATTTTTGTAACCTGTAACTACTTTATAAGTACCATAGACACTATTTGTATTAAAGGTGTAAGAGTTTTCTGTTGTAAATCCAAGTAGGGTATTATCTTTATAAATGAAATATCCAAAATCTCCAGGTTTTTCATAATTAAGTAATTTTTCATCTGCTTTTGGTGCATCAACCCAAGAAAGTGTAACACCATCATCTGTTTTTTGCATTTGTAATTCTGTTACGTTTTCAAGTGGTACATATTTTTGTGATACATCAGTCGGCTCTGTTCCTCTTTTAAATAACTCTGTTACTTTTTGCTTATCTGGAGTAAATTCACTAGGAAGAAGTTCAGATCCTTTTTCAAGTGTTACTGATACAACACTTGATGGTTTTTTAAAGTTTGCACTACCACTACCATTGTATACTATTTTTGATAGGGATTTATATAAGTTGTTTCTGTGATAGTACATTTGGCTATGTTCTATATAAACTCCTTTTTTGTTTTCATTATATCCTGTCCACATTACCATAGTTGTTTCACTAGAGTATCCTGCAATCCAACCATCAGGATCAGCACTAGATGGATAGCCATATATTTTTCTTGTTTCAGCATCATAATTTGTAGTTCCTGTTTTACAAGCTACTGCAACTCCAGCTGCATTTCTAATTCCAGAATCAGCTGCAACTCCTGTTAAAACATCAGTAATCATATAAGCGGTTGCTTCACTCATAACTTTTGTTTTTGTTGATTTAAAGTCTAATGTTTCACCAGAATCTCTTAATACAATTTTATTTACAGAATATGGTTCATAATAATAACCACCATTTGAAAATGCAGCATAAGCACCAGCCATTTCAAGAGGATTAGATCCGTTAAATGCTCCAACTGAATGTGCCTCATGAAGCCATCCTGTTTCATCAACTTCTGGAGTTATACCAAGAGATGTTACAAATTCTAATATTTTATCGTTATCTACTTCTCTAAATGCTAAAAGTGCAGGAACGTTTCTTGAATCTCTAAGCGAATATCTTAAAGTAATATTTCCAAGGTAAGCTCCATCGAAGTTACTCATATAACTTCCACCATAAGAAACTTTCTTATCATTAAATATTTTACCAGTTGACCAATTATTGTATTCAATACCTGGTCCATAATCGAATAGTGGTTTTGCAGTTGAACCTATTTGACGTTTAATATCAGTAGCATAACTTAAAACTCTTTCTCCAGTTCTATTTCTTCCTGCTCCAATAGCAAGAATTTTACCTGTATCAGAATCTAAAACCGCAACTCCTGCTTGAATAGTTTTATTTGGCCATTTATATGTTTTACCATTAAAAATATCATTAATACCATCTTGCATTTTTGTATCCATATTTGTATAAATAATCATTGGATAAGAATAAGGATTAAGACCTGTTTCATTTTCAACTTCATTTGCAACTAAATCTAAATATCCTTGATATGGATTAGAACTTGTATTTGATTCTTTTAATAAATCTCTTATTTTTATTTTATTAGCCATATCAGCTTCTTCTTGTGTTATATAACCATGTCTTACCATTAAGTTAAGAACTATTTCACGTCTTGCATAAGCATTTTCAGGATAAAGAGTTGGATCGTATCCTCCCGGTGCTTGGAAAAGTCCTGCGATTAAAGCAGCTTCTGAAAGATTTATTTCACTAACACTTTTATTAAAATATGCTTGACATGCTTGTTCAACTCCGTAAGAATAATTTCCAAGATATGGAGTATTAACGTAAAATTCAATTATTTCTTGTTTAGTATAAGCTTTTTCTATTTTAAATATTGAAAAATAAATATCTGTAAACTTTCTTTTTAATGATACATCAGTTGAAGAAAATCTATTTTTTGAAAGTTGCATTGTAAGAGTAGAACCTCCACCTGCATCTCCTCTTCCTAAAACTTGTCCAACAGCTGCTTTAATAAATCTTGGAGCATCAAAACCATTATGTTGGAAAAATCTAGAATCTTCTGTTGCAATAATTGCATCAATTAATACTTCAGGAAGTTCATCATAAGTTACTTCTTCACGTTTTTCATCTCCTAAAGTAGCAATTAAATTATTGTTTTTATCATAAACTAGAGTTGATTCTTTAGATTTTAAATTATCAACATCAAATTCAGGGGACTCTAATACTATGTAAGTAAAGAAAGCAACAAACGCCAAAACTCCAATAATTCCAAAGATAAAACATAAAATACAAAGAGTTTTAATTAGTTTTCTTATTTTACTTTTTCTAGATGTTAAATCAAGTATTTGAGTAAAAATAACTATAACCATATATATAGCAACAAGTCCTACTGCTACTAAAATATCAAACATTTTATAGAAAATAGAAAATCCAATAAGTCCAAATCCTATTAAAAATAAAACAAAAGGAATTGATATTTTTTTACCACTATTATCATCAACTTTTTTATTGATTTTCTTTCCTACAACTTTGGTATTTCTAAGTATTTCCATATTTTTTTTAGTTTTAAGTGATTTTTTATCAGTGGTTTTCTTTCTTGATTTTATTTTTGGCACTTTTAATTTTAATTTAATTTTTTTCTTCTTTTTATCATTCATAAAATTCCTCCATATTTATCAACTATATCTAAATAATCAAGTCTTGGGCTAAGTTTTAATGTAATTTCATAACCAGACTTTCTGAAAAAATCTATTGGTATTGATTTTTTATTAGTAGTTTCTATATAGTTTATGAAATCTTTTGCAAATAAAAGATAAGTTTTATCAAGTTTTGTAAATCTTACTATTAAAAATCCTATTCCACCATGATTTATAACTTTTTTTAAATGAGTTATTTGATGTTTATGAATATTACTTAAAGGAAATGAAGTTTTAGATGTTGTCTCTTTTGCTTCAAAATCAATATAATATCCTTTATATATACCATTATAGTCAGTTGTTGATGGTTGTTTAAAGTAAGCTTCAGTTATTTTTTCATAATTAGTAGAAACTACTTGAATAGGCGTAGGTTTTTTATAAATTACTGCAATATCTTTTTCTAAATAATAATTATTAGTATCATTTAATTCACTTTCTAGTGTCATACCACGATTTCCATAACCATTTATTTTAGAAAAATTATTTTTTTTTATATTTCCTGGATAATTTATCTTCACAAACTTCACCTAATAAAAATTATACTATAAAATTTAATCTTTTGCTACTTTAATATATGAAAATATAGTAAACTTTTGTCGAATATAACAAATTACTTTACAAAAGTAATATAATAAGGATGGAGGAATTTTATGAAAAATAATTTAGCTTATGTTGTACTTTCTAAATTAATAAAAGATGTAAGTTATTCTAAGTTTAAATTAAATAGCAATAGATTTAAAAAATAATTAATATTGACATTTAAAATATACAAGACTATTATATTTTTGAAAGTGGAGGGTTTATGTTTGAAAAAAAATATGATATAAATCGTGTTTATATAGGTAATTTATATTTTGTAAAAAATAGTAATAAAGATTTGACATTTATAAGAACAGGTATTTTTTATAATATAACAGATAATAAATATCAAGACTTTGAAACTAATAAAATTTATTTAACACATGATTATTATATTACAGGTGATATTGTTTTAGATTTTAATAATTTTATTCCAATTAGAAGTTTTTTTGAAGAAAATGATATAAATTATAAGAATCATATGTCTATTAAGGAAATATTAAATAGTTTAATGTTTATAGAAGAAAAGGAAAAATTTGAAAAAGATATGGTAAGAATAAAAAAATTAGGAGAAAGTAGTCATGTCAAAAAAAGAACAATATGATATTAAAAAAAGTTTATATAGGATATTTGACTAGTATTATAAACAAATCTTATAATCTTGGTAAAATTGACTATGAATATAAGCTAATAAAAACAGGTATATTTTATCACATGGAAGAAATATTACCTAAGTATAAAGATTTAGAAACTGATATTTCATACAAGAACTTTAGTTTCTGTGAAAATGGTGATGTTGCTTTTTATGATACTGATAAGATAAGCATTGAAAATTATTTTTTAAAAAATGGTATTAAATATAAACCATTTATGACAAAAGATGAAATATTTAAATGTGTATATAAAATGGGTGAAGAACCTTTAAATAATGAAGAAAAAAGTATTTTGCCTAAATTAATTAGAAAAATAACAAGAAAGTAATAATAATTTTAAAAGAATTGACAAAGTTCTTTTTTTTATTTAAAATGTATATGTAGAAAGTTGGTGTTTGTTATGTATCAAAATAAATTAAATCTTATGCCCAATGATATCTTAGAAAAAGATTTTAAAATTGATACAAGAGGTTATAGATTAAAGGAAGTTGATCAGTATCTAGATCTTATTATTCAAGATTATGAAACATTAATTGAAATAATAAAAAAACAAGAGAAAGAAAAAGATGAACTAACTGATGAAGTATTAAGATTAAAACAACAACTAAGAGATGCTAACATAAATGTTCAAATAGCAAAAGAAACACAAAAGGATACAGCATCATTTTCTAATTTGGATATTTTAAAAAGATTATCAAATTTAGAAAAGACAATTTATGGAAAAGATCCAGATAATCAGTAAAAAAATATTAACATTTTAGGCAAACGCTGCATATTAATTATGTAGAGGAAAGTCCATGCTCACAAAAGCTGAGATGCTTTTAGTGTTTGTGCTTAGGAAAAAAATAACCTAAGGTAAGATTAATTCTTAACGGCGCGTCTTTAACCTAAACTTTATAGCATGGTTAAAGATGCATAAAGTGCCATAGAGACGAGTCTTATTAGAAATAATAGGAGTGGAACGGGTAAACCCCACAAGTGAGAAACCCAAATTTTGGTAGGGGAATCTAAATAGGAAAATGAACCGATTTTAGAATCATTATTGATAGATAAATGTTTGCCACCGAATTTTCGGTACAGAACATGGCTTATTAAATGTTAATAAAAAAAAGAAAGGATATATCATGAAAGAAATTGGAGATATCTTTAAAGAAAAAAGAGAAGAAATAGGAATTACTATTGAAGAAGTTTCTAGCGATTTAAAAATAGATAGCGTTTTAATTGATAACTTAGAAGAAGGAAACGATAGAGTTTTTAAAGATATATTAGAATTAAAAGATGTTATAAAATCATACGCAAAATATTTAGGACTTGATGAAAAAGAACTTTTAGAAGATTACCAAGATTATGTATTTTCAAAAACATCAAAAATATCAGTTTATGATATCAAAGAAGGAATAGAAAATACCAAAAAAGAAGAGGAGATTGAAAAAAAAATAAAGTCTCCATATACAATTGGTATTGATTATAATTACAAAAAAGATAAAAATATTGTTATAATACTTTGTATTGTCTTAGTAATTGTATTAATTTTAATGTATATTATAGTAAGAAATTTTATATTAGGTTAGGAGATTTTTATGAAATTTAATGTACCAACTAAATTATGTTTTTTAAGAATTATTTTTGCAATAGTGATTATACTTTTGCTTTTATTTCCTTTTTATAGGTTTGATATTACTTTTCCTCAGATATTATATAAAAATATTTTAATTGATTTAAGATATATAATTGCGGGTGTTATCTTTATTTTTGCAAGTATTACTGATTTTTTTGATGGTCGTATTGCAAGAAAGAAAAAACAAGTTACTAATTTTGGTAAAATGATTGATGCTATTGCAGATAAAATTTTAGTTAATTCAGTACTTATTATTTTTGCAACTCAAGGTTTTATTTCACCATTTATTCCAGTTATTATTATAGTAAGAGATATAATAGTAGATGCTATAAAATTATGTGTTGCTAAAGAAGGAACACAACAAGCAGCAATATTTTCTGGTAAATTAAAAACAGCATCTTTAATGATTGGCATGGTACTTACTTTTTTCTATAATTTACCATTTGAACTTATTGGTATTAAAGTTTCATCATTTTTCTTATATTTTGGAACAATAATGTCACTTATTTCGATGTATGAGTATTATAAAATAAATAAAAAAGTTATTTTAAGTGAATTTTTATAAAAAAATTATCCAATAAAATCCAACAAACAAATGTTTGAAAAAACTATTGACAAGTTGGATTTTTTGTTTTACAATTAAACCATGAATGGAGGAAATTTTATGGCAAAAAAAGATACACACGATAAAACTTTAGATCAAGTATTAGCGGATATCGAAAAACAATTTGGAAAAGGTTCAATTATGAGACTTGGTGAAAATCCTCATATGGAAGTTGAAACAACTTCAACTGGATCTTTAAATTTAGATTTAGCACTTGGTGTTATGGGTTATCCAAAAGGAAGAATTATTGAAATATTTGGACCAGAGTCAAGTGGTAAAACAACTGTTGCACTACATGCAATAGCAGAAGTACAAAAAACTGGTGGAAGAGCAGCATTTATAGATGCAGAACATGCACTTGATCCTGTATATGCAAAAAAATTAGGAGTAAATATTAATGATTTATTATTATCTCAACCAGATACTGGTGAACAAGCATTAGAAATTTGTGAGGCTTTGGTAAGAAGTGAAGCAGTAAATATTATTGTAATAGATTCAGTAGCAGCTCTTGTTCCTCAAGCAGAAATTGAAGGTGAAATGGGGGATAGTCATGTTGGACTTCAAGCAAGACTTATGTCTCAAGCATTAAGAAAATTATCTGGTACAATTAATAAAACTAAAACAACAGCTATTTTTATTAACCAATTAAGAGAAAAAGTTGGCGTTATGTTTGGCAATCCGGAAACAACTCCAGGAGGACGTGCTTTAAAATTTTATTCAACAATAAGACTTGATGTAAGACGTGCTGAACAAATAAAAAATGGTGAAAATGTTGTGGGTAATAGAACTGTTATTAAAGTTGTTAAAAACAAAGTTGCTCCACCATTTAAAACAGCAAATGTTGAAATTATGTATGGCGAAGGTATTTCTAAAGAAAGTGAAGTAATAGATTTAGCTACTCAATTTAATATAATAGATAAAAGTGGGGCTTGGTATTCTTATAATGGCGAAAAAATTGGTCAAGGAAAAGAAAATGTAAGACAAATGTTAAAACAAAATAAAAAATTATTTGCTGAACTTGAACAAAAAGTACGTGAAAAATGTAAGAAAGAACAAGAAGTTTCTTTTGATGATGAAGAAATGGAAGAGTTTGAAGAACAAGAATAATCTTTATTTAAAAGTGTTGGAAATTTTTCTAGCATTTTTTTTCTTGACTTATTTCTCTAATAATTCTACAATAAAGTTATGTTAATTTAATATTTATTTAACATAAAAGGAATGGAGGAATATAATGGATAATTTATTACTTTCCATTCTACTTGTCGCAATAGGATTAATCTTTGGTGGCGCTATTACCCTTTTTATGATTTATTTGAGAAATAAAAAAATAAAAAAAGAAATAGCAGAAGAGTTAGAAAAATCAAAAAAAGATGCTGAAAAAGCAAAAAGAGATATGATTTTTGAAGCTAAAGAAGAAGCTCATAGATTAAAATTAGAACTTGATAAAGAAATAAAAGAAAAAAAAGAAGACTTGAAAGAACAAGAAAATCGTCTTATCCAAAGAGAACATAATATGGATAAAAGAGACGAGACATTTCAAAGAAGAGAAAAATTACTTGATGAACGTGAGGAAAAAATTTCTTTAAAATTAGTTAAAGTTCAAACCGATCAAGCAGAAGTGGAAAAACTAAAGCAAGAACAAATTGATATGTTATCAAAAATAAGTGGTTTAGAAAAAGAAAAAGCAAGAGAAATAATAATGCAAAAAGTAGAAGAGGAAATGTCTACTGAAATTACTGCATATATTAAAGATCGTGAAGAAGAAGCAAGACAAGAAGTCGACAAAAAAGCTAAAAATTTACTTGTTTTATCAATGCAAAAATATTCTTCAGAAGTATCAAATGAACAAACAGTATCTACAATTTCACTTCCAAATAATGAAATGAAAGGAAGAATAATTGGAAGAGAAGGAAGAAACATAAGAACTATTGAAGCTATAACAGGAGTTGATTTAATAATTGATGATACACCTGAAGCTATAGTTATTTCATCATTTGATCCATTAAGAAGAGAAATTGCAAAAATAACAATTGAATCATTAATAAAAGATGGCAGAATTCATCCAACAAGAATAGAAGAAATTTATGATAAAACAGTAAAAGAAATGAAAGAAAAAATCATGGAATACGGAAATAATGCTCTATTTGAACTTGGCATTCCAAAAGCAAGCAGAGAATTAACTGAAACTCTAGGAAAACTTCAATTTAGAACAAGTTATGGTCAAAATGCTTTAAGTCATTCTATTGAAGTAGGTCATTTAGCGGGTATTATGGCAGCTGAGCTTGGTGAAAATGTTACTCTTGCTAAACGTGCTGGATTATTTCATGATATAGGTAAAGCAATTGATCATGAAATAGAAGGAAGCCATGTTGATATTGGTGTTGATCTTGCTAAAAAAAGTCATGAAAATGAAGTTGTAATAAATGCAATAGCATCACATCATGGTGATACTGAAGCAACAAGTATTATTTCAGTACTTGTACAAATTGCAGATGCTTTATCAGCATCACGTCCAGGAGCTAGAAATGATTCATTAGAAAATTACATTAAAAGACTTGAACAACTAGAACAGATGGCAGATGATATAAAAGGAATTGAAAAAAGCTATGCCCTTCAAGCAGGAAGAGAACTAAGAGTATTAGTAAAACCTGAAGAAGTAGACGATTTAGAAAGCCATAGAATTGCAAGAGAATTAAAAGAAAAAATAGAAAAACAAATGCAATATCCTGGAACAATTAAAGTTACAGTTGTTAGAGAAACAAGAGCAGTAGAAGAAGCAAAATAATTGCTTCTTTTTTAATTGAATTTTTAAAACTTATATGATAATATATTTATAGAATAAGAAGGTGTTAAACATGTTAAATGATAGTAAAATTATTTCTATTGATAATGGTTATATAACTTTTAAACTTGATTTAAATATTTATAGTGTTGATAACTTAGTTAATAAATATGTGGTTTTTAATGATGATAAAAAATTTATTGGAGAAATATATTCAATAAAAGATAATGTTGTATATTCCTATCTTTTAGGTTATATTGATAATAATAAATTTACTTTTGGTGATTTATTAAAACCATCTTTTAAAGCAACAATTAGTTTAGTAACAGAACAAGAACTTGATGTTATTTATAGTGAAGATTCATCTAATATAAGTTTAGGATATAGTTCTATCTATCAAAAATATAGAATAGGAATTGATATTAATAAGTTTTTTAGTAATCATTTTGCAGTGCTTGGTAATACTGGTAGTGGAAAATCATATGCGGTATCAAGTTTAATTCAAAAAATATTTTATGAATCTAATAGTTCACCATTTAAAAGTAATATTTTTATTTTTGATGCCTATGGAGAATATCGAAATTGTTTTACTAATATAAGTAGAAAATTTGGTAATTTGAATTACAGATTAATAACAACTGATCTTTCTAGTAATGAAAATCATTTGGCACTTCCTTTTTATCTTTTAAGTACAGATGATATAGCTCTTTTACTTCAAGCTGAAGAAAAAAAACAAATTTCAATTATTGATAAAGCACTTAGTTTAGTATCTATTTTTGCAGAGGAACCAGATAAAGTATTAGAGTATAAAAATGATATAATTGCAAGATGTTTACTTGACATTATTTATAATAATAGTAATTTACAAATTAGAACTCAGATAGTGTCAGTATTATCAAAGTTTAATACTAAAGATATTTATTTAGATAAACAGTTAACAAAAGGAGGATGGACTCTTACTTTAAAACAATGTTTATATATAAATGAAACTGGTAAAATTCAAGATATTGAACTTGTATGTGATTATTTAGAAAGTTTTGTTAAGATGTCTTTGGATTATAAAAAAGCATCTATAAAAAAATATTATACTATAGAAGACTTTTATAATGCACTAGAATTTGCTCTTATTTCGGAAGGAATATTAAGTAGTGATAAAGTGTTTGACTATGCAAATGTTTTAAAAGTAAGACTTGATGCTTTAATAAAAAGCCCTTCTAAAGAGTATTTTGTATATAAAGATACAATTGATAGAAATGAATATGTTTGTAGATTATTAATGAGTAGTGATAACAAAAAATATCAAGTAATTAATTTTAATATTAATTCTCTTGATGATAGATTTGCTAAAGTTATAGTTAAAATTCTTTCAAAATGGTTGTTTGATTTTGCAACTGAACTTAACCCTAGAGCTAAATTTCCAATTCATATTATCTTAGAAGAAGCTCATAGATATGTTCAAAACGATATAGATACTGAACTTTTAGGATATAATATTTTTGATAGAATTGCTAAAGAAGGAAGAAAATATGGAGTAATTTTAGGTCTTATTTCTCAAAGACCATCAGAACTTAGTGAAGTAACGATTTCTCAAGCAAGTAACTTTTTAATTTTTAAAATGTTTCATAAGGATGATTTAAATTTTGTTTCATCAATTTTACCTAATGTTGCAGGTTATAATGTAGACAGATTAAAAATGCTTTATCCTGGAACTTGTCTTGCTACTGGTGTTTCATTTAAAATGCCTACGATTATAAATGTTGACCTTCCTAATCCAGAACCAAATAGTAGTAATGTTAATATTAAAAATACATGGTATAACTAAGACACAATTCGTGTCTTTTTATTTTATAATTTTTATAGTATAATTAATAATATAAATGTTTTGTTATTTAAATAACAAAAGAAAGTAGATGATAATTAAATCATGGATGTAAATAAAATTAAAAATGAATTAATTAAACAAAAAGAATCTAAATTTAAGGGTAATATATATCATTATTCACAAGTTAATTTTTCTTATAATTCAAATAAAATTGAAGGTAGTAGATTAACTAGTGATCAAACTGAAGCAATATTTGATACCTCATCTTTTATCCCTAAAAGTGATGATTTAATTAAGTTAGATGATTTAATAGAATCAAAAAATCATTTTAAATTATTTGATTATATATTGGATAATGTAGATGAAACTCTATCAAAACCAATGATTATAGAAATGAATAAAATATTAAAAAGAAATACTAGTGATGAAGAAAATCCTAGATATAATGTTGGTGGTTTTAAAATTGTACCAATTATAATCGGTTTAATTAATGTAATTAAAACAACTGATCCTGAAAAAGTAGAAGAAGAAATAGATAAATTACTTAATGATTATAACTCAAAAACTAATATTACTTTAGAAGATATAATTGATTTCCATTATAAATTTGAAAAAATTCATCCTTTTGGAGATGGAAATGGTAGAGTTGGTAGAATTATTATGTTTAAGGAATGTTTAAAAAATAATATAATGCCATTTATAGTATTAGATGATGATAAAAACTATTATATGAGAGGATTAAAAGAATATGAAAATGATAAAATGTTTTTAATTGATACTATTAAACATGAACAGGATTTATATGAAAAAACTTGTGAAGAACTATTAGATTTTGAAATAGAAGAAAAATAATAAAATAATATCATAAATTGTACTTTAAACCTGTGATATTTGCATATACATTTATCTAATTTTCTCATATCATAAAAATAGATAGGGGGATTTATAATGTTTAACAAAAGAGGTTTAAGACCAGTTCCAATGAATTTTTCTATGCAAGATGGCATGATTGATATTGACAATAATGCAGGAAATATTGATATTGATTTTGCACAAAGTGCTAATCAAGTAAATCAAGTAAATAATCAACCAATGGGAATGGTACAACCAGGAATGGTTACTCAACCAATTATTGAACCAATGCAAGAAAGGATAGTTCAAAGAACAATCATGCATGAAGTACCACATGTTTGCCCAATAAGAACTAAAATAATAAACAATCATGTATATAGACATACATATAGACCAGAATATTCTTGCTGTGAAGAAAATACATGTACTAATATAAATTGCGGTTCTTGTTGTAATTATTAAAATACTTTAAAAGATTATAAGGAAAGTCTTATAATCTTTTTTATTTGTATTAAATAAACTTATTCTATAATAAAAAAATTTAGTAGCATTTTTATATAATATCTGATACAATTAATTTAGGAGGATAAAAATTATGAAAAAATTATTTAGTTTATTATTTATATTAACTATAGGACTTTTAGTATTTACAGGATGTACATCAAAAAATGTTTCTGGTTCTTTAGAGGAAT
Organism: uncultured Mycoplasma sp.; assembly: GCA_945947035.1. GTDB lineage: Bacteria > Bacillota_I > Bacilli_A > RF39 > UBA660 > CAG-611. The sequence goes on along the minus strand of CAMEXD010000012.1, from coordinate 10,365 downwards.
TAATGACAAAAGTTTATTCTAAATTACCTAATGATGAAAGACCAATGATGCTTGAAAACACAGTTGTTACAGAAGAAAATATGGAATATTTTTTAGGAACAAAAGATCTTGAAATAGAAGAAGCATTAGCAAGTGAATCAGGTATTGGTTCTGTTGCTCATTCTGTTGTTTTAGTAAGAGTTAAAGATGGTGCTAATGTAAATGATGTAATGACAAAAATTAAAGAAAATGTAAATCCTAGAAAGTGGATTTGTGTTGGAGTAGAAGATGATGAAGTAATAATAAAAAACAAAGGTAATTTAGTTATTGTAATCATTGCTCAATCAGGAAGAGAAAAACTAGAGGAAGGATTTAATAGTTTATAAGATCTTGATTAAGATCTTTTTTTAAATTATAAATTTAATAATGTTATTTTCTAGTATAACTTTTATTTATTACTTTTTACCAATATTTCTACTTTTTTATTTTTTAGTTCCAAAAAAATATCGTAATTTTATAATACTCGTATTTAGTTTATTATTCTATTTTTTAGGAGAACCAAGATATATAATTTTATTACTATTATCATGTTTTATTAATTATTATCTTGGTAAATTAATAGAAAAAACAAACCATAAAAAATTATTTCTAATAATTGCTCTTATTTATAATATTGGACAACTTTTAATATTTAAATATACAGATTTTTTTATAGAAAACATAAATGCTATTTTTAAAACAAATATATCATATCTGTATATTGTTCTGCCAATTGGAATAAGCTTTTTTACCTTTCAAGCTTTAAGTTATATAATAGATGTATATAATAATAAAGTAAAAGCATCAGATAATTTACTATCATTTATGATGTATATATCACTTTTTCCTCAACTTGTTGCAGGACCAATTGTAAGATATAGTGATATAGAAAAAGAAATTAAAAATAGGACAACTAATTATTCTAATTTTAGTTCTGGTGTAAAAAGATTTATTACAGGACTTGCTAAAAAAGTTTTAATAGCTAATGTAATAGGTGAGCTTCCAGGACTTTTAATTGAAGAAACAACGTTATCATCAATTTTAAAAGCAATTTCTTATACTTTACAAATTTATTTTGATTTTTCTGGATATTCTGATATGGCTATAGGACTTGGACTTATATTAGGTTTCCATTTCTTAGAAAACTTTAACTATCCATTTATCGCATCATCAATTACAGACTTTTGGAGAAGATGGCATATATCTTTATCATCTTTTTTTAGAGATTATGTCTATATTCCTTTGGGAGGAAATAGGTGTAGCACTTTAAAATGGATTAGAAATATCCTTGTTGTATGGTTTTTAACAGGGTTTTGGCATGGCGCAAGCTTTAATTTTATAATCTGGGGTTTATATTTTGGAGTTATTTTAATAATAGAAAAACTTTTCTTAAAAAAATATCTTGATAAAACAAAAGTATTTAAACACATTTATACAATGTTTATTGTAATAATAAGCTTTTTAATCTTTAGTTTGCCAATGAAAGAACTATTACCAGAATTAAAAAATATATTTATGATAAGTGATGTTTCTTTTAGTGGAAGTGAAGCAATTTACTATTTTAAAAGCTATTTTATTGTTATAATTCTTGCTTGTATTTTTTCAACACCATTATTTAGTAATATAATAAAAAAATTAGAACAAACTAAATTTAAAATTGTAATAGATTTTATTGAACCTATTTATTATCTTGCTTTACTTACTTTAGTAACTGCTTATTTAATAGATTCATCATTTAATCCATTTTTATATTTTAGATTTTAAGGAGTGCGTATGAAAGATAAAATAATTACAATTTCATTTGTTATATATATTTTTCTATTTGGAATTCTTGGAATTGTTATTAAAGATGAAAAAATAAGTTTTTCTGAAAGAAGAAAATTAACAACCTTTCCAGAATATAAAATAGATAGTGATTATATAAAAAATGTAGATAAATATTTTTTAGATCATTTTCCTTTTAGAGAAAACTTTAGAAGTATTAAAGCAAGTTTTAATTATAATATTTTAAATATGTATGATAATAATGGTATCTATATTAAAGATAATTATATTTTTAAAAGTGAATATCCAACAGATGAAAAATCTATTAATAATTTTATAGAAAAAACAAATAAAATTAAATCATTATTAACAGAAGATAATAAAACATATCTTATGATTGTACCAGATAAAAATTATTACTTAGAAGATAAAAACTTTTTACAAATAGATTATAACTATTTATATAATTCATTAAACAAATTAGATATGACAAAAATTGATTTAAGAAATACTTTAAATTTATATGATTATTATGAGACTGATACTCATTTTAAACAACAAAATTTAGATAAGGTTGTTTTTGAAATGTCAAAAGTAATGGATTTTTCTTATCAAAAAATAGATTATAAAGAAAATATTTATGATAATTTCTATGGTGTTTATTATGGTCGATCTGCTATAAAAAGAAAACCTGAAAAACTTATATATTTAGAAAATAATATAATTAATTCATGTTATGTAAATTATTTGGAAAACACTAATTTTCATGAAGTATATAATAAAAATAAATTAAATAGTTTAGATTCCTATGAAGTTTATTTAGACGGAGCATCATCCTTTATCGAAATATATAATTATAATAATAATTCTAATAAAGAACTTGTTATTTTTAGAGATTCATTTGCAAGTAGTTTAACACCACTTTTAATTAATTATTATAGTAAGATAACTTTAATTGATAACAGATATATAAGCAGTGAAAACTTTCTAAATTATATTGAATTTAATAATCAAGATATATTATTCATGTATAGTACTTTAGTAATAAATAATAGTGGAACTTTAAAAGGATAAAAAATATATTAATGAATAAAATAATTTCTATAATAATAGCGTCAGAAGAATTAACTTCTAATGCTTTTTTTTGTGATAAAATCTAATTGATGTAAAGATGATGTATCACACGGATATTTTAGAACAAAAAGTTTACTTTTTAGTACTTTAAAATAAATGTAATGAGTAAGTTTTATTCTTAACCTAAAAGCACGTTATTTTAAAAATTAAAGATATGTTTAACTTTTATTTTAATTACTTGATTTTTTGTTCTTTTTAATATACAATACGTTCAAGAAAGGAGATATGCATTATATGAATATTAAAGAAAAATTAGAAAAAAATATCTATTTTCTTTTAAAAGCACAACTTGCGTTGGAATGCTATGAAGATGATAATAGAGTACAAATTCCTCTAATTCAAGAAGCTTATAATGTACATCAAAAATTTAGAGATAGTCGTTCAGTATTAAATCATGAACAACAATTAAAACTTACTGAAATGATTATAAAAAAATATAATGAAGCATTTGATTTTATTGGTCGTAAAAATTTTATTTTTTATGATGATGGAGATATTAATTATATTTGGAAAGGTGTAAAAAATAATGAGTAAAGGTAATAATAGAGATTGGGGATATGCAAGTAGTGATGACAAAGGAAATTTAACATATACTAGCTATGAAAAAAACGGAAGTGTAAATCGTTATTCTGATAATGGTGATGGTGGACATAGTCATGAACATTGGAATAATAAAAATGATTATGACTCTGGCAAAAATTCTGACTGGAGTCGTTCAGAAAGTAATAATTCTAAAAATCCTTCAACCGGTGAAGTACAAAGTAATGGTGGTTGTTATTTAACATCTGCTTGTATGAAACATTTTCAAGAAGATTTTGATGATAATTGTTATGAACTAACAGTATTAAGATGGTTTAGAGATAATTTTGTTTCAAAAGAAGATATCGAGCATTATTATAAAGTAGCACCAATTATTGTTGAAGCTATTAACGAAGAAGAAAAGTCAGATATTATTTATGATTATATTTATGATAACGTTGTAGATTATTGTATTGAACAAATTGAACAAGGAAATTATGAGGATGCATATAGTAGATATAAAAGTAGTATTTTAACACTGGAAGAACAATTTGCAAAACCAGTATTAAAAAAATTTGTCAAGACATTAAAAAAATAATTATATAAGAAAAAAAGATAAGGACTATAATGAATAAAATAATTTCATTATAGTCCTTTTTATATTTAATTAAAAATATTAAAAAATGGTATTTTTATCTTATAAAATTAATTAAAACAAAAGCAATAAAACTAAGAGCATTTTCTAACTTCCTTATATTTTTTTGGCAAATATTTTTAATATCTTTAAATGAAACAACATCATCTACAATATCAACGATAATACTTTCTTTATATTTAGGAAGTACATATCCAATTGGAAACATATGAGATAAAATTATATTTTTTTCTTTATCATTAAGTTTTGTTATTTTTGAAGCATTAATAATAGCATGTTTAGGGTGAAAAATAATCTCTTTTGGTCCTCTTATCTCACTTTTAAAGAAAAAGTCATGTAAAAGAGCTGCTCTTGTTGCGCTTTCATAATCCAAATTTAATTTTTTACAAATTTTATATGTATAATAAGAAACATCAAGTGAATGGTTATATCTATTATTGGAGTTGTGATGTTTTTCATTAATTAATTTTTTGAATTTTCTATTATTAACTAAATCTTTTATAATTTTTAAATATTCTTGATCCATAAAAATCCCTTCTTAATTAAAAATATATAAACGTTATTATTATACTACAAATAAAATTATTGTCAAATCGGATTTAATAAGGTATAATAAAGCGCGGTAGGTGAAAGTTTTATGAAAGAACTTGTTCTAATTAAATATGCTGAATTGACAACAAAAAAAGATAATAGAAATCTTTTTATTAATACTCTCTATAATAATATATATGAAAAACTTAAAAATAGTGACGTTAAAATAACTAAAGAACATTCAAAAATGTTTGTTGAATTTGATAGTAAGGTAAAAGATAAAGTAGTAGATGTTTTAAATCATACTTTTGGTATTCATTCTTATTGTTTTTGTTATAAAGTTAAAACTGATGTTTTAGAAATAAAAGAAAAGGTATTATCTTTACTACAAGACAAAGATTATAAAACATTTAAAGTAGAAACAAAAAGATGTGATAAAACTTTTCCTATTAGAAGCATGGATTTTAACAACATAATTGGTGGATATATTTTAAAAAATATAGATGGTATTAAAGTTGATGTTCATAATCCTTTTGTTTATGTAAATATTGAAATTAATAAAGAAGATACTTATATTTACTTAGATACTATTAAAGGTTTAGGTGGATATCCTGTTTCTGTTGGTGGTAAAGGACTTGTAATGTTATCCGGAGGAATTGATTCACCAGTTGCTTTTTATCTAACTTTAAAAAGAGGAGTAAAACTTGATGCAATTTATTTTGAAGCTATTCCTCATACTAGTTTAAATGCTAGAGAAAAAGTGATAAATTTAAGTAAAAAATTACATAATTATTGTAGTAGTTTTAATCTTTATGTTGCATCTATTACTAAACTTCAGGAAACAATTTATAAAACTTGCGATAAAGAATATGTTATAACAATATTAAGACGTATGATGTATAGAGTAGCAGAAAAAACATGTAAAAAATATAATTGCAAAGTAATAGTTAATGGAGAATCAATTGGACAAGTTGCAAGTCAAACTCTTGATAGTATGGTTGTAATAAATGAGGTTGTTAAAACACCTGTTATAAGACCAGTTGCATGTTTTGATAAATTAGAAATAATAGATATAGCAAAAAAAATAGATACTTATGATATTAGTATTTTACCATATGAAGATTGTTGTACTATTTTTGTACCTAAACATCCTGTTATAAATCCAAAACTTGAAAAATGTCTTGAAATGGAAAAAAAGTTTGACTATGAAACTTTAATCGACGAAGTAGTTGATAATATAAAAATTATAAAAATAACAGATGAAAAAGAATTTAATGATATGTTATAATACTATTATAGAGGTGTTTTATGGAACTTATTGTAGAATTAAAAAATGAAGATGATGTTACTTATAATAATGAAACAGTGTATATAAATACTAAAGAATTAGACAAAATAAATGAATTATTGAGTATGAAAAAATATATAAAAAATCAAATTAATTTTGAAGAACGTCAAATTGATGAGGATGATTTTTTTGATACCAAAAAATTAATAGAAAGTTTACATAAATATCTTGATAATCCTTTAGCTTTAGATAATTTTAAAAAAATAACGATAGAGACAAATAGTATAGATGATCTTTTGAAAAATAAATCTTTTTTAGAAAATTATGAAAATGATATATTTATAAATTTAAATACAAATAATTTTTCTTATGATAAAATAAAAGAACTTAGCAATATGAAATTTAAAGGTAATGTTTATTTAAGACATGAGTATAATAACAATAATTACTATAAATTAAAAGAATTTTTAGATACTTTAACTTATGTAGAAGAAATTAAACAATTAACAGAAAAGTTTAAATTAAGTGAATTAGAAAAGTTGATGTTTATCTATGATATTATAAAGGATAGAGCATATAATAAAAAAGGCGATTATAATGAATCTAGAGATTTAGATAAAGTTATAAAAGGAGATGCTATTGTCTGTAGTGGATTTGCCAATATTTTTTCATCAGTTGCTAATTTATTAGGAATAAAAACTGAAAAAAGATTTTATTTTAATGAAGAAGAAAATGTTGGTCATGTTACTAATATTTGTTATATAAATGATACAACCTATAATTATAAAGGAATACTAGAATTTGATGCAACTTGGGATAGTAAAAGTAGCAAAAGAAAAGATAATGAAGATAGCTATAATTTTTTTGGTTTAAGCTTAGAAAAAGCTAAAAAAATAAAAGAAGAAGTTTATAATCAAAAAGAAGACGAAGATTTTTACTTAAATTCAGTATCAAGAGTAAAAAAACAATATAAAAGTTATCAATTATTTAATTTAAGTTTTATTACTAAAAGCTTATTAGAAAAAATAAAACAAGTTTTTACTAACTTAAATGATGAAAAAAAAGTTAAAGAAATAGATGATTTAATTAATAATCTTGAAGATGGTATCTCTATAAAAGAACAAGATATAGAAGATTTAATGAAAGAGATAAAAGATTTTGAAAGTAAAAATTTATCAAGTAATATATTTTTAAAAGTATTTATTAAAACGAGAAGAATTGAACACTACTTAAATCCTAAAAAATATAGTTATGATAAAGATACAATTTTTAACGTTTTAAGTAGTAGATATAGTGAAAGCGAAGCAACAAGATTTTTTAGATTAATCTTTGGCAATGATGAATGTAATGATATGATTTTAAAAGATGCTTTAACAGATTCTTATTTTGAAAAAATGAGTGATTTAAAACAAAGTGAAAAAATAGCACTTGATAAAGAAAGAATGGAACTTTTAAATGTAATAACAAAAATAGATAAAAAAGGAAGATAAAAAATGAAAGAAAAACATTATGTACAACATACAAGAAAAAGTTATATTTATTTAAATAAAAAGGAAAAACCAGTTATAGATTACGTAATAAGAAAAGATATATTGTTACGATATGATCCATTTAAAATAATATTATTTGAAGATAAATATGATTTATCAAAAACATTTGCATATCTTTTTTATCAAGATGGCAAAATAATAGTAGTGCTTGAAGAAGAAAAAGGATGCAATTATACAAAAATTTTAATTTTAAATAAAAATGATGATATTATTGAAAAAATAAAGGATATTATTTATTGTGATAAAGAAAAGGATATAATAAGATTTGGCTATGTTGATAGTTATACTTATGAAAAAAATTTAAATATAATTTTTAACAAAAAAGATAATTTTAAATCAAAATTTAAAAGAGGTAGAAATTACCAGTTTTAAATTTTAAAATAATTCACATTCTATAAATGTATAGGAGGTGAAAATATCATGAATCAAAACAAAAGTAAATTAGTAGTTCCAGGATCTAAACAAGCTTTAGAATCTATGAAATATGAAATAGCTAGAGAATTTGGTGTTAATTTAGGACCAGATGCTACTGCTAGAGCTAATGGATCAGTAGGTGGAGAAATTACTAAACGTTTAGTAGAAAGAGGATTATCACAATTTGGTGGTTATACAAATACTCAAAGTAAATAGTTAGTAATAAATAATTTCAAAGATACAGGATATTTTCTGTATCTTTTTTATATTGTTTTTATTTTTTAAATGTTATATAATTTTAGTGAAAGGCTAAGTGATATTATGAAAAATAAAAAAGGTTTTACTTTAGTTGAACTAATTGTTGTAATTACTTTAATTGCAATTGTAGCAGTTATTGCAACTCCTAACGTAATAAAAATGGTAGATAATGGAAGGAAAGAACAAATATTAACAGATGCAGAAAACTTTTTAAGTGATGTAAAATATAAATCTAAATTAATAAAATATGAAGAATATTATCCAACTGAAGGAAGATGTAAAGAAATATGTGCTAGTAATTCTTTATTTGGTCAAGATTTAGATAAAGATCCTGATGGTAATTTATATTCTCCTGATGAATGTTGCGTTAAAGTGTGTATAAATGCAGGTGTTTATAATTATTCAATAAAATTAGTTTCAACAAACGCAGAAAATAAAAAAATTTGGGGAATTTCATCAAGTACTACAGAAGTTAGTTATGTTTCTGAGGCTAATTTAAATAAAGATTCAGTTGTAAGATTTAATATTGATTAATTTTTTGTCAATTTATGTTAAATTATCTTGAAAGTTATATAGTTTAATGATATTATTTATTTATAAGGTAGTGAAAGGAGATTTATATATGAAAAAATTAAATAAGAAAGGATTTACTTTAATTGAACTTTTAGCAGTTATCGTTATATTAGCTATACTTGTTGCAGTAGCAGTTCCTGCAGTTACAAGATATTTAACTACTGCAAGAAAGGGAACTTATGCCGATAATGCACAATCAGCAATTAGTGCAGTTAGAAATGATGTTATTTCTCAATTTGGGGCTGCTGGCAATAGAACTTATTACTTAAATGGTGCTTGTATTAAAGATAGCGTTAAAACAAGTGATACAACAAAGTCTGCATGTGATACTGCAGGTGGAACTTGGCAAGAGGGAATTAACGATTTATTAGAGAAAAAATTAAAGAAAAGTCCATACGGAAATGAATATGACTCAAATTCTTATATTCAAGTTATTGCTCAAACAGATGGCTCATACAAATATCATATTTGTTTAACTGATGGTACTCAAGGAATTGATGCTGATGAGGATGCAATTTCTGATAGTTCAGTTCAAGCTTTAACATCTTGTACTCCTTAGTATACAAAACTAATAAATAATTTTTAATAATATTTTTTAAAAACTTTATCTTATGATAGAGTTTTTTTTCTTTTAATGATATAATTATTTACAGAAAAGGTTGTGATTAATATGTTAATTATTGGTTCTCATGTTGGTTTTAGTAAAGAAAAACAATTATTGGGTTCAGTTTTAGAATCTATTAGTTATGGAAGTAATGCTTTTATGTTCTATACAGGTGCTCCTCAAAATACTATTAGATTACCACTTAATGATTTATTAACGTATGAAGCTATGAAACTTATGAAAGAAAATAATATTGATATTAATAACGTTGTAGTTCATGCTCCATATATCATTAATTTAGCTAATACCAATGATTTAGATAAATATAATTTTTCTATAGATTTTTTAATTAATGAGTGCAAAAGATGTGAAGACTTAGGAATAAAAAAAATGGTTTTACATCCAGGAAGTCATGTAGGATGTGGTGTTTCTTGCGCAATTAGTTCAATATCAAATGGTTTAAATAAAGTTTTATCTTGTACTAAAACAACAATTCTTTTAGAAACTATGGCAGGAAAAGGTACTGAAGTTGGTAAAACATTTGATGAAATAAAAGAAATTATTGATAAAATTGAAAATAAAGACCAAATTGGAATATGTCTTGATACATGTCATTTATCAGATGGTGGTTACGATATAAATCATTTTGATACTGTAATAGAAGAATTAAAAAAACGTGATTTACTAAAAAAAGTAGGTTGCATTCATATAAATGATAGTAAAAATATAAATGGTTCTCATAAAGATAGACATGCAAATTTTGGATATGGAACAATTGGTTTTGATAATTTAATTAATGTCATTTACAATAAAGACTTAGAAGACGTTCCAAAAATTCTTGAAACACCTTGGATTGGTGAGTATCCTCCATATAAATTTGAAATCGAAATGATTAGAAATAAAAAGTTTAATCCTAATTTAGAAGAAGATTTGAAAAAATATTATAATTAACCTATATATTTATATTTTAATAAAAGATTTAACCAAAAAGACAAATAATTTGTTACAGTTCAGACTAGATGACTAGAAAAAGCAGGTAGAATATAAAAATTCTATC
>CAMEXD010000011.1 GCA_945947035.1 uncultured Mycoplasma sp. | reverse complement strand
GATAGAATTTTTATATTCTACCTGCTTTTTCTAGTCATCTAGTCTGAACTGTAACGATAAAATACCTTATGTATAATGTTAAACAATTAGTAGTATAAAGTAATTAAAAAATAAAAACCAGGAATTAATTTCCCGATTTTAGTTCAAATAAAATATCACGAAGTTCCATAGCTCTTTCAAAATTAAGTTCTTTGGCTGCTTGTTTCATTTCTTTTTCTATTTCTTCAATCATTTCTTTATCTGAAATTTTTGTTTTCTTCTTTTTAGTTTTTTCATCTATTTCTATTGTATTTGAAACAACCTCGTGTATCTCTTTTATAATAGTTTTTGGTACTATACCATGAGCTTTATTATATTCTTCTTGTATTTTTCTTCTTCTTGAAGTTTCATCCATAGCAAGTTTCATACTTTCTGTTATATTATCTGCATACATAATAACATGTCCACTTGCATTTCTAGCACATCTTCCTATAGTTTGAATAAGACTTCTATGACTTCTTAAGAATCCTTCTTTATCTGCATCAAGTATTGCAATTAATGATACTTCTGGAATATCAAGCCCTTCACGAAGTAAATTTATTCCAACAATACAGTCATATGTTCCAAGACGAAGTTCTCTTATTATTTTTAATCTATCAATTGTTTTAACTTCACTATGTAAATATGCTACTTTTATATTTAATGATTTTAAATATGATGTTAATTCTTCAGCCATTCTTATAGTAAGAGTTGTAATAAGTACTCTTTCATTTTTTTCAATTCTAGAATTTATTTCACCAACTAAATCATCAATTTGTCCTTCAGTTTTTCTAACTTCTACTGTAGGATCTAAAAGTCCAGTTGGTCTTATTATTTGATCAACTTTATTTTCTGCATGTTCCATTTCATAATCACCAGGTGTTGCACTTACAAATATTACTTGATTTAATTTTTTTTCAAATTCATCAAACATTAATGGTCTATTATCTAAGGCACTTGGTAGTCTAAATCCATAATCAACAAGAGTTTGTTTTCTTGCTCTATCGCCATTATACATTCCTCTAACCTGAGGAATGGTAACATGTGATTCATCAACAAAAAGTAAAAAGTCATCTGGAAAAAAATCTATTAAGGTTGTTGGTGTTTCTCCTTTTTTTCTACCTCCAAGATGTCTTGAATAGTTTTCAATACCACTACAAAAACCAGTTTCTTTTATCATTTCAAGATCATAGTTTGTTCTTTGTTCAAGTCTTTGGGCTTCCACCAATTTATTAGCACTATTTAATTCTTCTAATCTTTCATCTAGTTCTTCTTTTATAGATGTTACTGCTTTTTCTAAATTTTCAGGGCTTGTAACAAAATGGCTTGCTGGAAATATTGAAATAGATTTTTGATAAGAAATAATGTGTCCAGTTGTTATATCAAATATGCTAATTCTATCTATTTCATCGCCAAAAAATTCTACTCTTACACCTTTTGAATGCTCTGATGTTGGAACAATTTCAACAACATCGCCATGAACTCTAAATGTTCCCCTTTTCATATCGATATCATTTCTTTCATAAAGCATTTCAACAAGTTTATTTAAAAGATCATTTCTTTTTATCTTAGTAGAGACATTTATTGTTAACATATTATTTTTATATTCATCTTTTTCACCAATTCCATAAATACAAGAAACAGAAGCAACAACAATAACATCTCTTCTTGATATAAGAGCACTTGTTGCAGCATGTCTTAATTCATCTATTTCATCATTTATAGAACTTGTTTTATCTATATATGTATCAGTTTGAGGAACATATGCTTCTGGTTGATAATAATCATAATAAGATACAAAGTATTCAACTGCATTATCAGGAAAAAATTCTTTAAACTCCGAATAAAGTTGTCCAGCAAGTGTTTTATTATGAGCAAGTACTAAGGTTGGTTTATTAACTTCTTTAATTACATTTGCCATAGTAAACGTTTTACCTGTACCTGTTGCTCCTAGTAAAACTTGATATTTATTATTATTTTTTATTCCATCAACTAGTTTTTCTATAGCTTCTGTTTGGTCTCCTGCTGGAGTATATTTTGATACTAAATTAAACATAATAAACGCCCCGCTTTCTTATTAGTTTTATCTATTATACAATATTTATAATAAATTTACTACTTATTATAAAATAATAAAAACAATTTTTTTTTATAAAAAACATATAATTAAATAAAAAGGGAGGAATTATGAATAACAATGATTATGTAAGATTGTCTTTAGAATTACACTTATTTTTTTGTCGTATTATGAAGGAACATAGTTTATTTTTAGAAGTAGCTTTTTTAGAAAAAGACAATAATTTAAAAGCTGTTGCTAAAGATTTTAAAGATTTATTTTCAAATATTTTAAATGAAGTTGTTGATTTATCAAATGGTAATATAAGTAATGATTTATTATTATCACAAGAAATTGTAACCAAAAATACCATGGAAGCAGAAAATAAAACAAGTATGTTATCAAATGCTACAATAGATACTAATATAACAAAAAAAGAATTAAATTTAAGAGGAGGAAGCACTAATATAAGCCAAGATGTTGTTAATAAAGTATTTGCTATTAACAATAAAACATTAAATGCAGTAAAAAATTTAATTCATTTTAAAACTGAAATATTAAATAGTGTTTTAGCTTGTAAAATGTTTACTTCAAATTATCCACTTTTAATAAAACATATACTTCAAGAAGCAAAAATGTATCATAGTTTATTAAGTAAAATTGAAGAAAGAGGTTTCTTTACAAACAAAGAAATCTTAGAACAAGAATTATTTTGGAATAATATAATGATGGAACATGCCCAGTTTATAAGAGGATTACTTGATCCAACTGAAGAAGAATTAATATTAACTGCGGATAATTATGCCGAAGAATATAAAAAAATCATTCAAAATTATAAAACCAATAGTAATTTAACTAATATTAGTTTAAATGAAACAACTAAATTTAGAGATTTTAAAATTGCAGGTGAAGAAGGAATTTTAAATTGTAAAATAAAAAGTATTATTATTCCACTTTTAGCAGATCATGTTGTAAGAGAAGCAAATCATTTTATTAGATTGTTAAAAAGTTTTAATAAATAAAGTAAGTCAAATGGCTTACTTTATTTATTTTCTATAAGTTTACTATCTCCTGTTTTATAATCTATTTCAATTCCTTTTTGGACATTGTAAATAAATACATTATAAGATATACTTTTTCCTTTATCTTCAACTGATGATGCTTCAAGTATAACACCTTTTGCAAGTAAATTATCTCCTTCAAAAACTGGTGTTACTCGATATAAAACATGATTATTTGTTTTTTTAATATAATTAGCAACTTCATTTTCAAAATCTAACATAACTTCACTATTCATAGATCTAGTACAGGTTATTAAATTTTTCTCATTAGCGTTTTCTCCAGTTAACTGATATCCAATTAAATGACATCTATTATATAAATATTTACCATTTACTATATCATATTTTACTGTATGCCAACCACTTGGTTTAATCATTCCGATACTTTCTCTTTCTTCTTTTGGCATTAAAGACTTATCAATATTAGCAAAACAAACACCACATCTTCCTAAATAATCCAAATCACTATAACTTTCAAACGTATCAGTATTATAATCTTCTTCAGTAAAATTAGGTATATTATTATTTAAATAAACAAAGCTTTCTCCTTGATAATCTGGTATATCATTTATATCATAAGAAATTATAGGTAAAGAAAAACTATCTTTGAATACATTTATTAGTTCGTCTTTTGTTATTCCTAAAACAAAAATAAGAAGAAAAGTCACTATTAATCCTAAAATTTTTTTCATATAAAAACCTCTACTTTAATTTTTTTATCGAACTTATTCCACTTTTCATAATTAAATATCTTAAAAATCTATTATACATAAATGGTCTTTTTAATATCTTTAAAAATAATTTAAATCTAAGTTTTATAGTTTTTCTTTTATAGACACTTGATTTAGAATTTAAATCTTTATTTAAAACATTTGCTAAAATATAACCACTTTCCATTGCATAACTTATTCCTTCTAAAGAACTAGGACTTATAAAACCTGCTGCTTCTCCAACCAAATATATGCCATTACTTCCTGTTATAATACCACTTAATTTATTTGATAAATAAACATAACAACCTTCTTTTTTATATTTTTCACTAAATTCATAACCATAATTCTTTAGTTTATTTTTTAATTGTTCAAAATTTTTTAAACAATTATCTTTTCTAAATGCACCACCTACAATAGAGTAACCATTCTTTGATATTGTCCAACAATAAGAATCAGTCAAACTTTTATCAAAAATCGAAGTATAAATAGGTTTTGTTAAATCACTTTTATACAATTCTTGAATTGATACATAATTTTTTATTTTACAATTATTATAAAAAGTTTTTCTAATTAAAGAAGAAGCACCACCACCATCTATAACGATTTTTGCTTTTATTTTTAATACTTCTTCATTTTTTCTATAAGAAATTTCATATAAATTTTCTTGTTTTACTATTTTAGTACATAATGCTCTTTCAATTTTAACATTATCTGGAATAAGACTTATTAAATATTTATCAAATTTACCACGATCCATATTTAAGTAAAATCTTTGATAATATCTTTCTAAATTATTTGAAAAATCTATTGTTCTAACTGAAAAAATCTGAGGATCTACCAAAATATCAGTTGGTAAACAAAGATCAAATTTAGCAAGAAGTTTTTGAGCATCTGGTGAAAGAAGACCTCCACAACATTTCATATCTTTTTCATCTTTTTTTTCAAAAGCAATAACTTTATAATTATTTTTTAAACATCTTGCAACAGTTGATCCTGCTGGTCCTAATCCTATTATTGCAATATCATATATTTCATCCACGTTTTTTTCCTCCAGATTCTTTAAGTTTTTTATATTTATTTTTATTAGTTTTAGAATATCCTACTAAAACATCTTTGTTTTTTTTAGATACTTTTTTTATAATAGTAATTAAATCATCCTTATTACTTGAAGTTACTAATTTAATTTTCTTATTGTTTTTTAAATATACAACTAAAGAATAGTTAGTTAATAATCCATTATAATCATTTTTTTCATTATAAATCCAAACTATATCTTTATATGGTATTATTTTTAAATATAAATGTTTAGTTATAATATAATTATTTGTTAAATATAGATTTAACTTATCAAAATAAATAGTTCTTTTACTACTTACTTCCTTTTTTATTTTTTCTTTATCAAAATTTTTCAATAACTTTTTATTATTTATAACTAAAATAATATAATAAATTATTATAATAAATGAAATAGAATCACATAATATTCCTGCTACTAACAAAAAAACATAAGAATTAAGATAAGGTAAATTAGTTTCATCTAGATAACTTTTACCAAAATAATTTGAAAAGTTTTTTTCATTGACTAATTCTTGTTCTGCTAAAGCATTATAAGAAGAAATTGTTGCCCTTTTTAAATCTATTGGAGTTTCAAAAATATAACCTTCAATATAATAAGAAAAATCATCCGGATTACTTTCATACATGTTTTCCATTTTTTGATATGTCTCATCTGTTAATCTTACAAGATACATATAGTTATCTTTATCAACTACAATATAATACTTTAATATTATGTTATTACTTTTCCTAGTTACAACATAATATGGCAAGTAATTAATTTCTAATCCAACATAAGAAGATTTATTATCTTTCCCTAGCATTACAAGTTCACTATAATCTTTACTTGTTATTTCTCTTTTTTCTTCTATTTTAGCCAAATAAAAAAAAGTTAACGATAAAATTATTAATAAAAATCCTAAATATAATATTTTTTTATTAACTTTATAAGATAACTTTTTTTTCATAATCTACTTCCTTTTACTTAACAAATTTTAAACTATTAACCATTTCCTTTGCAACTTCATCTACATTAACACTTGAAACATAATAATCAGTTGAATAAATTAAAGCATATTTATTGTCAGTTAAAATATAATATAATTTATCAAGGCTCTTAGGATCATCATAAGATATTTCTACTAATAAAGTAGAATAACCATTGTCAGTTGTTAAATCAGTTGTTTTAAATACTTCACCTTCATCATCGAATGATTCAATTATATCTTTCTTCATTTCTTCATAATCACTAGCTAAATATGAAGTTTCACCATAAGATACTGATATAATTCCAGAGTATCCTGTTTCATCAACTTTTGGAACGTAAATAAAATAATTTTCATCTTCACTATCAGGATATTCATTCCAAGACTTATCATAATTATAATTAACATAAGAATTAAATGCCTCATTAGATTTTTGATCATTGTTACTTCCAATAATAGCTATTAAAGTAAATAATAAAGCAACTACAATAATTACTATAGTGACAATAGATACAACCTTATTTATTTTTTTATTTTGTTCATTTGATGAAAAATAATATTTACCTTTATATTGTTTTATATTTCCTGAAAGTATTAAACTATTAAATATTTCTTCTTTATTTTCTTTAGTTATTTCTTTTAGAACTTCTTCTTTATCTATTGTTGTATTTTTATCAAAAGCATTATATTTAGCAAAGATATTTTTAACAAAAGCGATATCTTCTTCGTTTTGTTTATTACTTTCAAATAAAGGAACGTTTATTTTTTCTTTATTATCATTAACTTGTTTTTTAATACTTGTAATAACTCCACTTATACCAAGTATTGTAAATAGAAAAGAAAAAATATAATCTTTAATAATAGCAGCAGTAAAATCACTATTTTGATATAAATAAGAAATTGATACTGATGCATTTTCTTTTAAAATCAATAAATAAGGAATTATAACAAACGTTGAAACAGTAACAACAACTAAAGATACAACTGTTATAATAACTGGTAATTTTTTATCTATTTTACCATTAAGTAATTGATATCCTTTTAATGCACCAAGTGCGATAATAATTGCTAATAATGATAAAATCATATTACCATAAACATACATTAAAACCCAAGGAATAGCAGCAACAAATCCACCTATTAAAGATCCTATTAATCCTGTAAAATAACTTTTATTTTCTTTCATAAAAATTCCTCCTAACTAACTATTTAAATTATACCATTAATTAAAGAAAAAAAGTAGACAAATTTATCTACTTTTTATTATTCTTCTTCTATAAGACCATAGTCATTATTTTTTCTTCTGTATAAAACACAAGTTTTATTACCATCAACATTTTTAAAAACATAAAAATCATGTCCTAAAAGTTCCATCTGTAAAATTGCTTCGTCTTCATCCATTGGTTTTAATTCAACTTGTTTTCTTTTAACAACTTTATTTTTATTTTCTTCCAAATCTATATTATTCATTTCAAGTTGTTCAAATGAAAAATCATATTTTGCTTTCATTTTTTTACTTTCAAGTCTTGTTTTATTTTTAATAATACTTCTTTCAAGTTTATCTAAAGCAGTATCAACTGCTGCATAAAAGTCTTCTCCAACTTCTTCAACTCTTAATGTTAAATTTTTAAGAGGTATAGTAACTTCAAGTCTTTGCTTTACTCCATCAATTTTAAATAGTAAATTTGCTACTACATCTTCATCCTCTTTAAAATATCTGCTTAATTTTTCAAATTTATCTTCTGCATATTTATTCATTGCTGGTGTTATTTTTAAATTTTTTCCACGAATATTTATTTTCATATAATTCCCTCCCTATAATTAGATTATATCAAAAATCACAAAAAAAAGCCACTATTTAGTGGCTACTATTTGTTTAATCTTGTAAACGTCTAATGCTTGTAATCCTTTTTCTGTTTCAATTAGATTAAAAGATACATAATCACCTTCGTTAAGTGATTTATATCCATCTTGTTTTATCGCAGAATAGTGTACAAATACATCTTCTCCAGGTTTATATTCAATAAATCCAAAACCTTTTTCATTATTGAACCATTTCACAAAACCTTTCACAAATTACCACCTCTTTTTCTTTACTATTATTAACTTAACACGAATCTAGATCCTTAGTGTTATATATATAATAACAGATAAAAAAAATAATGAACAAAATCTACCATATTTTGTTTTATTAAAACCTTGTTTGGTAAATAAGAAAAAAGCTACTATTTAGTAGCTACTGTTTTTTTTACTTGATAGACGTTTAATGCTTGTAATCCTTTTTCTGTTTCAATTAAATCAAAAGATACATAATCACCTTCGTTAAGTGATTTATATCCATCTTGTTTTATTGCAGAATAGTGTACAAATACATCTTCTCCAGGTTTATATTCAATAAATCCAAAACCTTTTTCATTATTGAACCATTTTACAAAACCTTTCACAATTTACCACCTCTTTTTCTTTACTATTATTAACTTAACACGAATCTAGATTTCTAGTGTTGCAAATACATAATAGCAGATTTAAAAGATTGTGAACAAAAACTTCCATTTTTTGTTTTTTCTTATCCACATTTGGTAGTATAGACTTTTCTTATTTGCTTTTTAAAGCTTCTTGATAAAAGAGGACAGACTATTTCATCATTAAAAATTATTTTATTTTTTTCAAAATCAATAACTTTTACATTTTCAATATTTATAATTGCGCTTTGATGGCTTCTGAAAAATCTATCATCAAGCATTTCCTGTAATTCATTTAAGCTTTTAAATAAATGAAATTTACCCATTTTAGTTACAATAATAGCTTTTTTACCATTTAATTGCTTTTCAATATAATAGATATCATTAAAAGATATTCTATATAATAATTTATCACAAAAAACATTTAGCACTGGTTTTTTAACCTCCAAAATATTTAATATACGTCTAATATCATTTTCCAAATTGATACATATATCAACATCATCTTTTATTACATCAATTAAAAATGAATAATCAAAGACTAAATTGTTCAAACTGAGTATATGTTCTTTGCCAACCACAACAATAAAAGCCGCAACCATTTTATATTCCTTTTTAATTAATCTAACTAATCTTTCAGCACTTAAATTTTCACTATCTTCAATTATAAAAATATTTGTACCAAAATTTTCTTCACAGATGTTTATAAATTCACTACTTTCACTTTCAAAATTATAAACTTCATAATATAAATCTAAATTCATCATCATTTTATTAATGATACTTATATATTTTTCACTATTATCTTTATTTTCTGATAATGTTATGAACTTTAACATTTCATTGCCTCATTTCTTTTTTAATATTTTTTATTTTTCGTGATTAAAAAAATAGTTTTTTTTACTATTTCATTAATTTTAAAAATGCTTCTTTATGAAAAGTATTTATACTTCTAGATGAATACAACTTTTGTTCTTTACCAAATTTTGTAAAATCCATTGTATCTGAAATATAATTAATACTTTGTTTTTTCCAATATATTCTTAATATTATTTCTGTTTCATAGTCATTTAAATTCTTTTCTTTACATAATTTTAAGAGTTCATTTTTATCATTAGACAAATACAAAGCACCTAATCTTTTTGGCATTTTTCTTCTTCCTTTACTACTACATAATGCATATATGCCGACATCAAACATCCTAAAATTATGCATAAGAATACACTAACATAAATACTTGGTATTAATGATGTTATTATAAAAAATGAAGTCCAAGTAAATGTAGTACACATAACTGTAGAATTCAAATGATAAGTTTCACCTAGAAATGTTCTAGTAAAAAAGAATCCTATCAAGAAAAATGAAAGTTCAACAAATGCATCATTAAATATGGCTATAGCAACAACACCAACTGTTTGAATCAATTGAATTGGTATAGTTATACCATAAAATATTACACTTTCTAAGGTATGCTGCAATTTTTCTGCATTATCCCTAGAAAAATTTTCAATAGCAGTCGTATCATTAAACCATATACCATTTTTTCTTTTTCTTTTATTTTTATTTTTTTCTTCCATACAACTCCTCTGTTTAGTAAAAAGTAATGGGCCCATATATTTTTTACTATTTCAAATTAGCAAGTTTTTTTGATAATGTTTTTGCAAATTTGGCTTCTTTTTTGAATGAAGGAAACCAAAATAGACATTCTGGCATTGCTTATCACCTCTTTTTTTTAATAATTAATTCTTTTATAAAAATTATAATAAACATAAAAATTAAATAATCGATAGAAAATATAAACCTAAAAAAGTAATTTATATTTTCTATATCAATAAATCTTATTTTATACAAATAACAAATAAACTGTATAAAAATATTTACTAATATACTTATTAATCCATACAATGCATATTTCCAATTTTTCTTTGAATAAAAATAGCAAAACAAAATTATGAATACAAATATATATATTTGTGCAGCTACATAACCAAACAATTGGTTAATTAATGCATTTAACACTAAATACAAAATTGCATATTTAAATATTTTCTTAAATTCTTTTGTTCTAAAGACCAATAATACTATAGAATAAAAATTTAAAAAGCTCATTAACCATGCAGATAAAAATTCTAATGCTTTATTAGTATTTATCTTTGCTAAATTATCTACAGTTATTTTATAGAATGGTAATCCAATACTTTCCAACATAATATTGGTAACTATCAAAAATGACATTCCAATAAATAACCATACAACTAATTTTGCTATTTTTTCATTAACTCCTAACCATTTGCAAAAATCTTTCATATCCATCTTCCCTACTCCTTCTACATTATAAAACAAAATTTGACATTTTATGCGCAATCTATGCGCAAATTTGGAAAATTTTTCCATAAACTCTTTACAAGTATTATTTTATAATAATAAAAGAAAAAAGTGTACTACTTTTTAATTTCACTTTTTTCTTTTTTTAACTTTCTTAATTCAATTTTTTTATCAGATATTATACTTGTTCTAAGAACTATCCAAATAATTAAACAAAAAATGGTTAAATAAATATATCTTCCTAAAACTTTATCATTTAAAGTATAAATAATTGATGCTACTGCAAAAAGTAAATTCATACCATAAATAGCCAAAACAGTATTTCTATGTGATAATCCCATATTTAGTAATTGATGATGGAGATGACACTTATCTGGCAAATATATTTTTTGATGTTTTAATAATCTTCTTATTATTGCAAATAAAGTATCAAGAATTGGAATTCCAAGAATTAAAATTGGTACAAAAAATGAGATAAATGCAGTAGTCTTAAATCCTAAAAGACATATTACTGCAATCATAAATCCTTGAAACATACTTCCTGAATCTCCTGAAAATATCTTTGCAGGATAGAAATTATGATATAAAAATCCCAAAGTAGAACCAAGCATTATGAATGCTAAAGTAATACTTAAACTATGTACTCCACCTTTTATAAAAGCAATAATACCTATTGTCATATAAAATATTGCACACGTTCCACTTGATAAACCATCTAATCCATCTATTAAATTAATAATATTAATACATGATACAACAAATAAAATTGTAATAGGATATGCAAATATACCAAATTCTATATTAAAACCAAATATTGTAATATTGCTTAATAAAATGTTTCCATAAAATATGAGTACACAAGTTGCTAAAATCTGTCCTAAAAATTTTGTTTTAGCGCCAATTGGTTTAATATCATCCATAACCCCAAGCAATATAATCAAAAAACTACCTATAAGTATCGAATTCATTTGAACACTTTGAATTCCAAATAACATATATCCAAATAAAAATCCTAAAAATATACCTAACCCCCCAAGACGTGGCATTGGTTTAGTATGAACTTTTCTTTCATTTGGAATATCTAAAGCTTTAATATGAAAAGCTATTTTTTTAATATAAAATGTACATATTAGAGTAAATATTAAACACGTAAATATAATAAGTAAAATATGTGTAATATTACCTAAGTCTATATTTTTAACCATTTTTACCACCGATTAAATTATAACAAAAAATTTATAATTAATCAATGTAATGTAATTTATCTAATAAAGCTCCTGTTCCATTTGCTACACAAGTTAAAGGATCTTCTGCAGTAAATACCGGAACTTCTAATTGTTCTTCTAAATATTCTGGTAAATTTTTAAGAAGTGCTCCACCACCTGTTAAAACTATACCTTTTTCAATAATATCTGCTGATAACTCTGGAGGAGTTTGCTCTAAAACTTGTTTAATCATTTTAGTTATTTTTTCAACGCTTGATTTTAATGCTTCAGCTACTTCATCACTTGATATCGTAATAGTTTTAGGTAGTCCTCCTACTAAATCTCTTCCTCTTACATCCATTTTTTCTTTTTTTGTTTGTTTATTTTTTTCTTTATTATCTTTATAACTAACATTGCCAAGTGTTTTTTTTATTTTTTCAGCGGTTTTTTCACCAATTAATAGTTTATACTTATCTTTAATATAATTAATAATATCAGAATCAAAAGTATTTCCAGCAGTTTTTATTGATGCACTTGTTACAATATTACCAAGTGATAAAACAGCAATATCTGTTGTTCCCCCACCAATATCTACAACCATATTAGCAACAGGTTTTGATATATCAAGTCCTGCTCCTATTGCTGCAACTTTTGGTTCTTCTTCTACAAACACTTTTTTAGCACCTGTTCTTGCAGCAGCATCTGCTATTGCACTTTTTTCTACTTCTGTTATATTTGATGGACAACATATTAATATTCTAGGTTTAAAAAAACCACCTTTAATATTAATTTTTTTAAGCAAATAATCAAGAAGCATTCCTGTTGTTTCAAAATCTGCAATAACACCATCTTTCATTGGCTTTATTGCTTTTATTTTTCCAGGTGTTCTTCCTAACATTTCATCAGCTTCACATCCAAATGCTATAGGACGTTTTGTTTCTTCATCTACCACAACAACACTTGGTTCATTTAATACTATTCCCTCACCTTTTACATAAACTAAAATATTTACAGTTCCAAGATCTATTCCTATATCTTTTCTAAACATAACTATTCTCCAATTTCTTTTCCATAATAGTCTTCTGGATTAACATAGGAATTTTTATAAATAAGTTCAAAATGCAAATAGTTTCCAGATTCATTTTCCATATTATTTTCACCACTTGTTCCAATAATATCTCCTTGACTTACTTTGTCATTTTTAGAAACATCAACTGAAGATAGATTTTGATAAACACTTATTAGTTCTTCATTATGTCTTATCACTACAGTTTTTCCAACAATATCGTCTTCCTTTACGTCTATTACCTCTCCATCTAATACAGATAAACAATTAAATATGTTTTCTGCTTTATAAGTTATTCCAGCATTTTGAATATAAGTTCCATTGTAATAAATAAGTGCTTTTTCTTGATCACTATAATCATCCTTATAATTATAATAATTTCTTAATACTTCTACTGTATTATCAGTAAAAGGTTTAATTAAAGACTTATTTACTACACTTATAACAGGAACACTATTATCAAGTAAAACTTCATAAGATACATAAGTATAATTCTTTTCTGCAATATTTTCTGCTACCTTAAGAGAATTAGATAACAAAAAAGTAAATAATCCAAACAGCATAACAAGCATTACATAAATTGATGGAAGCACAAATGGTTTTAATCTTTTTTTTGTCATATAAAATCACCTCATTAAAAGTTTTACCAATTAATGAGGTTTTTATTCAAATAAATTATAATTAATTAAAATATATAAGTGTTGAAAAATCATATATTAAATTTGTTATTAAATATACCATAGAAAAAGCAAGTAAAAAGTAAAATAATCTAGCTTGAAATACTTTGTTTTTTTTAAAAATAGCGTTAATATTTATGGAATCAAATGCAATAATTACAAAAATTGTTACTAAAATATAGATATATATTTTTAAATTCATTTATTCCTTTTTTCTATACCTTCTAATTGTTTTATTCTACTTGTATATGGTTCATCATTTAAAAATTCTTCTTTTAAAAATTTCTTAACAATTAGTTTTGCTTTAAAGCTATTCATATTACCACTTAATGCTATTACATTACAATTATTATGTTCTTTACATAGTTTTGCTTCTTTTATAGAACTTACTTTTCCACAATAAATGCCTTTTACTTTATTACAAGCAATTGACATACCAATTCCTGTTCCACAAATTGCTATACCACACGTTACTTCTTCTTCTATAATTTTTTTACAAAGAGATTCTGCAAGCAAAGGATAATCTACTCTATCAAAATTATTTGTTCCTAAATCAACTATTTCATAACCTTTTTCTTGTAAATATAATTTTAATATTTCTTTTAATTTATAACCACGATGATCTGCTACTAATCCTATTTTCATAATTATTTCTCCAATCTTTTTTATAGTACTATTATAAAACAAATAATAAAAAAAAGAAACCATTGTTTCTTATTTTAATCCATATTTCTTATTGAATTTTTCTACATTACCAGTAGCATTTTTTGTACTTTGTTTTCCTGTATAGAATGGATGACATTTAGAACAAATATCTAAATGAACTTCATCTTTAAGTGATTTTGCAACAAATTCATTTCCACAAGTACAAATAAATTTTGTATCTTTATATTCTTTGTGTATTCCTTTTTTCATTTTTTAATTCCTTTCCGCCATGACATGTTTGTCATAGATAATAAATTTCTTAAGTATTGTATCAAATTTTTATAAGTTTTGCAAGGGTTATTAACAAAATTGTTAATAATTTATGTATTTTTATCTTTTATAAATCAAATAATCCATTATTAATATATATAGATACTATTTCTTTTTTTGTTTTAGAACTATTTAAATAGTCATTAAAATCTATATAACTAATATCATTATCTAAAATAGACTTTAAATTATTATTAAAATATTTAATGTAGTTATTATCAATATCTTTATTATAAACACCCATAACTATTATTTTACCTCTAGCATATTTTTTTATTTGTTCTATAAGAATTTTATAAGAGGTAATTATTTTATCTATTTCATTATAATTATTTAATATATTATTACTATTATGTATTATATTTTTTATATCTGATTCACCTATACTTACTAGTAATATATCCGATTTAGACAATTTTGATTTTAGATTATTTTTATTATTATATATATCACTTGTTAAATCTATTATTAAATAATCTTCATTTATAACAGATGAAAAACTATCTATGTTATTTAAATTTTCATTTGTTATTTTGTAATCTCCTATGGATAAAAAATTAATTTTTTCATTACTAAATGCTTTATATATTATGAAAACAGAAACTAAAAGAAACAATAGAAAAATAATTTTTTTCATAAATATCACCAAAATAAAAAGAGTTATATACTCTATTTTATTTCTTTTATTTCTATTTTAGCACCTACATTTGTTAATTTTTCAATTATTTCATCATATCCTCTTAGAATATGTTCAACTTCATTTATAGTAGTTTTTTCACTTGCAATTAAACCAGCCACAATCATAGCAGCTCCACCTCTTAAATCTGTTGCAACAACTTCTTTTCCTTCAAGAGAAGTTTTGCCATTAATTATTGCTTTTTTATCTGCGACTTTTATTTTGGCACCCATTTTATTTAAATAAGGAACATGCATAAATCTATTTTCCCAAATTTTTTCTTCTATTGTTGATGTTCCTTCACATTGTGTTAATAAAACCGAAAAAGGTTGTTGTAAATCAGTTGGAAAACCTGGATAATAATAAGTTACAATATCATTATTTTTCAAGTTATTATTTTTATTACAAACAATTGATTCTTGTTCTATTTTTATACTAGCACCACACTCTAATAATTTTTCAGTTAAAGCTTTTAAATGACTTGGGATAATATTATCTACTTTTAAATTATCTCCTAAAAGTGATCCAATTATAATGTATGTTCCTGCTTCAATACGATCAGGTATTACAAGTGAATAACCTTTTGATAATTTTTCAACACCAGTTATTTTTATTGTGTCAGTTCCTGCCCCAGTTATTTTGGCTCCCATACTATTTAAAAGTTCTGCAACATTTATTATTTCAGGTTCTTTGGCAGCATTTTTAATAGTTGTTACCCCTTCTGCTTTTGTTGCTGCAATCATAAGATTAATTGTTGATCCAACACTAGCTACTGGTAAATCAAGATTTGTTCCAACAAGTTTATCAGCTGTAATTTCATATTTATCACCAACTGAATTAACTGTTGCTCCTAATTTTTTAAATCCTTCTAAATGAATATCTATTGGTCTTTTACCAATATTACATCCTCCTGGAAAATACATTACTACTTTTTTATATCTTGCAAGTAAAGCCCCCATAAAGTAATAAGAAGCACGTAATTTTTTTGCAATTTCTTCAGGTATTTCTTTATTCTCCATATTTTTAGCATTTATAATCATTGACTCTGTATTTCTTTTAACACCAACATTTAAATATTTTAAGATTTCTTCTAAAGAATCAATATCAGATATCTCTGGAATATTACAAAGTGTCACATCATCATCTGATAGTATTGCCGCAGGAATTAATGCAACTGCAGCATTTTTTGCTCCACTTATTCTGATTGTTCCAGAAAGAGTTTTACCTCCTTCAATTATTATTTGTTTCATACTACCTAATACTTCCTTCCTATAGTTTATTTCTAGTGTAATATATGAAATAAACTAATATCACGTTCTTTTTTTTTATCATATTATTTTTACATTTAATTGTCAATTAAAACATATCTATTAATTCTTTTAAATTATTTATAACAGGAAATTCACAAGATTCTTCATGTTGGGAAAATTTAACACCTATTCCACCTTCACTTGTCCATTCTCTTAAATTTCCTGAATAATCATCAACTAAAATTGAATCTTTAGTGTGAACCATTTTTGTTTTTGATATTTTTTTAGGACAAGGTATTATAGTTATATCATCAAAATATTTTTTTAAATAATTAATTTTTAATATTGCTTCTTTCATACTATTAACATGAGTTAAAATAGCAAGATTAAATTTATTACTTTCAATTATTTTTTTTATAGAATTAATACTATCGCATAAAATATTTTCATCTTTTACTATATTTTCCCATGGATAATTACTAAAATATTTTTCTTGTTCTTCATATGGTTTATCTTTACCTATATAAGTTTTTTTATCATATAGAATTGTTATTGTATCAAGAATTACTCCATCAAAATCTATATATAAATTTTTCATAAACTACCACCAATTAAAGTATACATTAAAATTATAATATTTACAAAGAAAATAATATATATTACAAACTTTTACTTTAAATTTTACTATAAAAAAAACCTCAAAATTAAGGTTTCCTATATTAATGTCATTACTAAACAAATAACGAAAAATGAAATTCCTAATACTAAAGTTGCTCTACTTATTATAAGTTCGCTTCCTCTTTCTTTTCTATTTTTAA
Source organism: uncultured Mycoplasma sp. (assembly GCA_945947035.1). Taxonomy (GTDB): domain Bacteria; phylum Bacillota_I; class Bacilli_A; order RF39; family UBA660; genus CAG-611. Next base: position 19,278 of record CAMEXD010000011.1, on the reverse strand, counting down.
ATAAATCACTATTGCCACCAGTAATAATTTGTGAAGCTCCTTCTGCTTTTCCACTTTGTAATAATACAATAGCAATTAATAATACACTTATCACTAATAATACTGTTTCCATAAATTTGCCTCCTTAAGTACAACAAAATAATACCATAAATTATAAAGATTTGCAAATAAATAATTTAATCTTGATTTTTGTTAATCTATAGTATAATTATATATAGGGATAACTTAATGGATTTGAGTACTTGCCAACTTTTTTTTACAAAAAAGGAGGCGATTATTATGAAAAAAAAAGATATTTTAATCTTTCTTCTTCTATTAATAATCATTTTGTTAATAATATCTATTATAACTTATTAATAAAATAGTACTCAATCTTGCAATAGGTTAAGTACTTAATCAAACAATCAGGTAAGTACTCAACTTGGAATCATTGAGTAATCCCTTTTTTATTTTATTCAAGTTCCCTTGATGTATTTATTATAACATAAACAAAATATAATTTCAAGTTAACTTTTTTATGCTATTTAATATATAAATATATCTATCAAGACCATTTAAGTCTTTTTTTGCTATTACTTTAGAATCCGGATAATATTTTTTTATTATTTTTTTAACATCAGTTTCTTGTTTAGATCCTATTTCAAAAGCAATAATTGATTTTTCATTTAAAACATCTTTAGCGTTTTTTAACATTTCTTCATAATATTTTAGTCCTCCGAAAAGTGCTAAATGTGGTTCATATTTTAAGACTTTATCTTCTATTTCTTCATCTTCATATAAATATGGGGGATTGCTTATTAATACATCATATCTTTTGTTTAATTTTTTTAACATATCACCATGAATAAAATCTATTGATACTTGATTTAATAAAGCATTTTTTTTAGCTATTTTTAATGCTTTTTTTGAAATATCAACTGCACTTACAAAAGAATTACTATTTAATTTTTTTAAAGAAATAGCTATAACTCCACTTCCTGTACCTACATCTACTATAGATAAATCTTTTTTTAAATATTTTTTTATTAATTTATCAGTTTCAATAACTAAATATTCTGTTTCAAATCTAGGTATTAAAACATTTTTATCAACATAAAACAAATTGTCTAAAAAAACACTTTTTTTTAAAAGATATTGAACAGGAATATCAGATTTTATAAGTTTTTGATACTTTTTAACAATATTCTTGTCAATATCTTCAGTTATTAAAAATAAATCAAGTTTTTTACATCCTAAAATATCTGCTAAAATAAGTTTTTTTTCATCTAAAGTATAGTTTGATTCTAATTTTAATAAATCATTAATCTTCATTACCCTGTAATTTCCTTTTTTGATCTTCATTAATTAAGGCATCTATTACTTCTTCTAGTTCGCCTTCCATAACTCTATCTAATTTATTAATAGTAAAACCAATTCTATGATCTGTTAATCTATTTTGAGGATAGTTATAAGTTCTTATTTTTTCACTTCTATCTCCGGTACCTATTTTACTTCTTCTTTCGCTATCATATTCTTCTTCTTGTTTTCTTATGGTCTCTTCATATAATTTTGATTTTAAAATTTCCATAGCTTTAGCTTTATTTTGCTGTTGACTTCTTTCATTTTGACAAGTAACAACTACTCCAGTTGGAAGGTGAGTTATTCTAACAGCTGAATCTGCTGTATTAACACTTTGTCCTCCAGCTCCACCACTTCTATAAACATCTATTTTTAAATCACTAGGATTTATTTCTAAATTAACATCTGTCATTTCTGGTAAAACAGCTACAGTTGCAGTTGATGTGTGAATTCTACCACTTGATTCTGTTTCAGGAATTCTTTGAACTCTATGTGCTCCACTTTCATATTTTAACTTAGAAAAAACGCTATCTCCCTTAACCATAAATTCAATTTGAGAAAAACCACCACTTGTGCCTTCTTCTGCACTTATGATTTCTATTTTCCATCCTAATTTTTCAAAGTATTTTTGATACATACGGAAAAGATCTCCTGCGAAAATATTAGCTTCATCTCCACCTGCAGCACCACGAATTTCCATAATAACATTGTTGCCATCTCTTGGATCTTTTGGTAAAAGTAAAACTTCAAGTTTTTTTTCTAATGCTTCTTTTTTACTTTCTAACTCTACAAGTTCTTCTTTGGCCATATCTTTTAGTTCATTGTCTTTTAAAAGTTCTTTATCTGATGTTATGTTATCTAAGACATTTTTATAATCCAAATAAACAGTTACAACTTCCTCTAAAGAACTAGCTTCCTTAGAAAGTGATGTTAAAAGATTTATATTACTAAGTGTTTCAGGTTTACTTAAAGTTTCTTTTATATCATTGTATTTTTTTAAAATTCCTTCTAATCTTTCTATCATAATTATTCCCCTGATTCTAATTCATCTTCATCTACTATAACTAAATCTTTATATTCATCAGTAACGTCATCATCATCATCTGTATTATCATCATAGATATCTTTTTCTTCATCATCATAAGATTCTTCCATGTCTTCATCTTTTAAATTTTCAAGTTCTTCATCTTCTAAATCGTCAAATGAATCATCTAAATTTAATTTTTTAACAGAGTGATTTTCTTTCAAATCCCAAGTACCATCTTCAAGTAAAATAAATCTTTTATCAGTTGTTAAAGCTGTATAAAATCCTCCAATCTTATTTTCAAAAGTACTTTTTGACAATTCTAAAACATCACATATTTTTTGAAATAAATCTATAGTTGATAATGACTTTTTTTCATCCTTTAAAATTAGTTCTGCAATATCTCCATATGACATAAGTTCTAAATCTTCTTTAGTTAAATTATTCATAAAATTACATCCTTTCTGGGCTTTTAATTCCTATTAAATTTAAAGCATTGTAAATAGTTATTTTTACTGCTTTACAAAGCATTAATCTTTCATTTGTATACTTAACATCATCAGTTACTATTTTTTCCTTAGCATAGTAACTATGAAATAAACCAGCAAGTTCATATACATAATTTGTTATTAAATGGGGTTCATAATTTCTAGCACTTTTTTCTACTACTTTTTCAAATTCTTTTAATTTTACTAAAACATTATATGCAGCATCACTATTTATTGTTTCAAATTTATAATTATCTTCTACTTTAACTTCGTGATCTTTTAAAATAGAACAAATTCTAGCATGAGCATAATTTACATAATATACTGGATTTTCATTATTTTTCTTTAGTGCAAGATCAACATCATAATCCATCATTGTATCAATACTTCTTGATGTAAAAAAGTATCTTACTGCATCTTTTGATGTATCTTCTACTAAATCTTTTAAAGTTATTGATTTACCAGTTCTTTTTGATAATTTATATTCAGCACCATCTTTTATTGCTCTAACCATTTGGATTAAGAAAACATTAAGTTTATCAGAATCTTTTCCAAGCATAGTTACTGCAGCTTTTAATCTTGCAACATAACCATGATGATCTGAACCTAAAACATCTATTAATTTATCATAACCTCTATTTAATTTATCCATATGATAAGCAATATCTGGTGCAAAATAAGTATAACTGCCATCAGTTTTTTTAATAACACGGTCTTTTTCATCTCCAAAAAGACTTGTCTTTAAATATACTGCACCATCTAATGTATATGTATAACCTAAAATTTCAAGTTTTTTCAAAGATTCTTCTACTAAACCTCTTTCTCTTATTGCTTTTTCACTAGTCCAAATATCAAATTTAACATTTATATTTTCTAAATCTTTTTTAATATTATTTAAAAATACTGAAAGTCCTTTTTTCTTGAAAAATTCTATATCTTCATTTAAAAGTTTGTCACCATATTCATTATATAAATCTATTGCTATATTTTTTATCTCTTCTCCATAATAGAAATTATCTTCCATTTTAAATTCTAAGCCACATACTTCTTTATATCTTTCTAATATGGATTTTGCCATATTATCCATTTGTCCTCCAGCATCATTTATATAATACTCACGAGTAACATCATAACCTGAAAATGCTAATACATTACATAAACTATCGCCGTAACAAGCACCTCTTGTATGTCCTAAATGAATTGATCCTGTTGGATTAACACTAACAAATTCAACATTTATTTTTTTATTATTTCCAATATTATTTCTACCATAGTCTTTATCTTTCTTTATAATGTTAATAATATTATCAAAAAGATATGTTTTATCAACAAAAAAGTTAATAAATCCTGGTTTTACTACTTCTACTTTTTCTATTAAGTCATCTTTTATATTATCTTTAATAGAACAAGCAATATCAAAAGGATTCTTACCTAACTTTTTACATAACTTCATCGCAATATTACTTGAAAAATCTCCATATTCCTTATTTTTTGGAACTTCAATTTCAATTTCCTCAACTGGAATATCTAAAGAAAGACACATTTTTATCTTATTTTTTAAGATTAATTCAATATCCATAATTATTCCTCCTTAAAAGATATTAAAAGGGAAAAAATTTCTTCTTCTATTTGATAACTAATTATAATATCATTTTTAAATATTTGCAAATGTTTTATTAATATTTTTATACTTAATTCTTTTTTTAACAATTTATCATGTAAATAAAGTATTTTATCTTTAAAATCAAATTTTAAAATACTACTATTATCTTCTTTTATTAACACTAATTTATCTAAATTAAATTCATATTTAGTGTTATCATAATTATAATTTAAAACATTTTTATCTAAAAAACCTTTAGTTTTAAATTCAAAATCATTAATTTTTAAATGTACAATTAGATTATTTATAACAATCACCTCAAGATAACAAGAAGATTATATCATAAAATCATAAAAATACACATATTTTTTTTAATATTTTTCATACTAAATGTAGATTTGGGAGAAAAACTTATGAAAATATTTAAAAATATCTTAAGAGTTTTAGTTATTATATTAATTTTATTTTTAGGTTTTAATCTTTTAGGAACTATTTATTCTTTTATTACTCCTAAGGTTGATATAAAAAGTGCTAATAGTTTTTCTATTTATGATAAGGATAATACTTTAATTTATTATGGTTCAAGTACTAATAATGATTCTTGGGTTGATTTAGAAGATATGGGAAATTATGCTATTTTAGCAACTATTTCAGTAGAAGATAAGGATTTTTATAATCATAATGGTTTTAATTATTTAAGAATTGTTAAAGCAATGTATGAAAATATTACAAATGGTGAGATAGTTCAAGGAGCATCTACTATTACACAACAATACGCTAAAAACTTATTTTTAAGTTTTGATAAAACTTGGGCAAGAAAATGGAAAGAAATGTGGCTTACTTTTTCTTTGGAAAATAGTTATTCTAAAGATGAGATTTTAGAAGGTTATCTAAATACAATAAACTATGGTCATGGTAATTATGGTATTGCTAATGCTTCTAAATATTATTTTAATAAAAAAGTAAATGAATTATCTCTTGCTGAAGTATCAATAATTGTTGGTATTCCAAACTCTCCAAGTAATTATTCTCCAATTGCTAATTATGAACTAGCAAAAAAAAGGCAAGAAGTTGTCTTAACAAGAATGGTTGAAAATGGTTATATAACAGAAAGAGAAAAAGAAGAAGCTTATAATGAAGAATTAACTTTTTATGGTAAACATGATACCTTAAATTTAACTACTTTATCTTATTATAAAGATGCTGTTATGGAAGAATTAGATAGTATTAAATCTATTCCTGATAATTTTATTGAAACAAATGGGTTAAAAATTTATACTACTCTTGATTTAGAAGCTCAAAAATCACTTGAAGAAGGAGTAAAAGATATAAAAAAAATAAATGATGTTCAAACTGCTAAAGTAATGATTGATATAAAAACAGGAAATATACTTGCTTTAGTAGGTGGTGTCAATTATAATACTTCAACTTTTAATAGAGCAACAAATTCAATAAGACAACCTGGCTCTTGTATCAAACCTTTTTTATATTATAGCGCTTTGGAAAATGGATTTACTTCAAGTAGTACCTTTCTAAGTGAAAAAACTACCTTTAATTTTGATGATGAAAAAAGCTATAGTCCTTCAAATGTTGGAGATGTTTATGCTAATAAAGAAATATCAATGGCTGCTGCTATAGCTTATTCTGATAATATATATGCTGTTAAGACTCATCTTTTTTTAGGAGAAGATAAGTTAGTAGATACTTTAAGAAAAGTTGGTATTACAACAGAACTTGATAGTACTCCATCTCTTCCTCTTGGAACATATGAAGTAAATATAATTGAACTTGCAACAGCATATGCAATACTTGCTAATGAAGGGAAAAATGTCGATAGTCATTTTATCACTAAAGTTTTAGATAATTATGGCAATGTTCTTTATGAATATAAAGAAAAAGATGAAGAACAAGTATTAGACAGGAGTTTATCATTTATAATTAGTGAACTTCTAAGTGGATCATATGATACTAATTTAATTGATTATACTTACCCAACTTGTATCAATATTTTAAATAATTTAACTAAAAAATATGCTTTAAAAAGTGGCAGTACTGATACTGATGCTTGGGTAATTGGTTATAATAAAGATGTAGTTTTAGCAACTTGGGCTGGATATGATGATAATAAAAAAATAGGAAATGAAGTAGTATCTTACAATAAAAAATCTTGGGCTACTTCTATGGAGATGTATCTAAAAGATAAACCTGATAATTGGTATAATATTCCAGAAGATGTAGTTGGTGTTTTGGTAGATCCAATAACTGGAAAACCTGCTACTAAAGATTCTAAAAATAAAAAAATTCTTTATTACATAAGTGGTACTGAACCAAATATGAATGAAGAATTAGATGATTTTGTAAAAGATTTAATTGAATAATTAATCATCAATTATAGAAACATAATCTCCAGATTTTAAAAGATTTGCATTGGCATCATCAGTATCAAGATGAAGTTCAAAATTAAAGTTTTCTCCTTCTTTAATATAGACTTTATCTAAAATAGATGCTTTATCACCAGTTGTTTTAACTTTATAATAAGGTTTAACTAGATTAAGCCTTTTTCTGTCTTCTTTATTTATATGAATATGACGATTAGCTATAATACAACATGGTTTTGTAATTTTTTTATCACCATTTGCTATTGTAATTAATGATGCATCTAATAAATTCCCAGATTCCCTAACTGGTGCATCAATTCCTAAGGTATAACAATCAGTTTTTGAAACCTCAACTTGAGTATAACTTCTTTCAGGTCCTACTATTCTTACATTATTTATTTCACCTTTTGGACCAATTAAACTTACTTTATAAATACTTGCATATTCTCCACTTTGACTTAAATCCTGTTTTTTATCTAAATAAATATCTCCAAAAAGATAGACAAAATCTTCTCTTGTTAAATGAACATGTCTATTTGAAACTCCTACTTTTACTTCCACAATATCCTCCTTACTAAAATAGTTTGTTCTTTTTAAAAACTTCGTTATAGTATTTTAAATAGAATTTATTTAATCTTCCTTTATAGTTTTCTTTCCATGGTTTATTACGTCCACAATAATGAATAATTACTGTATTTTCTTTAATCCATTTTATATTAACATTAAGTTTATTTACCCTTTTAAAAGCTAAAAGTCTTTCAGTCATATTATATACATAAGGATCAAGAGGAAGAATTTTACTTGAATAAAGACCACTTATTACATCTTGATCAGGTAATATCAGATACTTTTCATTTTTTTCAATAAATTTAAATACATCTTTGATATTTTGATGACGTCTTAATTCTTTTAAATTCATAACCATAACACCAGAATTAATATAAATATCTTCTTCCATTTGTAACCTTATTTTATTAAATAAACTAATAGGTCCAAAAACATGAGATGCTGCTGCAAAAAAATAATTTTCTAAATCAATGTTATATAATTTTTCCAATGAATTTATTACAACTAAATCTGGATCTAAGTAAAGAATCTTATCAATATCTTTTGGCAAATAAAAAGCCGCAAAAATTCTATAATACATTTCTTTAGGATATCTATCAGTAACTTTAGCTTTATTTAACTTTTTCTCATTTATTTTAACATCGATAAATTTGCATCTATCAATAGGAAGATATTTCATAAAATAAGAAAAATCTTCTTCATTTAAACTACTATTCATTACATAAATCTTAAAAAATACATTTTTATTTGATTTTAATAAAGAATAAATCATAACTACTAATTGTTCTTTATAATTACTATCTAATGTAACCAGTATATTCATATATTCCCTCTTTTCTAATTTATTATATCACAATAATATCAAATAATAATAATTTTCTAAAAACATCATATAATTTATTAGTTTAAGAAAGGATGATTTTTTTATGAATAATGGATATTATAACCCAAATTATGAAAGTAATATAATGCCTCCAACAGGATACCCAACTACTGGTGATGAATTGCCTTTAGAACAATCTTATGTTGAAAATATACTAAGATTAAATAAAGGTAAAGTAGCAAGTTTTTACATGTCTTTTCCTGATTCTAATGAATGGAGAGATAGGATTTTTACTGGAGTTGTTGAACAAGCTGCTAGAGATCACGTTGTAATAAGTGATCCAAAAACTGGAAAATGGTATATTTTATTAACAATTTATCTAAACTTTATTGTATTTGATGAAAAAATTAATTATAAAGTAATTTAATTATTGATGTAAGTTTAAATTTTATGGTATAATTTCTTTATTATAGGATGGTGGTAAGATGAAGTATGTTATTATTATTTTAGTTTTACTTGTTATATTTGCTATTTTATATATCTATGATAATTATCAAAAAATAAAAGATATTTTAGAAAATATTAATGCTTCTAAAGATAAAATAAATGAATTACTTGATAAGAAAAAAGAATTATTGGAAAGTCTTGTAAAAGATGCCAAAGATAAAGATTTAAAAATTATGTTAAAAGAAGAAACAACTGATATTTTTTCTAAAGAAGATGTGTTATATAATGTTAGATGGAAACTTGAAGAATTAATAACAGATAAAAAATATAATCCAAAAGATGAATATAAAACTTACTATGAAAGACTAAAAGTTTTAGAAGAAGATCTTGAAGGATTAAAAGATTATTATAATAGTAAAGTAATTATATATAATGAAAAATATCTTAACAAACTTTTTTGTAAAATATATAAAATGTTAAAATTGGAAAAACAAAAAAAATTTAAACTTAGAAAAATTGAAAGTTTTGAAATATTAAAAGATTAGTTCAAGTTAAAGTCAACTGGACTAATCTTTTTTGATACTAAAAAATTATTTGCTTTTGAAAAAGGTCTGCTTCCAAAAAATCCACAGTTACAAGAAAATGGTGAAGGATGTGAACTTTCTAAAACTAAATGATTTTTATTAGTAATTAAAGCTTTTTTACTTTTGGCATAATTTCCCCAAAGGATAAAAACAACTGGAGTTTCTTTTTCATTTATTTTTTTTATTATGGCATCAGTAAAAGTTTCCCAACCATATTTTTTATGTGATAATGGTTTATCTTTTTCTACAGTTAAAATACTATTTAGTAAAAGCACTCCTTCTTTAGCCCATTTAATAAGACAACCTGATTTTGGTATTTCATAACCTAAATCCTCTTTTAATTCTTTAAATATATTAACAAGAGAAGGTGGAAGTTTTACTCCATCTAAAACCGAAAAAGAAAGACCATGTGCTTCTCCTTCACCATGATAAGGATCTTGACCTATAATTACAACTTTAATATCATCAAAATCTGTATATTTCATTGAATTAAAAACATCACTAGCTTTAGGATAAACCGTATGAATTTTATATTCATATCTTATATCACTAACCAATTTTTTAAAATAATCTTTTTGATATTCATCCTTTAATATTTCATCCCATTTTTTTGTTATCATAAATTTACTTCTCCTACTTCTACATCTAAAATATCTTTACTTATATTATAAAACATATTTTTATCTTTTGTTGTTAAAATTTTAATACTTTTTTTACTGCCTAACATATTATTAGATTTTAAATAAGATACTACATCATTTTTAACTGAAGTGCTACTTGATATAATATTAAAATTATATTTTTTAATTAAGATATTTCTAAGCAATTCATAATGAGTACATCCAAGTAAAATTGTGTCAAATTCAGTAGTATTTTTAAGGTATTTATCAAGTATATCTTCCATTTTTTGTGATTTGGTTTCAATTAATGGAACAAGAAGTGGCGTTTTTATACTCTTTATATTAATTAAATGATTTTTTTCTTTTATTTTTTTCTCATAAATACCACTTTCAATAGTTTTTGTTGTTCCAATAATAAGCAAATTTTTAGGATGTTTTTCTACTACTTCATTAACTGTTGAATCAATAACCCCAATTATTTTTATACTATTAAATTCTTTTTGTAAATCATTTAAAATCATAGATGAAATAGTATTACAAGCAATAACTATTAATTTAACATTTTCATTTAAAAAATATTTAACAATTCTTTTTGCTATTTCATATAATTCTTCTTTTGTTTTTTCACCATAAGGAATATTTTTATTATCACCTATATATATATAACTTTCATTTGGAAGAACTTCTAATAAACTTTTTAAAACAATTACTCCACCAACTCCAGAATCAAAAACACCTATTTTTCTATTATCCAAATAATCACCTGATTTCATGTCTTAATTTAAATATTGAATAAATATTGATTAAAAGCAATATTCCAATACACAAATCAATTATATTCCAAATGGCTTTTGACGGCAAGATTCCTCCATAAAACAAAACTATTATCGTTATAAGTTTTAATATAAGAAGTAATATTTTATTTGATGTAAATATTTTAAAATTACTTTCTAAGTAATAATAACCTGTTACAATACTTGAAAAAGCAAAAAGTATTATTAAAATAAGAAGTATTAAAGAACCAAATTCTCCCAAATGATATGAAAAAGCATATGAAGTTATTTCAATACCATTGATATTACTAAAAAATACTTCTTTGTAATTACTAAAATAGATAATAATCCCTGTTAAAAATGTTATGACAATATTGATAAAATAGGTTCCTATAATTCCTATAATACCTTGTTTTTTAGGATCATTACATGAAGTTGTTGCACTTGCTATCGCACCAGTTCCAACTCCTGCTTCACTTGAAAAGATACTTTTTTGTATACCAATTATAAGAGAACTGATAAAACCCGTTAAAAACGATTTATGATTAAATGCGTTATTAACAATTTCTGTTAAAAACTCTCCTATGTGATTAAAATTTAAAATTAAAATTATTATTCCTATAATTAAATATACAATACTCATAACAGGAACAATTTTATTACATAAAGAAGAAATTGATTTTAGTCCTCTTAAAATAAAGTAAAAAGATATTATTGTTACTATAAACGAAGTAATAACTATAGGAATTTGATATGAAATATTAACAAACTTAGTAATAGTGTTATTTTGAATTGTTAAAAATCCAAACAAAAATGTAAATATTAAGATTATTGCATAAGTATAAGATAATACTTTATTATTTAAACCATTTTTAATATAGTATGCAGGGCCACCTTTATAGTATTTACCATCACTTACTTTATATTTTATAGCCAAATAATTTTCCAAGTAACTATTTATTGCTACAAAAAATGAAAAAATAAATATCCAAAATAAAGTACCAATTCCACCATAATAAATAGCAAAAGCAACTCCCGCTAAGGAACCAACTCCTATTTTAGCAGCCAAAGACATAAACAAAGTATCAAGACTTGATATTCCATCTGTTTTTTCTTCATCTGTTAAAGTTTTTAACATCGCTTTTATTTTTAGCTGAGGAAACCTAAGTTTAATAGAAAAATAAATTGAATTAAGTAAAATTACTATTACTACCAAAATCCATAAGATATCGTTAATAGTTTTTATAATAATCACCACTTAATTATATGAAATAACAAAGTGATTTCTTCTTTTTATTTTAGTAAATCTGCTAAATATAATTCATCTTTAGCATGATTTTTAAATTTTTTATATTCTTTTAAATTTTTAACTAATAAATCTACCCTTTTACCACCATAATACTCTCTAAGAAATTCACTTGACTGATTATATCTTTCTTTATTAAATTTAATATTTTCTTTAGCAAATGTTTTAGGTGTTTTTTTACTTTTATTAAATGAAAAAATTAAACCTTCATTAATTATTAAAAGTATTTCCATTTCTGGTTTAGTACAATATTTATATATATTATTTTCTTTAACAATATATTTTAAGTCATTAGGAATTGATAACTTATCATTTTGCTTATCACCAATTCTATAAATTATTACTTCTTTGTTATAACGCTTTAATTCACTTTTAATAAATGGATTTTTGATATTTCTAACATTAAATGATTTTCTACCAATTAAATCATCTCTTGTTATTCTTAACTTATTATTATCTAATAATAATTCTATAAGTGTTTCTTCATTTTTTCCTTCACACATTAATAAATATTTCATCACATTAATTCCTTTTTAAATTTCATAAGTGATTCATAATTAACATCTGTATTAAAAGCATTATTATAAAACTTCTTACTTTTTGATAATTCTGGTCTAAATTTATAATTATTATACATATTTTCTAATCTTATTTTTTGATCATATTTTGTTATATAAATATTATCCGTTCTATTAAATAAATCAAGTAATTCACAATAGTGAGTTGTAAATATTAAAGTTGCACCTTTTTTATTGACAGATTTATCTTTATAAAGACTAACTAAATTTTCAACAAGCATTTTATGAAAACTTTTTTCAATTTCATCAATTATTAAATCATAGCCATTTTTTAATGAATATACAACGTAACTAAATAAACCAAGTCCTTTTATAGTTCCACTTGATAATACTTCATAAAGTTCTTTACTAAAAACTTCTTTTTTAGTGCCATCAGTATAGCAAATCATAAATTTATCATTATTAACAATTTTAATTGTTTCCAAGTGTTCATCAAACATTTTTAAAATTAGTTCAATCATATTATAATCATTATTTAAAAATTTATATATATTAACAAAATTTTCATACCAATAGTCTATTGTTTCATTTAAAACAAAATAAATTCCTCTATGCTGTATAGATTTAAACAAATTATATAAAATAGATGTATCTTCAGGAAGTTCTAAATTAACTTTTACCTCTTCATATTTTTCATAATCAAATAAATTTTTTGCATATGTTTTTTTATATTTTCTTTTAAAAAGTTTTTGATCAACAAATATAATACAATTATTATTTGTTGATAGCTTTGTTATGTATCTATACAAATATCCTTCATGGTAAAAACAAATATCTAAATCTAATACTTTATTAAAATATTTAAATATAAATGACATGTCTTTAACTCTAAAATTAGAAAAAATATCATAAACAAGTGATAATAAATCTGTTACTGTAGTTTTTCCAGATGCATTTTTTCCTATAATTCCTAAAGTATTAAATACAAATAAATTATTATCTATTTCATGTAATTCAAATTCCTTATCTTCTAAAGTTTTATTTGCTTCAGGAACAAATGATATTGTAAGATTATCTTCACATAATTTAAAATTATTGGCAACTACTTTTAATAATTTCATAATAATTTCTCCTTTTCATAACATATTATATCATAATTATTTTAAAAAATACATTTTTTTTGTTATTTTTGTTTTATTTTTTGGATTTTTTATAAAAAAACATATCATTATTTATGATATGTTTCATTATTTAATATTTTAAAACTGCGATAAATTTGTTCTAAAAGCATAGTTCTAAATAACCCATGTGGAAAAGTCATTTTTGAAAAAGATATTTTTTTATTTGTAAGAAGTTTTATGCTGTCATCTATTCCATTTGATGATCCGATTAAAAAAGTAATATTGCTATTATAAGATAATTCATGTTCAATAAACTTTGAAAAAGATATACTATCCATTTCTCTACCATTTATATCAAGTATTACTAAATTATCTTTATCATTTATTTTCTTTAAAATTAGTTCTTTTTCCTTTGCTAAACAAACCTTTTTATCATTATCTTTATAATCTTCTAATTCTATTATTTCAAGATGAGTATATTTTTTTATTCTTTTTTGATAATCATCAATCATGTCTTTTAAATATTTTTCTTTTATTTTACCTAAAACTATTAATTTTATCATCTAAACCTCAATTTTTTCTAAATTTTTATATTGATCTGCTACAAAAATGTTAACATCTTTTATGCAATTTTCATTTATCATGTTATTTATTTCTTCTAAAGCTTTATCCTTGGTATTATTATTCTCACTTAAATGAGCAAGAATTATATTTTTAGTATTACTACCTATTAAATCTTTTAAATATCTACAACAATCTTTATTTGATAAATGTCCAGTATCACTTAGAATTCTTTGCTTTAAATAAAAAGGATAAGGACCATTTCTTAACATTTCAACATCATGATTACTTTCTATAATATAAGTATTTTTATTTTTTATAATATCAAGTATTTTTTTATTAATATAACCGGTATCAGTAATATAAACAAGTTCATTATTGTCATTTAAGTCTTTAATTAAAAAACCTATACAATCACTATCATGAGAAAGATTAAAACTTATAATATCTAAATTATCTATAAATATTTCTTTTTCTAAATATAAAGATTTAAAATCAGCACTATTTAAAACTGTTTCATTTCTTGTATAAATAATGGGACTAAAATTTTTGTAAAGTCTTTTTAAACCACTGGTATGGTCAGTGTGACTATGGGTTATTAAAACAATATCTATTTTGATATCATTTTTATATTCTTGTAGTTCTTTTAAGGTAATTCCAGCATCAATTAAAATATTCAAAGTTTTTGTTTCAATTAAAGTAGAATTACCTTTAGAACCACTTTTTAATACAGTTACTTTCATTATTTATATAATTGGAATGGATCAAACTTATTACCATTATGTTCTGTTATAAAATGTAAATGGCATCCAGTTGAATAACCTGTACTTCCCATTCTTCCTATTACTTGTCCCATTTCAACACCTTGTCCTACCGATACATTACCTCTATCAGCAAGATGGGCATACCAAGTTCTATAACCATTATTATGATTAATTACAATATAATTTCCTAAACCATTTTCTTGATAATCTACTTTTTCAACTGTTCCATCATTTGCTGCATAAATTGGAGATCCACAACCAGTACCAGTTATATCAAGAGCTTGATGATATCTTCTATATCCAAGATCATAATCCCATCCATAGTATGTACTTATATAGTATCCACTTCTTGTAGGCCATGCCCAAATTCCAGCATTACCTATAATATATTCAGTTCTACTTCCTGTTTTTACAACTCTATTAACCGCAGGTTTTGTTTCAATAGAATTAACAACTAAGGCAGTTTGAACCTTACCATTTTCTTTATATACTTTAGTAGTAACTAATTCTTCACCATTAACTCCTGATTGAATAACTTGACTATAACCAACAAATATTGTTTTATCTTCAATAATTTCTGTTTTATACTTTTTCTCTTTAAACTCGACTTCAGTTTTTTCTTCAACTACAGTTAAAACTGGATTAATAAGGTTTACAATTACTTCTTGACCTGAAAAAAGCAAAGTATCAACACTTGAAATATTTTTGTTTGCTATTAAAAATTCACGAGTATTAAGTTGATTATTTTCTGCGATAGATGAAACAGTATCCCCTGATCTTACTTTATATGTTTTAAGATTATCTAAAGTACCATATAAAAGATACTTTGATAAACTACTACTATCGGTAAAAATTTGTTCTGAAACAGATATATAACTTTCTTTAATATAGACATCTTCTTTTAAATAAACATTATCTATCTTTTCTCCTTCTTCCATCTCACCGATTTTTGCTTGTTCTTCATTTAGATAATTATTATAATCTTCTTCATCAATAAAAGCTAAAATTGTTTCATCTAATGAATCTAAAAATATTTGCTTATCTAAAACATATATTTTATCACTTAATATTTTTTCTGTTTTTGCTTCTTCATAATCTTTATTATTACTATTTTCTTCTTTATAAACAGTAATTTCTACACCTTTTATAGTAAATGGTTCAATATCTTTTATTTCTTCATATATTTCTTTAGCATCTTTTAATTTTTCATCATACGTTAATTCTTGTTTTATTTCAAGTCCAGATGGTTCATAAACTCTATCTACGTTATATTTTTCTTTTAATTTTGTTTGGTCATTGTTAATATATTTATTAAGTTTTTCTGGATCTTTTATTAAACCAATTGATTCTCCATTTAAATAAACTCTATAAACTTTTTGAGCTCCATAATAAGTATAACTAGTATCTGTTATTACAACAAATACAAAACTTATTATTGCTACAATAAAAGAAATTATTATTACTTTTATTTTATTCAAGTTTTTCACCCTCTTTATTATCCTTTTTATAATTTAAAAATGATAATGTATTTTTCTTAAATAAAAGTTCTGCTGTACCTATACTACCACTTCTGTTTTTTCTTACAATTACTTCTGTTTTACTCATGTTATCATCTAATTTATTTTCTGGATGATAATAGTCATCACGATAGATAAAAGCAACGATATCGGCATCTTGTTCTATTGAACCTGATTCTCTTAAGTCACTTAAAATAGGTCTTTTATCTTCACGTAATTCTGGTGTTCTTGATAATTGGGCTAAACATATAACTGGAATTTTAAGTTCAAGTGCTAATGTTTTTAAAGCACGTGATATTTCAGATACTTCTTGTTGACGATTTCCAGCATATTTATTAGTAGTTGCAATTAGTGTTAAGTAATCGATAAAGATTGCTCCAAGATTTTCATCTAAACTTGCAATTCTTCTTGATTTTGCTTTAATATCCCCAATAGTTACTCCAGGTGAATCGTCTATATAGATATTTGTTTCACCAAGTTCACTCATAGCTTCATTGACTCTTTTCCAGTCTTCGTTTAAAAGACTACCATTTTGAAGTTTACTGGCATCAATTTGACCAACTGATGATATCATACGACTGACAAGTTGTTCAGCACGCATTTCAAGAGTAAAGATAATAACTGATTTTTTCTCATTCATAGCGATATTTGTTGCCATGTTAAGAGCAAGTGCAGTTTTACCCATCGCAGGACGTGCAGCAAGTATTACAAGTTCATTTTCATGAAAACCATTAGTTATTTTATCTAAATCAAATAAACCTGTTGATAAACCACTTATTTTACCTTTATTACTTGCAAGTTTTTCTAAATTATCTTGAACTGTTGTTAAAACTTCAGGCATTGTTTTAAATTCCGTTGCTTTTCTATTTTTTACAACATTAAGAATCTTACTTTCTGCCTTATCTAGAGTCTCACTAACAGGATTATTTGTCTCATAACCCATAGTAACAATATCAGTTGCTTCATTTATTAAGTTTCTTAAAATACTTTTATCTTCTACTATATCAATGTAGTATTCAACATTTGATGCAGTAGGTGTTTCATCTAATATTTCAGTTAAGTATTCAACTCCACCAACTTCTTTTAATATCTTTCTATTTTTAAGTTCATCTGTTACTGTTGTTATATCTATGGCAACTTGTCTATTAAACAAGTCTTTAATAGCATCGAATATTTTACCATGTTTATCTAAAAAGAAACTCTCAACACTTAAAGATTCAACTGCCTTTTGAAGAGCAAATTTAGATAAAAACATCGCACCAAGTACAGATTTTTCAGCATCTATATTGCTTGGTATTTCTCTATTCATAACTTCCTCCCTATTTTGTTAAACAAACCTTAACCAAGGCCTTTATATCCTTATATAAAACTATTTCAACATCATGATATCCCAAACTAGATATAGGACTTATAATATTTATCATATTTTTATCAATATTATAATCACTTAATTTTTCTTTAATTTGTTTTATGGAAATACTTCCAAAAACTTTATCATCTTTTCCAGTTTTAACTTGAAAATTTAGTACTTTTTTTTCTAATTCTTCTTTTAATTTAAGAGCATTTTCTCTGTTTAAAAGATCTTGTTCTTTTTCATGCTTTTTATTAATCTCTAAAGCATGCATATTTTCATCATTTTTCTTAACAGCATATTTATTTTTTATCAAAAAATTCATAGCATATCCATCTTTTACTTCTTTTATTTCGCCTTTTTTACCTTGACCTTTTAAATCTTTGATAAATATTACTTCCATAAAAAACCTCCTTATTTTAAAACATTTAATAACATATCATAAACACTTTTAATATCACTATCTTTAATTATTGTAGCACCTTCAGTACTATTTCCGCCACCACCTAATTTTTGGAAAATTTTACCCATGTTTAACTTACCAAGAGTTCTACCACTTATTCCAATTTCATTAGAATTTAAATTACCTATAACAAAAGATGTTTCTATTTTTTCAAATAGTAGAAGTGTTTCAGCTGTTTTTGCTAAGTCTTCTCTTCTATAAGAGTCCCCCTTTACACCTTTAGCTATTGCAATATTATTATTTATAATAGTAACGTTAGAAAGCATCTTTTGCCTATTTATAAACTTTTTAATATCTTGCTTTAATAAATATTGAACAGAAGTTGTTGATGCTCCATTAAGAAGTAAATAAGTAGCACTTTTAAATGTATCACAAGTTGCTCTTAAAATAAAGTTATTAGTATCAAGAACTATACCTGCTAAAATAATATTAGAAGTTGTTTTATCTATTTTTACCTTAAATAAATTAAGTAAATCAGTTGCAATTTCACAAGTACTTGATTTTTTAGTATCAATAAAACTTAATTCAGTTGCAATTGAATTTTTATCAGTATCATGATGATCAATTACTATTACTTTGCTAAATTTATTAGTATCAACAGATAGCATATATTTCTTATTAGTATCAACAACAATAAGAAGAGAATTATTTAAATCACAAGAAATAGTATTAGATTTAATAAAATTAAACTTATTTTTAACACTACTTAAAGCTTTATTAACACTTTTTTCCAATACTTTATCATCTAATATAATATAAGACTTTTTATTTAATTTAGACACAATTAAAGATATAGCAATAGCAGCACCAATTGCATCTAAATCAGAATAATTATGTCCAATAATATATACTTTATCAGCATGTTTTATTTCAGTTTTTAAAACACTTTTTAATTTTTTTAACATATAAAACCTCACATGTATATATTATACAATAAAATATGTATAAAGTCATTTATTTTTTTATAAACAAAAAATTTGTTAATTAAAAAGTTAAGTTGGACACTAACTTCCATACTGTTCAACTTAATCT
>CAMEXD010000010.1 GCA_945947035.1 uncultured Mycoplasma sp. | reverse complement strand
GTAATTACCTTGTTTTGTTAATTTTCTTTGATAAAATCTTTTTTCATCATCTGATAAAGAATCATATTCTTGTTCTGTTATTTCCTGTTTTCTTGTTTGAATAGCAAAATATGTTTGTCCTAAGGCAACAACTTCTTTACTTGGATCAGCATTTTGAACTATCAAATAGCATATGTATCTTGATAGTTTATAATCTTGGATATTAGCAATAGCATTATTGTTTCTTCTTGACAACTTGTTGACCTCAACAAGTTGTTCATCCACATTAAATCCAGAATTTTTACAAGCTTCTTTTGCTTTTTTTAAAACCTTAAAAAAATTTCTCCAATCTCTATATTCTAAAACTTTTGAAAGTTCCCTAGCATACCAATATTCATTTCCATGTTCATCTATATGTTTTATATTTTCAAAAGTATTTTTAGTATATTTATTTCCAATTTTCTTCATCGTTACCTCCTTTTTTATTAATTATATTAAAGTTTTCTTTATGTTCCCACTACCCTATATTTTTATAGTTTTTTTATAAAAAATATAATAAATATGTAAAAAGAATTTAATCATTTTTTCTCTATTTTCTAGGTATTGAACGGTGTTTTCCTTAAGTATCCATTACCCAGTTAATCGAAGTCTTAGAAAAACTTTTTTTCATCACTCATTTTTATCACTTTCTAAATTTATATTATCATAAATATTTTTAAATTGTCATAGAATATCTAAAAAATTATTTCCATCTTTTTAAAGTTGGAAATAACTTTTTACAGTGTTCTTTCATTTCTTCATTAGTCATTCCAGCTTGATTACCATACTTTGAACACATTTCAATATATTCTTCCATTGTAACCTTATCTATAAACTCACCATTTTTATAGCAATATTTACAATAGTCTTCATTTATACTTCCATCACTATTTGTTCCTAATTGAGTTTTAGATATTATAGGCATACCACAACTTTGACATATTTTTCATTTCTACCTCCACACATATAAAATTATAATATAAAAACATGTGTTCGTCAACAAATCTTTTTATTTTATTAAAATAAAAAGTATACAAATTATACGTATACCTTTTATCTACATCTAGTACTACCTTTTTCATTAAAAATTTCTGGAATATCTGATTTTATAAATTTATCTTCATTCCAGGTAGTCTCAACATTTCTTGCAATACCAGATACTGTTATAACATTTTCATTTTTTTCGGTTACAAAACCATATAAATCCTCAGAAGATACATCCAATTCTTCTAATAAATCATCATCAAATTTTTCAATAATTGGTGCAACAAAGTCCCCAACTTCTATTTTTTCTTTCATACAAACCTCCTATTGTATTTTGCCAAATTTACTAAAAGGAAATAAAGTGAAATTAGTTTTTCCTAATATATCTTTTTTGTCAAAACATCCAAAGTATCTACTATCAAGAGAATCATCTCTATTATCACCCATTACAAAATAGCAATTTTCTTTTATTACTCCATCATAGATAAAATCATCAGTTATTTCATCTAAATAATCTTCTTTAGTTAATTTATCATTGATATATAAATTGCCATCAGAAACTTTTAAAGATTCTCCTGGAAGACCAATAACACGTTTTATAAGTCTTTCATTCTTATAATTAATAACTACTATATCAAATCTTTTAATATCACTAAATCTATAACTAATCTTATCAAGAAGCAATATTTCTCCATTATGTAATGTGTTATTCATACTATTACCATTCACCCTAACAGGAGTTATAATAAATGTTCTAAGTAATATTATAAACAAGATAATAGATGCATAAATAATAATTTCCCTTATATTTTCTTTTTTCATATGCATTTAGCAAAAAAAGGCATCAAGCCTTTATTTTTGTCCTCTTTCTTTAATTCTGTATTGGCCTTTATAGTCCTTTAAGAAATTCAATTTAGAACGTCTTACTTTTCCTTTTCTTAAAACAACTATTTTATCAATTTTTGGAGAATGAACTGGGAAAATTCTTTCAATTCCTACTCCATATGATTCTTTTCTAACTGTAAAAGTTTCTGAAAGACCACTACCTCTTCTTCCAATAACAATTCCTTCATAAGCTTGAATACGTTCTTTTTTTCCTTCAGTTATCTTATAATCAACACGAACTGTATCTCCTACTCTAAATTCTGGAATGTCATTTCTTAATTGTTTAGCTGAAATTTTATCAACTTTGTTCATCTTATATTCACTCCTTTTTTAACATCAATCATGATATTTCATCAGCGGATTGACTAATAACGTATGTAATTATAGCACAATATTTTATGATAAGCAAGTAAAATTTATCTTCCTTTACTTTTTTTACTATCCATTGCTAATCTTGCTTCCAATACTTTTTTTCTAAGTTTTACTTCGCTTTCAATTATTTCTAACTTTTTAAGGTATAATTTATATTCTTTTTCTTTCATATATTCTTTATATTTGCTATCTAAAAGCTGTCTAAATTTTTCTATTTCATTTAAGATAAAAGAAAGCCCAGTATCTCCTTCTTCGTCATCTTGATCATAAATAACTCCAGTCATTTTAATTAATTTTTCTAATGTTCTTTTACATTTTTTATCAACTAATTTCTCAATTAATGAAGGATTAATAACTACTACTTTTGAAACGTTAATCATATCTTCAAAATCACTTTTTTTAGGTTTAAAAGAAACACCATTAATACGTTCATATTCTAAATATGTTATCGCTCCTTTTATCTGTTCTTTTGTAACTACAAATCTTTTAGACACTCCCATAAACCACACCTCAATTTAATAAATCATTTCTTTTTTCTTTTGTGATTCTTAGTTGTTCTGCTTTTCTATATTCATCTATTTTTTTATGATCACCATTTACTAATACATCAGGTACTTTAACACCTCTAAAATCTCTTGGTTTTGTATATACTGGATAATCAAGTAAATTATCATTAAATGATTCACTTTCTAAGGAACCTTTTGATATCACACCATCAAGAAGTCTTGTAATTGAATCAGTAATTGCCATGGCTGCAATTTCTCCTCCGGTTAAAATATAATCTCCAATTGAAATTTCTAAATCTGCTAATAACCTTATTCTATCATCAAACCCCTCGTAATGTCCACAAATTATAATCAAATGTTTAAATTCTTTTAAGCTATTTGCTATTTTTTGATTATATGTTTTACCATCAGGTGTTAATAAAATTACATAAGAATCTTTGGTTTTTAGTGATTCAACGCAATCATATATAGGTTGACAAGTTAAAACCATGCCAGAACCACCACCAAATGGTGTATCATCAACTTTTTTATGAGGATCAGTTGAATAATCTCTAAAATTTACAATATTTATTTTTACAATATTCTTAGAGATAGCGCGTTTTATTATTGATTCATTTAAAAAACCATCAAACATTGAAGGAAATAGTGTTAGTATATCAATTCTCATAATAATCCCTCCACATTTTTTAGATATAGTTTTTTATTTTTTAGATCAACATTTTCAATAAAATTATCATTTTTAGGAATATATTTATCGTTATCTAGAACAATTAAGATGTTTTTTCTTCCTGCATCTATAATATCTTTTACACTACCGATTTTAGAATCATTAAAGTAAACATCCATTCCAATTAAATCTGTATCTAAATAACTGCCTTCTAAATCTAAATCAGTTTTTAAAACATATACTTCTTGTTGCTTATATTTAATTGCTTTATCAATATCATCTATTTTATCTAAAATAACCATATCATAATTTTGATGTTTTCTATAACTAATGATTTTATGTTCTTCTAAATTGTTTCCTAAATATAATGTAAAATTAGGTTTAAAAATTTTATCTTTAAAAGAAAAATCAGAAATTATTTTCATTTCTCCTTTTAATCCATGAGTTGTTATAATTTTACCTACATTAATATAATTCATAAATATCACCACTTATGTATATTATACATTAAATTTAAAGAAATTGAAGAAAAACTTTTATATTTATATTATATAAAAATAAAAATAGCACCTAATTTACTTAAATATAAATTAAGTGCTAAAACAAATTATCTTTTTCTTACAAATTTTTTTTCTTTTGATTTATCAAGAGAAAAACCAGCTGTTAATCCTAATCCAATTGTTGATGCTAATAACAAAGAAGAACACAATTCAACATTTGCATCATATCCTGTATCTGGATTTTTTTCTTCTATAAAAATAATATCACGAGCATCATAGTCATCATCTTTATTTACTACAACTAATCTATATTCAATTAAACCTTTATATTTTTCTTTTTCTCTAAATTTTTTAATAGTTCCTTTTAATACATATTTCTTGCTAATTTCCTCTTCCTCTGTAACATAAGAACCTCTTATTACATATTTTTTATTTAATTCCTTTTTTGTTTTATAAATAGTTGCATAATATGTTGTAATATTTTCATATAGTTGTTCTTTTCTAATTCCTTTTACATCATATACTTGATAATTGTTTTCAATATATTTTTTTCCGGAAATTCTAAATTGAGAAATAGTTTTTTCTTCTTCTATAAATTCATTTTCAAATGTACCCACATTTAAATGAGAAATTTTAGCTTTATCACATTCTACTACTATTTTTCCATCGCTATAATTAATTAAATATGTTCCCCAATTATTACCTAAATATGATAAATCATATTCTCCATTACCTGAAATAAATTCAAAATTTGAATCTTTAATTGAAGGATCATAATTAGCTTTTAAGAATGAATTTATAAATGATTCTTGTTCACTTGCAGATAAAGGTTCTAATGTCCATATAACAGCAGTTCCATTTCCTTGTTTTATCATTGCAAAATTTCCATTTGCTTCAAAATGTGAATTTGAATCAAATTTTGTAGAATCTTTTACAATTACATTACCAGTAGGAATTTTTTCTATTACTGTTGTTGTTTCCTCTGTAACATCATAACTATCGATATTATATCCTTGTTCTTTTAAACTATCAATAAATGAATTTACATCTTCCATGGAATCAAATACTTCATTAATTTCACTTTCTTCTCTAAAAGTTTCAGTTCTTTCTTTTATTTCTTCAAATTCAAATTTTACATCATCTGTTTCTTCTGATTTTTTATTTTCTATAAAAGATTCTGCTTCTTCTTTTGTAGAAAAAGTTTTAGAAATGTTTTCTTCAGTTACTTCACCTAATATAGTTTCTTCTTTTTTATCTTGTTCTACTCTTGTTTCATAAGAAATGTTTTCTGTTTCTTCTTCTTTAATTCCATCAATAACAGATTTAATTTCATTTTCTAACTTTTCTAAAGAATCAGTTGAAATATCTGTAACTTTTTCTTCTGGATAAACTGTTTCTTCATCAATAACTTCTTCAGTTATAGTAACATCTTTTTTACCTTCAAGTGATTTTTTGTATTCTTCTGCTTCTTCTTGTGTGTTAAAAGTTTTTTCAAATTCAACTTTTGTTCCTATTGTATGTTTTTCTTCTTCTTCAACAACTTCAAGATCACATTTATTATTAATATCACTTTCTAATTTTTCTTTTTTTGATAAAGCATCTTTTTCATTATCAAATTCTTCATAAATTTCTATTGGATCTCCTACTTGTTCTTTAACTGTACTTGTTATTATTTCTTCTTTTGTTATTTCATAAGCATCTTTTAAAATTTCTTTTCTTTTATCAATCCAATCTTGAGCTTCTTTTTTAGTATCAAAATAATCTGACACTAAAGATTTTTCTATCACTTCTTTTTTTGACATTACTCTTGGTGAACCATAAACTGCTTTTCTAGCAATAATTTGTGCTGTTGTAAGTGTTTTTAGAGTTTCATCATTAATAATTGTAGCATCTTCTACATTAATGTCTTCTTCCTTTTCCTTCTTTACTTCTGCTTTTGCAACAACTGCATTCGTTGCCATTGATGTTCCACTTATTGCTGTTGCTAAGATAAATGGAGTAACGCGTTTTTTTAATTCTTTTTTGAAATTCATAGTATTTTCCTCCCTTATTTATACCAAATTTCCACTACATAATTATATTATCACTTAATAAATATATGTCAATATTTTTCTTTTGATATATAATTGTATTAAACTTTTACTAAGTTATTTCATCCGTAAATTTTTGTCAAATTTCTTTTAATGCAAAATAAAAAACACGATAAATCGTACTTCACCATTATTTATCTAATTCATACAAAATAATACTTGTAGCCATAGCAACATTTAGACTTTCTGATAAATCATTTGTTTTTATATAGATATTTTTATCACAAAGTTCTTGAATCTTTTTACTTAATCCATTACCTTCATTTCCCATAACTAAAGCATATGAAGAACTTTTATTTATAGTTTTTAAATCTGTTCCATTAACTACATTAGTACCATATACAATAACATTTTTTCTTTTTAGTTTTTCTATACACTCTTCTAAATTCATCGAAATAATATTAATATGAAAAATAGCACCTTGAGTTGAACGAAGTACCTTTTCATTATACAAACTACATGTTTTATCTCCTAAAACTATGGTATCAATATTAAATGCTAAAGCACTTCTTATAATTGTACCTAAATTCCCTGGATCTTGGATTTCATCTAATAAAAGAAATCTATTCCCTATTAAATCTTTATTATTAAAAGTATCACAAACCCCAATTAATTCAGTGGGAGAATCTAAATTAGTTAATAATTTTATTTCTTTTTTATCTAATCCCTCTAAAGAATAAATAGATACATTTTTATTAGCTTTTATTGCTTCTTCAATAAGGTGTGATCCTTCAATTATAAATTTATGTTCTAAATTAATATATTTTTTTTGTTTTAATTTTGCTAATTGTTTTAATTTATTCTTACTAATCTTATTTATTTCCATATGCTACCTCTATATTATATTTTTCATTTCTTTTCTTATTTTCTTATAATCAGGTGTATATTTTACTACAATATTCCAAAAATCTTTTGAATGATTGGCATAAACTAAATGAGATAATTCATGAACTATTACATAATCCAAATATTTTACATCTAGTTTTATAAGTTCAAGATTTAAAGTAACTATTTTTTTATTTACATTACATACTCCCCAACGTGAAGTCATTTTTCTAATTCTAAGTTTAGGATATGGTATTTTTTCTTCAAATAACTGGTAAATTATGCTTAATCTATTACTAAAAAGTTCTTTAGCATGTTTTTTATACCAATTATCAATGTTTAATTTTTTACCAATAAATACTTTATCACTACCAAATATAACATCATTTTTATTAGTATAACAAATATCATAAGTTTTTCCTAAATACATAAATTTTTTATTCTGAATATTTTTTTCTTCATAATTTTCAATCATTTTTGAAATATTGTTCAAATTATCATTTATAAATTTTTCTATCAATCTTTTATCTATATATTTAGAACAAGTAATATAAATATTTAAATCACTTTTTACTCTTAGATACATATTTTTGATGTTTTTATAAGTTATTACAACATCATATAATTTATTATTAATTTCTATTTTCATTATTTTTTCTTTTTCTTACAATTTCTTCGTTAAATGCTTCTTTATTTTCACTGAAATAATCTATATATTCGTTATTTTTAACGTATTCTTTTCTATTTCTTATAACTGGGTTATCAACTGCTTCATCGTTTTTATAATCTTTATTAAATTCTTTGCAAAACAAAGCATATAAACAGATCACATCTAATTTTTTTTGCCTATTTTTTGAATTTTTTGGTTGTTTATAAATATACGAATACATAATATTAATAAATTGATAAAAATCTAATTTTTTTACAAATTCTTCTTCAGTTAGAGCTTCAATTTTATTTATTTTTGAATTATAATATTCTATACTTCTTTCGTTATTTTTTGGTGTCATCTCTAAACAATTTCTATAATACATCGTTTTTTCTTTTTTATATTTTTCTAGATATTTTCCAATCAAAATACCTTTAAAACTTTTTACAAATTCTAAATGTTTATAGGACTCATTATCATTTAAATCATCATTATCAAATAATAAATGTTCCATAATTTCATAAAAACTTGAATGATCACTATTACCAAAATATAGTGCATTTATTATATCCATATTTTCAAGTGCATAATTATATTTTTCTAAAAATCTTACTTTAAAAATGTCTTCTTTCATATTCTTACCTCTTTAAATTTTATTTTATAAATAAACCCCATATTCCTTCCTTTTTAGGAAAATTTGTAAACTCTAATTTTTCCTTAGTAACAGGATGATTAAAACTTAAATAGTATGCGTAAAGTGCAAGTTGTTTTTTATCATTTAATCCATATCTTTGATCTCCATATAAAGGATTTTTAATATTTGCAAACTGAACTCTTATTTGATGATGTCTTCCTGTTTCTAAAGTAACGCTTACAAAAGTCAAATTATTTTTGTAATCAAGCACTTCATAAGAAAGCTTTGCATATTTACCATGTTTTTCATCTGTTACAATACTTGTATTATCAGATTTTTTAAGTAAATAATTTTCTAAAACACCTTTTTGTTCTTTTAATTTTCCACGAATTACCGCTAAATATTTTTTAGTAAATTTATTATCTTTTATATCTTTAGATAAACGAGATGCTGCTTTACTGGTTTTTGCAAATACCATTATTCCCCCGGTTGGTCTATCAAGTCTATGAATAAGTCCTAAATATACGTTTCCTGGTTTATTATATTTTTCTTTCAAATAAGCTTTTACAATCGTTAACATATCTAAATCTTTAGTATCATCTGCTTGTGAAAGAACGTTAAATGGTTTTTCTACTACTATTAAATGATTATCTTCATATAAAATATTTAAATCTTTTCCCATCTACATGTTTCTCCACAAGGAAGGATTAAATTATCTCTTCCTTTTATTCCAAGTTCATAACTTGTTATCTTACCTTGATATTTTTTACCTACGGTTAAAGCAAGTACATTTTCTATAACCGTTTTTGAAAGACCTGTTGTATAAGTATTTATTAATACAAAAATTGGATCATCACTTAAAATTTTGCTACATAAAGATACTAAATTAAATAAATCTTTATTGATATCCCAAACTTCTTTATTTGAACCTCTACCAAACGATGGTGGATCCATTATTATTGCATCATATTTGTTACCACGTCTTAATTCTCTTTCAACAAATTTAACACAATCATCTACAATGTATCTTATTTTTCTATCTTCAAAATGATTTAATTTTACATTTTCTTTGCATAAATCAATAGTTCCTTTTGATGCATCAACATGAACAACCTCTGCATTTTCACTTAAACAAGCAACACTTGCACAACCTGTATAACCAAAAAGATTTAAAACTTTAATTGTTCTTTTTTCTTTTTTTATCTTTTCTCTTACATAATCCCAATTAATGCTTTGTTCAGGAAATATGCCAGTATGTTTAAATCCCATAAGTTTTACATTAAATTTTAAATCTTTATAATTAATTGTAAAATTTTCTGGAACATTATTTAGATATTCCCAGTACCCACCACCAGACTTATTTCTATGATAATGAGCATCTAATTTACTAAGATTCATTTCTTCTTCCCAAATTATCTCAGGATCTGGTCTTAAAAAATAGTATTTTCCCCATCTTTCAAGTTTTTCTCCTTTAGACATGGAAATTATTTCATAATCTTTAAAATCTTTTACTAATTCCATAACATCACCATTAACATTATAACATAAAATGAAAATAAAAATGCTCATTATTAATAAATAAGCATTTTATTTTTCTTCATCGATTACTTTATTTCCTTTGTAACTTCCACATGCTTTACAAACACGGTGTGGTCTAATTACTGCACCACAATTAGGACAAGTTGTTGTTTCTTTTTTAGTTAAAGCTAAATTTGCTCTATGGGTTCTACCTCTTGTTTTAGAAACTTTATGTTTTGGAACTGCCATATTATCACTCCTTCTTCTTTTTTTGACTTAATAATCAATTGCTTTTTAAATTATACAATAAATTTATTAAAAATACAACATTTTTTTGCTAATTTCTTAATTGTTTTAGAAAATCTTTTGATTTTAAGTATAATCCAGTATATCTATCATAGTAATCTTCTAAAAATTTATTGATTTCATTTTTATTTTTATCAGATATATTTAACTCTTTTATTTTAGAAATATCAACATAATTAAACATTCTTATTAACTTTATGGTTTTAGGATCTACTATATATTCATTTTTATAACAGTTTGTACATAAATAACCACCTGCATCGCCATTTATAGTTATAATATTTTTACTACTACCGCAATTACAGCAACAATCAATAACGGGCATTACACCTAAAAAATTTAAATATTTTAACTCGGCAATATTTGTTATAATAATTGGATCAAAGCCATCATTTATTTTTTTTAAAGCTGATATTAAAATATCAAAAATTGCTTTATTAGTTGCTTCTTTTAAAACTTGATTAGTTAAATCAATAAGATATGTTGCAAAACCAATTTTACTTAAATCCTTTTTTATATTTATAAAAGGATCAATTATATCAACACTTATTAAAGTAGATAATCCTTGTTCTTTATAGTAAATATTAAATATACCATAGGTTAGTTTTGAACTTACGCTTCTAAGACTTGATTTTAAGTTTCTACATCCTTTTGATATAACTCCAATAAGTCCATATTCTTTAGTATAAACATTTAAAATTTTACTAGATTCTTTAAAATTTACATCACTTATTATTATTCCCTCTATTTTTTCTATTTTCATATGAATTATCTTTCTCCAATTCTTTAAAAAACAAGTAATATTTATAGTCACCTGTTTTTTTAAACAAATCCCATAGTAAATTTTTCATAATTATCACCCACTATTATAATGGTGATTTTTCTTATTTTTTAGTCATCTTCTAAATTTAATAATTCTTTAATTACTGATTCTTTGCTTCTCCAATCTTTAATTACTTTAACAAATAAGTCTAAATATACTTTTTTATTGTAATAATTTTCCAAATCTTTACGAGATTGTGTTCCTATTTCTTTTAACATACGTCCGTTTTTTCCTATTATTATTCCTTTTAAGTTATCACGATCAACAACAATTGTTGCAGTAATAACAACTTTATCTTTGTTAAATTCCATATTTAAAACATAACATGAAACACTATGAGGAACTTCTTGTCTTGTTAAATTAAGAACTTTTTCTCTTATTATTTCACTTACATAATATTTTTCATTGATATTGGTAAAAAAATCATCGTCAAATATTTTTTCACCTTCAGGTAAATTATCTTTAATTACCTTTAAAAGTTCATCTACATTATCGTTTTTTATTGATGAAACAGGCACAATATCAGCAAAATTATATAAATCTTTTAAATCCAATATTTTTTTAAATAATTCCTCTTTTTTTATTAAATCTATTTTATTTAAAACAAGTATTACTTTTTGATTATCTTGCTTTAGTTTTTCAAGTATTTTTTTATCATTTGGTCCAAACCCACTTGCTATATCTACTAAAAACAAAACTAAATCATTTGAAAAAGATGAATATGCTAAACTATTTAAAACATCTCCTAATTTATCATTTGCTTTAGCTATTCCTGGTGTATCTACAAAAACAATTTGCGATGATGAGTCATTATATACACCTAAGATATTGTTTCTTGTTGTTCCTACTTTATCACTTGTTATGGCAAGTTTTGTTTTTAATAATTTATTTAAAAGTGTTGATTTACCAACATTTGGTCTTCCTACAATACTTACAAATCCTACTTTCATTCTAAATTATCCTCTCCAAATGGATAAGTACATAAATCTTTTACCTTATAAGTTATACTTTCTCCTTCTATGTTATAACATATAACTGGCATTTCAGCATCAAACATTTCTTGAAATACTTGTCTGCATAAAAAACATGGTGTTGCTATTTTTTTACTGCTATTCATGATACAAATTTTTGAAAATTCATGTGGTTTAACACCATTTGATATTGCACTTACAATTGCACTTCTTTCAGCGCATATTGTCGCACCAAAACTTGCATTTTCAACATTTACACCACAAAATTTTCTTCCATCTTTAGTATATAATAAAGCACTTACTTTAAAATTAGAGTAATTAGCATAAGAGTTTTCTAATAAATCTTTTAAGTTTTCTTCCATAAACTACCTCACAAATAATTCTACTATTTTTGGTAAATAAATCATTATACCAAGGATAATTGCAAAAATAGATAAAACTGCTACAGAAGCGCTAGCACAATCTTTTGCTACTTTTGCTTTAGCATGCATTTTTTCTGTTGCTAAATCAACTACTGCTTCAATTGCTGTATTAATAAGTTCAAGAGAAAGAATAACACCAATTAATAAAACAATAATTAAACACTCTACATAACTAAGTTTTAAAATAACTCCAAGTACCATTGCAATAATTGCCATTATTATCATTACAAAAATATTTACTTCATTATAAAAAGCATACTTTATTCCTTCAAAAGCATATTTAAAAGAATGAATAAATCTTTTAAATGACTTTTTCTTTAGCTTATCTTTTGGCAAATTTTTTTCCATCTAATATCATCTCCTGTTTCTTAAACATTATTTCTTCATCACTTTTTTTCATATGATCATAACCCAATAAATGAAGTAGTCCATGAACAGATAAAAAACATAATTCTCTAATTAATGAATGTCCATATTCATTTGCCTGTGATATTGCTTTATCTATCGATACATAAATATCACCAAGTACTCTAGTATCATTATACTTTGTTTTATCATAATCTTCTAGAGCAAACGTAATAACATCTGTTTCCCTATCTATTTTTCGATATTCTTTATTTAAGGTATGAATATAATCATTATCTACTATTATTAAATTAAAATATACTTTATCTAGTTTTTCATACCTTATCGCGTGCTTTAAAATTTTTTTAATATAGAAAATTTCTTTTCTTAAATTTTTGTTTGTTTCATTATAAACATTAAACTTTTTCATAAAACTATAAACCTCACTACTAATATAATCATAACAATTATTATAATATTTAATAACCAATTTTTTTTGAATTTATCGGGAATTTTGCTATTAAATTTATATATTAATCTGTAGATGAAAAAACCAAATAACGCTCCTACTACATTAAGTATTATATCATCAACATCAAATACTCTTCCTATGTATAATTGAGTTATTTCAATAGAAACACTAGCAATAACTGATAAAATAAAAATAATATACGCTCTATTTATATTTAAAAAATAACCAGTAAAAAAACCAAACGGCAAAAATAGTAGTAAATTACCTAAAATATTTTTATAAAAAAGATAAGTACCAACATCATATCTAAACATCTCTTTAAATGGAAAAATATTAATTCCTCCATAACTTACATCTTCTCTTGATACAATTTGAAATAAACATAAAATATATAAAACAAATGATAACTTTAAGATTTCTTTATAAAGCACTATCTTTTCTTTTTTAATTAAAATATCAGTAACTCTAAAACTTATAATAACTACCATAGAAATTACTATTATAGGCCATGTTGTATTTAACATATTTTTTAGGATATCTTTTAAATCAATAAGCATAATGTCTCCTTAATATTTAAGTATTTTTTTCTTCGCTTACAAATTCTTTTTCAAGTGCAATATCTTCATAAACTTTAAAAAATACTTCTACATACATTTTACCATTATTAATAGTATTTTTCAAAGTTTTTTGTGATAAAATTTTTTCATTTTCATCTAAATTATCTAAAATACTTTTTTTTGCTTGATTAAGTAGAATTTCTAGAAGTTCTTCTTTAGTATATTCTTTTGGTATTTCTTTTTTAGAATTAATTTTTTCTATATAAATTGAAAAGACATTATTATTAAATAGATTTTTTTTAAATTCATCAGTTATTTTTTTACTTTTAGTTTTTATAAGAGTAAATTCTCTATCTAAAATCTTTAATTTAAGTGATGTTACTGTTCCATTTGTAACCTTTTCCTTTGTTTTAAAAGGAGAATTTAGTTTAACAAGATACCAAACTTCTGCAAAAACCTTTCCTTTAGCATCAACAATATTTTTAACCTCATCACTTTTTTTTATATTAGAACTAACTATTACTTCACCTTTTGCAACATAATCTCCTTTGTTTTTTATAATTTCACCACTTGTTATGTACATATCTTTAATAATTCCTGTTTTGTTAGCTACTAAATCATGTTTTATGTTATCATTTTCTATTTGTTCTTTTTTTCTTTCTATAATACTTACGTTGTAGAATACACCATCTTTTTCTATTTCGATCCATTCAATTTTATCTTTATTATTTTTTTTTATTGTTTCTTTTATTTCTACAATTTTATTAAAAGGTTTTTGAAAACTAAATATTTTTAAATCATTTTTATTTAATTCTTGCCTTACAATATTTTTTAATTCTTCATTTTGACAATCAATTGTAATTTTAAAAATCATCTTAGAATAGGTATAAATTAGAATTAAATTAATTAAAAAAACAAAAATAAATAGTTTATAAAACTTATAAATATTTTTATACTTTTTTGTACCACTAACTTCAATTATATTTATTTCATAGATTGTGTTTATTTTTTTTATTTTTAAATAATCTTCATATTTTACATTTAAAGTTATTAAATTTTTTTCATATGAAACATCAAAAATATCTATTTTTTCTTTTAAAATTCTATTAAAAATATGGGAAACGTTCTTACCTTTAATTTCAATTTTATAATAATTATTCATAAGAATCTTCCCATTTTACTTCTTTTATATTACCCTCTACTAAAATTTCATCATCATAAAGTTTTTTTATTGTAAGATTATTCCCAATTATCGATATATTTTTTTTAAAACATTCTAACTTTATTTTATCATCATTAAAAATAAGGATTTTTTTATAATTTACAATATCTAATTGATTATTTAAATAAATTATTTTTAAATTATTGTCATTTATATAGCTAAATAATTTTTTTATCATAAAATCCACCTAATAAATAATATTAAAAAAAAGATTAAATATTAATTTAATCTTTCACGTATCATTTCATTTAATTTTTTCATATCAAATTTATTTTTAACTTTAGGAGTTATTTCTTTCATTATTGAACCTAAATCTTTAATTGATGTTGGATTTATTTTTTGAAATACTTCGTCAATTATTTCTTTAACTTCAAGATCAGTTAATTGTTTTGGCATATATTTTTTTAAAATATCTATTTCGCTTTGATAAGATTCTACTAAATCTTCTCTTTTTGCTTTTTTAAACTCATCAATTGATGCTTCACGCATTTTTATTTGTTTTGTTATAACATCCATTATAAGTTCATCATTTTCACTTTTTTTATTATTTATAACTTCAAGTTGGATTGCTCCTTTTAACCCTCTTAATGTGTCTAAAACTTTTTTGTCTTTATCTTTCATAGCTTTAATCAAATCTTCTTTTAACTTTTCTTTCATAAAAATTTCTCCTTTGTAA
Source organism: uncultured Mycoplasma sp. (assembly GCA_945947035.1). Lineage (GTDB taxonomy): Bacteria > Bacillota_I > Bacilli_A > RF39 > UBA660 > CAG-611. The sequence goes on along the minus strand of CAMEXD010000010.1, from coordinate 32,413 downwards.
AATTAAAGAGAAAGTAATTCTTTCTCTTAATAATTGTTTTTATTTCTTTTTTGAGAGTTTCTAATGTTTTTTTCTTTTTCCTCTCTTCTTTTTTTACCTGGTTTGTCGTAAAATTTTCTCTTTTTAATTTCTGAAGGGATTCCATCACGTGAACATTTTAATTTAAAACGTTTAAGTGCGCTATCTAGATTTCCTTTTACTGCAACTTGTGTCATACTTTAATATCCCTCCTTCCTTGTTTTTACTAAAGTCGATTATAACAAAAAAATACAAAAAAAACAAGTGTTTTTAATAAAATTGTTTACAGTATCTGAGTTTTTTTAAAATAATGCTTGATTTTTTAATTTAATTAGTATTATAATTAATGTGCAAGTAAGGATACAGCACCTTCTTGTATTTACAAAAATGTTATAAACTTAACATGCTTATTTATCCTTGAAGAAAGTCGGTTACCTATTCCAAAAAAAAGCCGGCTTTTATTTTGTCTATTTTAATTTGTTTAATATATCAAAAAATAGTTGAATGCATACATTATTGTAGGAGGATTTTTATGAACAACAACTATAATAATTTTTATCCCTACGGTAATTATATGAGAAGTGTTCCAATAAATTATTCTACTTCATACAGATCTGTTCCAAATTATATGTATAATATGCCTTCTACAACAAGAAGTACGGGTGGTTTATTATCAAGATTATTCCCAAGCCTTGGAGCAAGTGCTGGTACTAGTGCCGCATCTGGTGTTGCTACAACAAGTGGTTTTTCTTTTTCAGGATTTTTAAATGGTGCCTCTAAAACTTTAGGAGTAATAAATCAAGCCATTCCTGTTTTTTATCAAATAAAACCAATTTGGAATAATGCAAAAACTATGTTAAGAGTTGCAAAAGCAATGAATGAACCAGATTCTAGTAATATAAGAAAAGATGAAATAAAAGAAGCAAAAGAAGTAAGAGAAGCAAAAAAAGAAGAAACTTCAAATAAAACATCTAGTAATAACAACGAACCAACATTTTTCAACTAAAAAAATTAGATAATACTTTCAATATCTCTAATTTTTTTAGTTAGTTTTAATCTTTTAAAAAGATATTTTTTTGGCAAATTATTTTTTATTGTCATCAAAGTATCCTTTTTTTTATTAAAATATTCATAATATAAATTATCACGTTTAAAATACTTACCATAATTTATTTCTTTTGTTGTTAGTTTTTCATTACCTTTTACAAAACAAATTATTTCATAAATATATTTATCTTTGACAAGTAATTCACTTTCTATTTTAAAGTTATTTTCCATCATAAATTTTCTTAAAATATCACTATCATTATTGGGACAAGTAATTATTTTTTGATTCTTTATTTTAGATAAGTCTTTTTTTATGATATTTTTTATTAAAATACCGCCCATACCTGATATTACTATAACACTTATTTCATCATTTAAATATTCTAATCCATCACCTTTAACCAATGTTATTTGGTTTAAACAATTATATTTTTTTATATTTTCGTAAGCCTTAGATAATGGTAAATCATTAATATCAGATGCTATAGATTTAACGTTTTTATCTATTAAATAAATATCAAGTAAAGCATGATCACACCCTACATCTAATAGAAAAGAGTTAGAAGGTACTAACTCTGCTATTTTTTTTAATTTATTATTGATTTTCATTAGTCAGTTAAGAAATCCTTTAATTTTTTACTACGTGATGGGTGTCTCATTTTTCTTAATGCTTTTGCTTCAATTTGTCTTATTCTTTCTCTTGTAACACCAAAAATTTGTCCTACTTCTTCAAGTGTTCTACATTGTCCATCTTCAAGTCCAAATCTTAGTTTTAATACTTTTTCTTCTCTTTCTGTAAGAGTTAGTAAAACATTATCTAATTCTTCTTTTAATAATTCACTTGTTGCATATTCTTCTGGTGACATCATTCTTTCATCTGGAACAAAATCTCCTAAATGAGAGTCATCTTCTTCACCAATTGGTGTTTCAAGTGAAACTGGTTCTTGAGCTATTTTCATAATTTCATGAACTTTTTCAACTGTAGTATTCATTTTTTTAGCAAGTTCTTCTTCAGATGGTTCTCTATTTAATTCTTGAGTAAGTTGTCTTTGAATACGAGCAAGTTTATTAATTGTTTCAACCATGTGAACTGGTACTCTAATAGTACGAGCTTGATCTGCTATAGCACGTGTTATAGCTTGTCTAATCCACCATGTTGCATAAGTTGAAAATTTATAACCTTTTTCAGGACTAAATTTATCAACTGCTTTCATAAGACCAATATTTCCTTCTTGAATCAAATCAAGAAATGCCATACCACGTCCTACATATCTTTTAGCAATTGATACAACAAGTCTAAGGTTTGATTCTGCTAAAATTCTTTTGGCATCTTCATTTCCTTCTTCTGCTTGAAGAGCATATTCATATTCTTCATCACTAGTTAAAAGATTAATTCTTCCGATTTCTTTTAAATACATTCTAACAGGATCATTTATTTTTATGTCTTTGTTTGATGCGATATTTTCGATAATATCTCCACCATCAATATCTCCTTCATCTTCATCTTCAGTAGTTGATATTACTTCAATATTATTTTGAACAAACATATTGTATAAATCATCAAGCATATCACTATCTGCTTCAATACCCTTTAGATATTCTGCAATTTGTTCATAGGTGATATTGCCATTTTTCTTACCTAATTCAAGTAATTCTTCTTTTCGTTCTTCAAATGTTTTAATTTCATTAATCATTTAAATTCAACTCCCTATTTTTACTAATCTAATTTTTTCTGCTAACAAAGCTTTTTTTTCTGGATCTACTTCTTTTTTCATTAAATCTTTTAATCTTTCTATTTCCTGATTCTTATTATACCCGTAGATGGCAGTAATATATTCGTTAAAACATTCTAAATTAGATAAATCTTGTTCATAATTTAAAACCTCATCTAAAAGTTTTTTAAGCTCTGGTTTATCAGTTAAAGTAGTAATAAAATCTGCAAGGAGTAAATTATCATCTTGTTTAAACATATAAATTATTTCATTAGCTAAATATCTACTATTAACATCTGGTAAATAATTAAGTTGTTTTTCATAAATTTTTCTGCATTCTTTATTGTATAACATGTAGTATAAAATACCATAAGTAGCTTTTTGATATTTATCTTTAAAAACCTTTTGCACTTCAACTTTTTTGAACGCTTCAATTTTACTACATTTTTTCATATTTTGCAACTTTTTTCGCAAAATATCTATATCTATTCCAAATTCTAATGTTATTTTCTTTAAAATAAGTTCCATTTTTATTTCATCTTCTTCATTTTTTAAAGATTCTAAGACATTATTTATATATAAAGTTTGGTCTTCTATTTTGGTTAGGTCTTTGCCTTCTTTTAAATAATTTACTTTAAATTCATTATATGAATAAGGATTATCAAGAAGTTTTTGATACTCTTCTTTTCCATATTTTATTATAAATTCATCGGGATCTAAATTTTCTTTTAAAGTTATAACAGAAACATTAAATCCTTTTTCTTCTAAAGCTTCTCCAACGTTATAACATGCTTTTTTACCTGGAGAATCTCCATCTAATGAGATAATAATATTGTTTGATACTCTTTTAATTAAAGTAACTTGTTCTTTAGTTAAAGCAGTTCCCATTAAAGCAACAACATTTTTTATTCCTACTGAATATAGTCTTATTACATCCATAAAACCTTCGACTATAATAAGTTTTTTCTCTTTTCTCGCTTCTTCTTTAGCTAAATGATAATTATATAAAAGTTCTCCTTTTTTAAAGATTGGTGTTTCTTTAGTATTAATATACTTACTATCACTTTTACTATTATAAATTCTACCAGAAAAACCAACAACTTCCCCAGTTATATTAAAAAGAGGAAACATTATTCTATTTTGATATAAATCTCTATTATTACTTGCTAAACCAATAAGTTCAAGTTCTTTCATAGAATAGTCTTTTTTAGTTAAAAGTTCAGTTAAATTATTTCCTGTTTTTGAAAGTCCTATTTTAAATACTTTAATAAGTTCATCATCTATTTTTCTTTGATATAAATAATCTTTAGCAAAAGTGCCATCTTCAGTATTTAAATTGTTTTGATAATACTTGCAAGATAAATCATATATTTTATAAAATTTTTCATATTTTCTTGGTTTTGATACATAGGTGTTATCTAATGGTATACCACTTATTTTAGATAATATATTTAAAGCTTCTTTAAAATCAACTTTTTCATAATCCATTACAAAATTAAAGACATTACCACTGGCACCACAAGAAAAACATTTATAAATTTGTTTTTCACTTGATACACTCATCGAAGGATTAGTATCATCATGAAAAGGACATACTCCAAAATAGTTTTTACCTTTTTTTACTAAAGGTATATAAGAAGAAATAACTGATACAATATCAACAGCATTTCTTATTTCTTTTATTTTTTCATCACTATTCATAAAAGCACCTCCTTTTTTAATACATAATTAATACATATTTTACCATAATATTTATGGAGTTGATAAAAAATGTTTAAAAAAATATTGATTAATACGGGACTTGTTTTTTTATTTTCTTTTCTTTTTCACTCTTTTTATAATTATTTACCAATATTTCCCATAACAATTATCGCACCAGTTAATGAATCTATCTTTGAACACATGAAACTTATTTTTACCTCATATATGTTTTTAACCCTTATTATTTATTTATTTTATAAAAATAAACCAAATAATTATATTGCAAGTAATACTATCGGAGCTATTTTTAATATTGTTATTTTTCTAATTATCTATCTGCCAATTTATAAATTATTTGGTGAAAATTTAATAGTTACCTTAATAATCTATTTTATTACAATAATAATTACAAGTTTTGTTAAAGAACAAATAGAAAAAAGAAAGAACAATAAAAAACTTAACTTAATATCTGGTGTATCTATTATTGTAATCTATCTTATTTTTGCTGTTTTAACCTATTTTCCTTTAAAAATAGATATATTATTTAAAGATCCAACAAATAATAATTATGGAATATATAAACTTAAATAAGTGATGTTCTCGTAAATACTTCTACTTTCTCGTTTATATATATTTTAATTTTACAATCATCAATTATTTTAATAAAACCAAGGCCACTTATAACAAGATCACTATGTGGTCTTATTTTTATATCAAAACTATTAATATCAGAAATAGCTATATTTTTAGTTTGTTTTTTTATAATGTCAAGATCATTTGATATGAAAAAAGTAAAACTATTTTTAGTATCTTCTAAATAATCTATTCTTACTAAATTATCGATTAAAAGAGATTGTCCTTTTTTTATTTGATAAGTACGAGGTTTAATTTCTTTCTTACATGATATTTTTTTAATACTTTTTAAATCTACATAATTTAAGATGTTACCATTTTCTACTAAACCTGGAGTATCAATTAAATCAAAACTATTAAGTGATACTCTAATTTCATTTAAAGTAGTTGATGGCATTGGAGAAATTGTTATTTCACCTTTTTTATCTATAGCATAATCTGTAATTATTTTATTAATTAACGTAGATTTTCCTGCATTTGTACTTCCAACAACATAAATATCATTACTTGTTTTATATTTATAAATATCTTCCATAAGTAAATCTAAATTATAATTTTTAAGACCACTTACAACAATTATATCTTTAAAATATGGATATTTATCTTTAAAATAATTAATTAATTTTTCATCTTTTATTTTTAATGGTAAACAATCCTTTTTATTTAAAACTAAGATGATATCATTTTCTTTTAAATATGTTTTTATATCATTTAAATCTTTTGGCACTGATAAAAGATCCACAACTTCTAAAACTAGGTCCTTTTTTAAACCAATTTTTTTAAGCATTTCAATATATTCTTTACTATCTTTAGTAGTAAATTCGTATTCACCATAGTTTTTCATACGAAAACATCTCATACAAAAATCATTATTTAAAGATGTTGTATATCCTTCGATTAATTTATTATTATCTTGAAGTATTGCTCCACATCCAATACATTTTTTATTCATAATAAGCACCCCTATTTAATGATTTTGCTTCACGATATCTATTAATCTTTGTTAAAAAATGTTCATCATAGTTTATAGGATCAATTAAAACGCTATAATAACCCATATTATTCGCACCTTTAACATCTGTAAAAAGTTGATCACCAATAACACATATCTCTTCTTTTTTAGCATTTAACATCTTTTCTGCTTTAGAAAAACCAAGTGATGTTGGTTTAAATGCTGCGCCAATATAATCTAAATCATATTTACTACATACTTTTTCTAGTTTTGATTTATGAACTGAATTTGATACAACCATTATTTTAAAGTCTTTTCTTAGTTTTTGTAAAAGTTTTTCATATGATTTTTTTAAACTATAATTACCTTTTTCAATTAATGTATTATCAAAATCAAAGAATAAAACTTTAATATTATTCTTTTTTAATTTATCATAATTAATACTTAAAATATCTTTAACATACATGTTAGGTTTTGCTTTCATTTTATCACCATTATTATAATACCATCTTTTTAAAAAAAGATAAATTACTTTATCTTCTTATCTCATGTTTTTATGAACTTTTTCTTCATATTCTATAAAACGTTGTTGTTCTTCATAAAATTTTTGTTTTTTTAATTCTTCTTGATCTAAAGTTTTTAACTCTTCATTCATTTTTTCTGTTTCTAAAAAAAGTTTTATAGAATTTTTTAAATCAGTATAAACAGAATCTCTACTTCCAGATTTTTCTATTTCTTCTTTTATATGTTTTTTAATATCCTTTGATATATCATAACTAACATCAAAAATGCTTTTTTTAACTAAATCATAAGAAAGCCCTTCTTTACTTGTTATATAGTTAGTTAAATATCTTGTTGCAATAAGAAGTGATGTTTGATGAAGATAACCCATATTAGAAATTACACTAAAATCATCATCAATAACATTAAATTCATCTTTTATTTCTTCTGTTATTTCTTTATAAGATTTACCATAGACATTTTTAAAATATGATTCCTCCACAATAAATCTTGTTAAAGCTCTTGAACTTTTTACGTCATGTAATTTGCTTATATGATGTGACATTTTGTTTAAGGAAGACTTTATTTCTAGTTCCATATTATTTGTTTTTTTCATTTATATTTTACCTTTCCTCTAAAAGACGTACTCTTTCTCTTAATAATTTATTTTCATTTTTTAATTTTTGCATTTGCATAGTTTTTTTTGATTCTTTTTCTTTATGTTTATTAATTTCATCTTTTTCTTTTTGTAACATTCTTATTAAATCATCAAGTGGTTCACAAACATGTTTTTTTAAATAAAATTCATTAGCACGAGTACCTATATCTGTTGCAATTGCAACACACATATCCTTATTTAATGTTTTTTCTGTTACGATTTTTTTAAAAAATTTATTTAACATTGATTTATAAAAATAAAGTTGTTCAACATTTAATAAATTAACAATATCATTTTTTGGAATAGTAAAACCATTTTCTCTTAGTAATTTCATCATTGAAGAAACATTATATCCATAAAATGACTCATTAAGTTTTCCTATAACCAAACTATAAATATGATTTTCTTCATCTTCTTCAATTGAAGATAAAAGTCCTAACTCAATTTCCTTTTTAAAAAATTCATCTAATATCTTTTTTATCTGTTCTTTTATTTCTTTTATTTGAATTTGAAGAATTACTTCTTCTTTTTGTTCTTCTGTATAATACATATAAATCCCCCTTTAGTTATGCTAATTATACCATAAAATAAGGAATTTTGCAAATTAGACATTAAAAATGCACAATATTTATTAATATTTGTGCATTATTTTTATTCCTTTTCAATTGCTCTTGCAAGTAAATAGCCCCATAAAAATGCTAAAATACATGTAAAAATATTTGAGAAATTATAAGTAAACTTTCCTATTTGTAAGATAAGTATTACAACAGATGATAAAACAAATCCCATAATTCCAAAGTATGTTTTTACTTCATATTTTTTTATTAGAGCAGTGATAAGTTTTGCCATAAATATAATTCCAAGTAAAACTCCAATACCAAAAGGCACTAAAATAAGTAAGTTTGCGCCAAGTTCTTTAAGATTAATTAAATTAGCAATGGTATTTATTATTTTTTCATAATAGCCAAAAATCATAAGAACAAAAGATCCAGAAATACCAGGTATAACCATTGAAGAACTAGCAAGAAAACCTATAGCAATAAGTAAAACATAATCCAAAATAGTCATATTAATAAATGAAATATTGAAGATATCTACTTTTACAAATGAAAGTGCTATAACAACAAAAAACGTTATAAAAAATATAATAAAATTTGTGATATTACCCTTTCCTCTTGTTTTTTTCATCAAAAGTGATGTTCCCCCAAAAATAAGGCCTACAAATAGAAATATAGTTTGAGCTTTAAAATTAGCTAAAGCATATGATACTAATTTGCTAGTAGAAATAAGTGCGACAAGAATTCCTAAGATTATTGGTATTAAAAAGCCAATATTTTTCTTAAAATTCTTGAAAAAGCTTCCAATTGCATCAAGTATTTTTTCATAAAGTCCAAGAGATACTGCAAGTGTTCCTCCACTTACCCCTGGAATTATATTAGCAACCCCTAAAATAAATCCTTTTACAAATAAAATCAAGCTATCTTTTGGTCTCATACTATAAATCCTTCATAAAAAATAATTTTAAAGAATAAGTTATTTCACTATTGGCATCTTTGTATACAACAATTTTATAGATAATATTATCATATACTTTAACACTTCCACCATCTTTTTCATAAGATGTTTCTTTTACAACAAGTACTGGTTCTTTTCCATTTGTTATTTTACCAAAATTAATATAACCTAAAATAAACCAAAATATTAGTAATACTACAATAACTTCTAAAATAACTACAATTATTTTTTTCATAACTACCTCCAACTATATTTTACCACATAATATAAAAATATATATAAAATTATTTACTTATTTGTCTAAATTTACCATTTTTAATCAACTTTTTTAATTGATTTATGATTTTTAAGCAGTTGCTTTATACCAACATCTTTATTAAAGGCAATTGATATAATATCTTTATTAATTCCAATTACAACTCCAAGGCCAAATTTTTCATGCATTACTTTATCACCATAAGAGTATGAAACATCATCATCATAAACGTTTTTTTCTTTTTTTACGATAGTATTTTTATCTTGATTTTCTGTTTCAATTAAAGAATCTGATATTTCATTTATAAATCTTGATGGAATACCAATTTTTTCTTCTCCATAAAGCATTCTTTTTTTGGCATTTGTAAGATATAACTTTTTCATTGCTCTTGTTATTGCAACATACATAAGTCTTCTTTCTTCTTCAAGTTCAGAAGAAGAATCCATACTATTTTTATGAGGGAATATTCCTTCTTCTAATCCTACGATAAATACATAAGGATACTCTAAACCTTTAACTGAATGAATAGTCATTAAAGTAATTCTATTAGGATCATCTTTATATTCTTCCTTATCACTTACTAAAGATATTTCAAGTAAGAAGTCTTCCAAAGAAATAAGGCCTTCTCTTTCTTCGAATGATTTAGTTATTGATTTAAACTCTTCTAAGTTTTCAAGTCTAATATCAGCATCTAATGTTTTTTCAGCTTCTAAAGCTTTTTTCATTCCAGATTTATCTAATACTAAATCGATTAATTCAGTTAGAGTTACTTCTTCACTTTTTTCTTTTAATTCTAAAATAAGATTTTTAAACTCTAATTCCTTTTTTTCACTTAAACAAGAAAACATACTAGTATTATATGTAGCAGCAGTTGTTTCTAGTTTTTCTATACTTTTTTCTCCTATTCCTCTTTTTGGAGTATTAATTGCTCTTAATAAACTCATATTATCGTCTTGATTATTAATAAGTTTTAAGTAAGATATTAAATCTTTTATCTCTTTTCTATTATAGAAATAAAAACTACCTACTACTTTATAAGGAATATTTTCTTTTAAAAGACTATCTTCAAAAACACGTGATTGAGCATTAGTTCTATAAAGAATTGCAATATCACTATAAGAAACATTATTTTTTATTAATTCTTTTATTTTTCTTATACAATAAAACGTCTCATCAACTTCATCAAATGCCCTATAATAACTTATCTTATCACCAATATCATTTTCACTCCAAAGATTTTTATCTTTTCTTTCTTTATTGTTTTTAATAACATCATTCGCAGCATTTAATATAGTTTTACATGAACGATAGTTTTGTTCAAGAAATATAGTTTTACTATCTTTATAGTCTTTTTCAAAATTTAAAATATTTCTATAATCAGCATTTCTAAAGCCATAAATAGATTGATCAACATCTCCAACTACACAGATATTTTTATACTTTTTACTAAGCATTTTTGCTAAAATATATTGCACTTTATTAGTATCTTGATACTCATCTATTAATATATATTTATATCTTTCTTGATATTTTTCTAAAACATCTTCGTGTTCCATAAATAGTTTTATAGGTAAAATAAGTAAATCGTCAAAATCAACTGAATTATTTTTAAATAAAGTATCTTGATATTTACTATATACTTTATAAATCACATCGTCTTCTTCACTACAGACAAATTTTTTGTATTCTTCGGGCATAACAAATTCATTCTTACAACTTGATATTTTATTTCTTATCATATAAGGATTAAATGTTTTTGGATCAAGTCCCATATCTTTTATGATTTTTTTTATCAAAGTTAAAGTATCATCACTATCCATAATATTAAAATTTTTAGAAAATCCTAAAAGTTGATAGTTTTCTCTTAATATTTTCACTCCAAAAGAATGAAATGTACATGCCGTAAGAGGTGTATTACCAATTAATTTTGTAATACGTTCTTTCATTTCATTAGCAGCTTTATTAGTAAAAGTAATTGCTAAAATATTATAAGGATTAACTCCATATTCTTCAATTAAATAAGCAATTCTTGTTGTTAATACTCTAGTTTTACCTGAACCTGCTCCTGCTAAAATAAGAAGAGGTCCATCTTTATATAATACTGCTTCTTTTTGTTCTTTATTTAAGTTTTCTAACATCTTTACCACCATTATAAATTATACCTTAAATAAATAGTTTAAAAAAGCGAACAGACATAATTTTACAAAAAAAGACATATAAAAAACTAGCCAATTCAATTTATTTTGTAAATTAGCTAGTTATAACCAATAAATTAATTTTTCAATATAAATAATAATTATTTGATTACTAAAGATATCCTAGAACTTGCATCAGTATAACTATCTCCATAAAGATTGTAATAGTAGAACACACCAACACTTGAACTAAGATTCCAAAAAAATCTTAACACATTTTTATTACTTTTGTCTATCATTTATATTTAATTTTGATAATTAATTTGTTCTTTTTTTATTAAATTATACTTTATAAGTTTATCACTGTCTAAATTTTCTTTATGCATATCAATTGCATTTATTTGATGATTATCATAAGTTGTATAATAATATATTCCTTTATTAGTATTACAACATGATGTATAAATAGTTATTTCATACTTTTTATCTTCTAACTTGCAACATCCTCTTTGTTGATCTACTGAATTTAAAATATGAAAAAATTGACTTACACTTTCTTTTTCATCTTCACTTGATATTGAATTCATTTTTACAAATGCTACTCTTATAAATCTTGATTGTGATGATAAATCTCCTGGAAGTCCAATTGCTCCCATACCACGACTATAAGATTTTAAATCTAAATCTTTTGAAAAAGTATTTTCTACGTTTTTACAAGATAAGTGTCTATAATTATTAAGAGCAAACATCTGCTTATCAAATGTTGGATTATTTGTTAAAACACCAACTGGATTATCATATACTTTTATTCCTTCTTCTACTGCTTCTACTGTTATAGAACTATCACTATCTGAAATAATCCAATGAAGTTGTGCTAAAGGTAAATCACTTTTAAATGGAACATTTAATAAATTGATATTTTTAAGTTTTTCTTTAACATCTTTTACTGTTTTACATTGACAAAGAATCCAAGGAATAAATTCAAATTGAGATATATTTTCCTTTCCTATCTCTTTTTCTTTATAACAAGCATTACCAACAAAATTAAGACCTGCCATAGCTAAACCTTTCTCATTTACGGCATCATAATATAAAGGATAATCATCCATAACACAAGACATACCAATTATAGCATAATGATTTGTTATATCTTTTTCTTCTATAAAATGAAATGGATAATTTCTTGGTGTTATAGTAACAAGATCACCATACGAAAATTCATAATCTAAAGTTCTTCCAAAATAAAAATCTTTTGTTTTATAAGTTGCTGCTGTACACATAAAATACCTCCATTTAAACACAAAAAATGTGCTATATTTTACAAATTAATTATAACATATTTTTTCATTTTTACTATACAATTTTATTTTTTCACAACATTTATCATGTTTCATATAATAAACAAGGAGGAATGATATGAAAAAATATTTAACTTTAATAGTTAGTATATTAATTATTTTATTTTTTGCTTGTTGTTATTTTATTGAAGTAAATAAAAAGAATAACAATGATTTAAGAAAAATAACTGTTGCAGAGGTTACTCACAGTTTATTTTACTCACCATTTTATAGTGCAATAGCAAATGGTTATTTTGAAGAAGAAAATATTGAAATTGATCTTTTACTAACACCTGGTGCTGATAGTGTTATGGCATCTGTTTTATCAGGAGATGCTGATATCGGGTTATCTGGTAGTGAAGCTACTATCTATATATATAATAGTGGTGAAAAAGATTATATTAAAACTTTTGCCCAACTTACTCAAAAAGATGGATCATTTATCGTATCAAGAACTAATATAGAAAATTTTACTTTGAATGATTTAAAAGGAAAATATATAATCGGAGGAAGAGTTGGCGGTATGCCTGAAATGACTTTAGAATATGCCTTAAAAGAAAATGAAATTAATCCTAAAAAAGACTTAACTATAGACACTTCTATTTCATTTTCATCAATGGCAAGTTCTTTCATTGGTGGAATTGGTGATTTTGTTGCTTTATTTGAACCACAAGCAACAAAATTAGTTAATGAAGGTTATGGCTATGTTGTTGCATCTCTAGGCGAGATCGGAGGAGTTGTTCCATATACTGCTTTTAATGCTAAAACAAGTTTTATTGATGAAAATAAAGATTTAATTGATGGCTTTACTAGAGCAATCCAAAAAGGATTAGACTATGTTCATGAAAATGAAAGTAATGTTATCGCAGAAAATATTCTTAGTTTTTTCCCAGATACATCATTAAATGATTTAACTTCTGCAATAGAAAGATATAAACAAAATGATACTTGGCCTAGTACCACTACATTTACTAAAGAATCATTTGATCATTTACAAGATATTGTAATTGAAGCTGGACTTTTAAAAGAAAAAGTTGATTACAATGATTTAATTTATGTAAAATAAAAAAGAGAAAAATAAATTTCTCTTTTTTATTACTATCTATTAATTTCTTCTACTTTTTTATTTAATATTTCTAAATAATCTTGTTCAGCAGTAGTAAGATGTTTTTTCATATATTTATCATATTCTTCATGTGCTTTTTCTAAGGCTTTTTCATGTGATATTGTTCCAGAATTATTTAAAATATCTTTTCTTGTCATTTTTAAAAACGAATCTAATTCATTTACCCAATCTTGCATAGTCATTGGATGTCTATCTAAAGCATTAATTTCTGCAATACCTAAATAAGCAGATACCATTCTATTTAAAATATTTAATTCTTCTTCTGTTAAATAATTCTTTGCTATTTCTACTTCACTTTTAGTTGGATAATCTCCTTATTTTTTCCATCACTGGCAGTTGTTAAGAATTTCTTAACAACTGAATCTTTTTCTAATTCACCTTCATTAAATATATTTTTTTTATCATATTTTGTAGTTTTTTATATAAATTTAAAAAGACTTTGAATTTTTCAAAATCTTTTTTATAATGTTTCTACATCTGATTGTTGTTTTTCTTCTTCATTTAAAACAACATATTCTTTAGTATCTAAAAAATCATCTTCTTCTTTTACTTCAACAACATCTGTTGTATCTTCTAAAACAGTTTCATCATCTATTGGTGTTGGAATCACATTATCCTTAATTAAATCTACTTCAGAAATTATTTTTTCTTTTACTTCTTCATCATCTACTAATTTCATTGGTTTAACATCATATTCATCTTCTATATCATCTTCTTTGGTTTCTTTTTCAACACTTTTTTTTGATGAAATAACTCCAATTACAACTGCTACAACGATTAAAATTACACCAATTACAATAAGTATTCCAGGAAACTCTAAAAACATACTAAGCTTCACTACTACCATCTCCTTATATTCTATAAATAATAATAGCAAAAATAGATAAATATTTCAAGTATTTTATTGGTTATTAATTATTTTTACAATTGCTTTATTAGTTGTATCAATTTTATTTTTCACATCTAACATTTTTTTATAAGTAAGTTTTTTTAAATCATTTATTTTTTCATTTTTATAACCGCCATAATAAATCACATCATCAAATATATCGTAAGACATTAGTGAAACATTATCTACTGTTTTTACTTCATTAGCAATTAGACATGCTCTCATTCTTTCAAAATCTTTTTCTTTTAATTCAATATTTTTTAATTCTTGTTCTATTTTTTCAATCACTTCATCATTTTCACTTATTACATCAAATGAAATTACAACATGAGTTGAAGTAATAGTTAAAAAATAAGTAAGATCTATAAATAATTTTTCTTCTAATCCTTTTTCATAAAATAAACTAGTATCAGAAAAAGCTAACCTTAAAATAATTGATAAATATATGCCTAAATTATAATCATCTAAAGAAAACTTTTTCTTATTAATTTTATAATTAAGTGAGATTTTTGGAGTTGAAACATTAAGTTTTACCTCTTCATATTCTTTTTTAACTTGATCTGGTTCTTCTACCTTTACTTTTTCAATCTTTTGTTTAGATTTTTTTATTTTATTAAAATTATTTTTTACGATATTAATTGCTTCATCTTTATTAAAATTACCAGTAATAATTAAAAACATATTGTTTAATGTATAAAATGAATTATAACAAGTTATTAAATCTTCTTTTGTTATACTTTTTATATCTTCTTCTTCTCCAACTACCTTTTTGCCATAAGGATCATTAACAAAAAGATTAGCTCTTGATTTTTCGTTTAATACTCTATCTGGATTATCTTTATACATTCTTTCTTCTTCTAAAATAATTCCTTTTTCTTTTTCAACATTTTCATCTGTAATATATATATTAGTAATCCATTTTAAAAGATAATCTAAATTTTCATTAAATGAATTATTACCAACACAATAGTAATTAGTATATAAAATAGATGTACAAGCATTTACACTAGTTCCAGATTTTGAGTAATAATCAAATGGACTAATATCATTTTCTCTTTCAAATAGTTTGTGTTCCAAAAAATGAGCAACTCCTGCTGGGGTTTTAAAGTTTTTTCCATTAACTTTAAAATCAGTATAACAATTACCATATTTTACTCCTAAAGATATATTATAATTATTTTTATTTTTTAAAGGAACAAAATATACTTCAAAACCATTAACTAATTTTTCATAATATAATTTTTCTTCAAAATTATTAATATTTATTTCTTTCATTTTATTTCTCCTTTAAAAAGTAAATTGTATCAATTGCTATTTTTTTACTAACATTAATAATATCATCTTTTGTTATACTATCGATCATTTTTTCTTTTATATTTATAGTGTCTTGATCTAAATATTCTAAACTGAAATAATATTCTGCAATAGAACCTTGATAATCAGTAAACTCATTTAATAAACTTTTAATTAGAGTTTTACAATTTTCTAAGTGAGTCTCACTAAAATCACCTAAAGAAATATCTTTTATTTCTTTTTTTATTCCTTTTAATGCATCTTCATAAGAATTCTTATTAATACCAGTTTTAATTAAAATAATACTATCATTTTTATAATAAAATGATGATACATCATAAGCAAGTGATTTTTTTTCTCTTATATTTTTAAATAACTTTGATTCAGGAGAATTACCTAAAATCATATTATATAATACTGCTGTATATTTTCTTTCTTTTTCTGTTGGATTTTTAATTTGACATCCAATTAAAAGTTTTGATTGGCTAAAATTACTATCTTCTTGTACTATTTTTGCTCTTTTTCTATTTGATTCGTAATAATTTTGAATTTTGTTCTTTGGTTTTTTTATTACTTTTAATACTATATATTTATCAATTAATTTTTCTATTTCATAAAAATCTATATTACCTACAACAAATATATCAAGTACATTTTTATTAATAAAGTTATAATAATATTCTGTTAAGTTTTCTCTTGTAATTTTATCTAAATCATTCATATAACCAGTTAAATTAAATGAGAATGCATTATCCTTACACATAATTTGTTTGATACTACTTTCAGCATAATAATCAGGATAATTTTTTAATTCTTCTATTCTTTCTTTTAAATAATCATAGGTAATATTAAACATTTTTTCATTAAATAAATTATTTTCTATATTTGGATTAAAAATAATATCATTCATAAAAGAAATAGAATCTTCAAGAGATTTTTCATCGGTATACTTAGGATCAATAATTGAAAAACATAATTCAGATAATATTTGACTTCCTATTCTTCTATTAGAAAAATTCATGGTTAAATTATACAATTCTTCTTGACGTATGCTTAAAAATCTTGTTGTTGGATATTTTTTACTTGATGATGCAAGTATCTCTGTCAAAAAATTTCTTATTGTTATATCTTCTTTTTTTATATTGTCTCGAAAAACAAATTTAAAAAAAATCGTCTTGAAGTTTTCTGTTTTAATTAAATGCAAGTTATATGACGATTTATCAATTTTTCTATATTCCATTATCTCACCTCGTATTAATTATTATATACCAAATATCAAATAATTATAAAATACTATCTAATGCTAAAGTTATTGCTTCATCAAATGTTTTTTCACGTTCTTCACTACTTAATACTTCTTTTGATACTAAATTATCTGACACTGTTAAAATACTTGCTGCTTCTTTGTTTAATTTTTCTGCCATATAGAAAAGTGCAAATGTTTCCATTTCAACACCTAAACAAAAATTTTCTTTAATTTTAGGATTTTCATAGGTATTGTAAAATAAATCTGATGTATTAATATTACCTATTCTTAAATCAATATTTTTTTGCATAGCTGTTTCTATTATTTTTTTATTTAACGTTTTTGATGATGATACTAAATCAATATTTGACCTATCATATTGATATGAAAAATTTGACAAAGTAAAAGCTTTTTCTACTAAAATAATATCTCTTACTCTAATTTCATCATAATAACTACCACAAGAACCTAATCTAATTATTTTTTCTACCTTAAAATCATTAAATAGTTCATAGGAATAAATACCCATACTTGGCATACCCATACCTGATGTTGCAATTGTTACTAATTTATCCTTATAAAGTCCAGTATAAATTAAACTTAATCTTGTTTTATTTACAAGTACTGGATTAGTTAAATATTTTTCAGCAATATATTTAACTCTTAAAGGATCTCCTGGCATAATAACAGTTTTTGCAATATTTTCTACATTAGTATTAATATGTACACTCATATTTTTTTCTCCTTTTTATTCTTCATCATATGAATTATCTTCTTTTTCTAATTTTACTAAAACTTCACGTGGTTTAGAACCATTTTGTGGCCCAATTATTCCTCTTTCTTCAAGTAAATCAATTATTCTAGCAGCTCTATTATATCCTAATTTAAATCTTCTTTGAAGAAGACTTGCACTTGCTTTACCTGTTGTTATAACAAATTCAACGATATCATTATATAATGGATCATCGTATTCTTCTTCATCATTACTTATTGGATTATTTTTAATTTCTTGATCTTTATCTTCAAGATTTAAGAAGTTACCATCATAAATTGCTTTTTGTTGTGATATACAATAATCGACAACTCTATTTATTTCTTTTTCAGAAACAAATGCACCTTGGATTCTTTGTGGTACAATTTCTCCCATTGGAAGATATAACATATCACCTTTTCCTAAAAGTTTTTCTGCTCCTGTCATATCTAGAATTGTTCTAGAATCGATGCTTGATGCTACAGAAAACGCAATACGTGATGGAATATTTGATTTAATTAAACCTGTAATAACATCAGTTGATGGTCTTTGAGTTGCAATAATTAAATGAATTCCTGCAGCTCTTGCCATCTGGGTAATTCTCATTATAGAATCTTCAACTTCTTTTCCTGCGACTAACATAAGATCAGCAAGTTCATCAACTACAACTAATATATAAGGAAGTTTTTTCATCTTGTCTTCTTCACTAAATTTAAATTTAGCATTTTCTTCTTCAACATAATTATTGTAACTTTCAATATTTTTAGTCTTTGTTTCTTCAAATAAATTATATCTTCTTTCCATTTCAGATACTGCTCTTTTTAAAGCAACATTGGCTTTTTTAGGATCAGTTACAACTGGTGTTAATAAATGTGGTATTCCATTATAAACCCCAAGTTCAACCTTTTTAGGATCTACTAAAATAAGTTTTACTTCATCTGGTTTAGCATTCATAAGAAGAGATATTAAAATACAATTAATACAAACAGATTTTCCACTTCCAGTTGCTCCTGCAACAAGTAAATGTGGAGTTTTATTAATTTCAGTCCATCTAACTTCTCCCATGATATCTTTTCCAAGGGCTGCTGTTACTAAACTTAATTTTTTATTTCTACTTCTTTTATTTAAATCTTCTAAAGTTTCTCTTAATGTTACAACTTGACTATTTTCATTTGGTATTTCAATTCCTATAGTGCTTTTACCTGGAATAGGAGCTTGAATTCTAACATCTTTTTTAGCAAGTGCCAAAGATATTTCTCTATTTAAACTAAGTATTTTAGATACTTTGGTACCACTTTGAAGTTGCAATTCATATTGAACAACAGATGGTCCTATATTTACCTCAACAACTTTTGCTAAAATTCCAAAATCTTTTAATACTTCTGTTAATTTTTTAGAGTTACTTGCAACGCTTTGTTCTACATCATGTTTATTTAATTTTTGATTCTTGCTTGGTGGATCTAAAAGTTCTAAGCTTGGTAAAATATAGTTTTTATTTATAGATACTTCTTCATTTATTACTTTTGATTCACCATCTTGATTAATTTTTATTGGAGATGGTTCTAATTCTTCCTTTGCAATAACTTCTTTATGGCTTAACTCACTAATATCTTTTATTACAGTTTTATTATCTTTTTCTTTATCGTGAATTTCTTTTTCTTCATTATATTCATTATTATTATTTATCTTAAATTTATCATAAGCATAATTTTCTTCTTCTTTTTCATTAGTTGGTTTTTCAACTCTTTCTCTTTTTGGTATCATATCTTTCATTTTATCTTTAGCACTTGTTACAATATCGTAAATAGAAAGTCCTGTAAATACCATAAATCCAGTTATAATTAAAACCCAAATAACAATACTTGTTCCATCAGCATCAAATAATTTATAAAATAAGCTAGCAAATAAAGAACCAATTATTCCGCCACCAGTATTTGCTAGTGTCATATCAAATATCCCTGTTTTTACTTGACTATTCATTATTCTACTTACACTATCCATTAAGTATTCAGTTGTTTCTGAAATAATTTTTGATGGATCAACATTTATTAAAACGTATTCTTTATGTAATAAAACTAAAACACCAATAACTATAAGAAAAATACCTATCATTTTTGATGAGAAAAAATTTGGTTTTTCTCTTTTTATTATCATATAAATACTAATTGCTAAAACAAAAAACAAAAGAAGAATGTAAAGGGAACCTACTAAAAATAAAGAAAATGATGCAATTGCTTTACCAACTATTCCATATTTTCCAATACCTAAAATACTTATAAGCATTAAAATAACACCAATAAGTTCAGGATAACTCCAAATTGTCTTTTTAGTTTTTTCACTTCTTTTTTTATTTTTTGCCATATACATTCCTACTTTCAATAATAATACATATTAATTATAACACGTAGATAAAAATAATAAAACAAAATTTGTCATTTTTTTAAAATTAATTTGTGGTTAATTGTTCTTTTAACAAAAAAACTTTTGTTTGTTACATATTTTACTAAAAATTAAAAAACCTTATTTGGTTTTTAATTCTTTTATCTTTACTAAAATATCAGAAGTATCTGATAAAAAATGTTCTTCATCTTTTTTTAATTCTATTAATTTATCATCCAAGTTTAACTTACTTATATATTTTCTAAATATTTCACTTTCATCTTCATTACAATATCTAAGTAAATTATTAATTAAATCATATCTTTTTTCTTTATATAAATAAGATACAAAAGGAATTTTACTAACACCACTAACAGATAATGCAAATAAATATATATAATCAGTATTACCTGATTCTAAAACAATTTTAGCATACATTGTTTTATCATTTATATTTACATCTCTTGCAAACAAATAACTATATTTAGTATTATTACTATCTATAATTACTTGTCCATTTTTACTAGGATCAATATTAGATACATCTTTTGCAAATAAATAATTGTATTCTAAATTATTGCTTTTTATTACAATTTCTTGATGTTTAAGCTTATTACTATCATAAAATTCCTTTGCAAAAAAATATGACAAAACATAATTATTTGCTTCTATAACTTCACTTTCAAAATTTTTAATAACTTCCTCTTCACCATATTTTTCTTTAAATTTAATTAGTTTTTCTTCTAAATCTTTTAATTTTTCTTCCATAAACCATCCACCCTCTACTATAAATAATTTTATTCATTTTAAAGTCATATATAACTTTACATCTATAATCATAATAACAATAAATTATTAATAAAGCAATATTTACTTTAAAATATTATTAAATTATTTTATAATTGTTTTAGTGATTAATTATGAATAAAGATTTAATTTTAGAAAGATTAAAAAACTCAAAATTTAGAAGTAGTTTTACTCTTAAAGAAAAAGATATTTCTTATATCAATAAAAAAGGTATTAAAGAGATAGAATCTCATGCTTATTTGTTTATAAAAAATAGACTTGCTAAAAAAGTTATTCTAAACGATGGTAAACAAACTCCAATGAAAGGTCATCCTGTTTTCATTGCTCAACATGCAACTGCTACTTGTTGTAGATCTTGTTTATACAAATGGCATAAAATAGATATGAATAAAGAATTAACTGAAAATGAAATAAATTATATTATAGATATTATAATGACATGGATTAAAAAGAATATGTAATTATATAAAAATAAAAAACTGGCATATACCAATTTTTTATAAATCTTTAAATTCATCATGAGAACTTTTTTTAGCTTTGCTAATATTCTTATCTTTTTCTTTATCATCAAGGATAATTATATCCTCTTTTTTTATTTCTTTTTTGTTTTTATAATTTTTTTCTTCATTAATTTTCTTATTTTTATCTTTATTTTTTTCTTTTATATTTTTTGTTATTTCATCATCATTTAAGAAATCTTTATCTATTTTATTTTTACATTTATTATTCTTTTTTCCTTTTTTACCTCTTGTTAATAAGCTAATTATTAGAAAAATTGCTAAAACAAAAGTTGAACCACTAAAAATTAAAATAAGTTTATTAGCATTATCAAGTTTTATATTTTGTTCTTCAAAATATTTTTGATTAAATATTTGAATTGTATTTTCTAAAGTTTCATATAAATACCAATTATCATTACCTGTTGTTGCATTTTTACCATAAATTAAATAATAATTTTCATTTAATTTGTAAGCATTAACACTAACATCATTTATATTTATTTCTTCTTTAATTAAAGAAGGAATGATAACATCGTTATTTTCAATTAAACTAATTTTTACATTATTAAACGATAATTCATTAAATAAAGTATATGTATTTAAATTACTATCATAGATATAAAGTTTTGTTATTCCTTCTTTATTTTTTAAACCTACTAAAGTATAATTTGTTATATCACTTTTAAATGCTGGTATTTCTATATCATTAATATTTATAGTAATATCTTCATAATTTTCAGGTTTTTCTAAACTTGATTTTCTTTTTACAACTGTATATTCTTCATTGTCTATATTAATAATGATTGGATTTTTATCTTCAACTTTAACATTTACTGTATAAGTTTTAGTTGTTCCTTTTTCACTTGTTACAACTATCTTAAAAGTATTATCACCTTCACTTACATTAAAACTTCCAGTTCCTGTTAATTTTGCTTTACTGTCTTCTTTTGTAGCATTAATAGTTATTTTTTCTACTTCACTTGGTACACTTACTGTATAAGAGGTTGTATTTTTATCAAAAGTTTTATCTAGTTTATATCCTGAAACACTAAGACTTGATAAGTTATTATTAGTAGAATAAACAATAGGTTTTATTGGTGTTACTTTTGATATATTAACAGTTACTGGTGAGACAGTTGTTTTCATTTCTTTTTCATCAAAATTTATCATTCCATAAGCTTTAGCACTTATTGTTGTTGTTCCATTTGCTATTGCTTTAAATGTAAACTTTTTAGAACTACTTTTATTACCTGCATAATAAACACAATAGGTTCCATTACAATTAGTTGTATCAGATGCACTTACAAATTTTACTTTTGAACTATCATAACTTAAAGTATACTCACAAGTTCCAATAGTACTAGAACTTTTACAATATACAGTTACAGTAAAAGTATCCCCTACCGTTAAATTTTTATTTGATGAATATATGTCAATAACACCTGTTGCTGCTAAACAATTTAATGGGACAAAAAATAATGTTAGCAATAAATATTTAATTAACTTTTTCATAATTTCCTCCTACTTCAATTTTATATATTTTAAAATATGTTTTTGAATTCTAAGTAAATCAATAGCATTAATAGTTCCATCATAATTAGTATCACATGCTTCTAAATATTCGTTAGTTAATTTACTATAATTTAAAATATGTTTTTGAATTCTAAGTAAATCAAGGGCATTAATAATTCCATCCCCATTGGTATCACCTTTTATTACAATTACATAAGTTTTAGTAAAAGATTTTGTTGTTAAAGTGATTTTATCACCTGTTTTTAAAATACCTGATTTAGTTTTACCATCTTTATCAGTTATATTAATAGAAACATTTGGATATTCTTTATTTATTGAATCATTTAATATATTTGTTGTTGTATTTTCTCCAATGCCACTCATATATGTATCATTTACTTTTACATCAATGTTTTTTAAAATATCATCTATTGTTATTTCTTCTTCTTTGTTATCATTTGAAGTTTTTATAAAGGTTATTTTATAAGTTTTAGAATCTCCTGTTTCACTTGTTACAATAATTGATACTTCTTTTTCTAATTCATCATTAATTGTTATAGTACCAACACCACTTATAGTTGCTTTAGAACTTTCTGCTGTTGCACTTAAATCTAACGTTTTAGTATCAGGACTAATATAGTAATTATACTCTAAAACATCACTATCAAATCCTTGAATTAAATTATTATTTACTTTTAATGAACTTAAATTGTTATTTGTGTCTCCAATAATTGGATGAGATGTAAAGTTACTTGGCATATCTTCATAAACAGGGATTAAAAAGGTAAAAGTTGTATTATTAAAATTAGTTCCATATGCTTCTTTATAAGTACTATATATTTCCAAGCTTTCACTTAAAGGTGCAATTATATTTGTCATGTATTGATGAGTATATGGTGAATAATAAGCATTATGAGCAGTATTAAATTTTTGATAATATAAAGTATTTTGCTTTTTAGCGATATATCCTTGAGCAATAAATTTAGCACCATAAATAATTGCTTTTTCTCTAGTATCCCATGGTGTTCCTTCGTTATCATCAACTATTCCTGCAGCTGCTGCAAGACCTCTTGTTACTGAACTATTAGTATATTTATCTTCATAAGCTCCAATATTATAATAATTATAATAGCCATCCAAGTTTTTTCCACGATAAGTAAGTTTTGAAACACTAGTTGCTGTTCCAGTTATAGCAGCATAAGTTGAACTAGTTCCACCTTCTTGTTTTACCCTTGATGCTAAATGAATTGGACTAACATTATATTTTTCAGCAGCCCCCAAAAAATATCCAGCATATTCATCTGTTTCAAGATAAGTTCCTGCAAAAACATTTTTAATCATATCTTTTGTATGACTTTCTTTGTCGTAAGTTAACTCTTCAAAAGCAAAAATATTTTTTTCTGTAAGATAATTGGTTGGATCAATAAAAAATGCTACAACTGGTAAACTTGCAACATACCAATTGGGATTTTCTTTTACTACATTACTAGTACGATAAGTATCTTCTTTAGTTTGGATATAATTTTTTCCAAGTTCATTATTTATTACAACATCAAATTTCTTATTAGTTTTATCTGCTTTAAAAATCCAGTTAGGATATTTTTTATGTAAATAAGTTAAAAATGGTAGATAACTTTCAGGAAAACCAAGAGATCTTAATTCTTTATAATATTCTTCATCTGTTTCCGTTATATCACTATAATAACTTATAAGTCTTTTTAAAACATAACCAGTACGATTATTATAATATGATATTTTAGCCCAATCTCCTGTTGTTTCTAAAACTTTAACATCAGTACCTAAATATATTTTTTCAATTGCTGTACCATTAGGAGTTTTTCTAACAGTTGCATAATTTTCATTTATTCTAGCATTCCAAGATGAAGTAGTATAATAATTGTTATCATAATTAAATATTTTTACACTTACATAAGTACTACATACATAATAATTAGTACTTCCATTATAATTTACTTGATAAAAGCCATCACTACAACCAGTACCTTTATGTTTATCAGTACTAACTAAAGTAACACTAGTACCATAGGATAGTAATTTTTCTTTTCCATAATTTGTTCCTGGTCCTTTTCTTAAATAAACCCCATCACTATCATTTACAGTTGCCGTAATTGTAGTAGTTAAAGCATTTACATCTATATACAAAAAATTAGTTATTAAAATTGTAATAATTAAAATTATATTAATTAATTTTTTTAGCATTTCATCACTTCCCTACTATTGTCATACACATTAATTATAACAAAAAACGACAATTAAATATAGAAATAATTTTAATTTTATGAATAATTTACAATACAATATCATAAATTTTATAAAAAATACTTGATACAACAACAACTAAATGGTATAATTAATTTACAACATTTATTTGGGGCTATAGCCAAGCGGTAAGGCATGGGTCTGCAAAACCTTGAGCACCAGTTCAAATCTGGTTAGCCCCTCCAATATGAAATTTGTCCGAATTTTTATAGTTAGGACTTAAATATAGAAGTATCAAATTCTAAAAGAAGTTGGTACTTTTTTAGTGTTTAAGTTTTGAAAGGATTGATTTTATGATTAATATTACTACAAAAGAATTAGAAATTGAAAATGATTTAAAAAGAAAAATTGAATTTATATGTGATTTTTGTAATACCAAACCTACTATTGTAATATTAGAAATATTGATAAATCAAATTTAAGTTATGTAGAACCTCATAGAATAATTATTAAAGGTATTACATTTCTTGTATTTAATTATTCTAAAACTTTATATGTTGGTAATCTATCAAATAAATTAGAATTAAGGGATTTAGAAACCTTTATTAAATAATTAAACTAAATATAAGTATTTGTACTAACTTCTCTTAAAAGCACCTTAAAACTGGTAAAAACAAGCATATGTCTTGACTTTTAGATGAAATAATATATAATAAATACCCAAGAAAGAAGTTTTATATTTAGGGGGTTGATAGATATGAAACTTAATATATTTGAGAAACAAGTATTATGTAAAATTTTAAGAGGTGTCAAAGACATATAATCAATTTATAGTCTTTGTTGCCTCTTTTTTAATTATTAGACTTAACTTTTTCCATTTAAAGTGCCAAACATATGAAAGGATGTGTTAAAAAATATGAATGAAGAAAATAAAATAGCAGGTATTTATATAAGAGTATCAACTGAAGATCAAGCACGCGAAGGATTTAGTTTACCAGAGCAAGAAAAAAGACTTCGTGCTATGTGTTAATTTAAAGGTTATGATATTTATAAAGTATATAAGGATGCTGGAATAAGTGCCAAAACTGGTAATAAAAGACCTACATTTGAAGAACTAAAAGAAGATATTAGAAATAAAAATGTAATACTATTGTTGTATTAAAACTAGATAGACTTACTCGTAGTGTTTATGATATGGAAGATATAATGAAATTTTTAGAAGATAATAATGCTTATTTAGATTGTGCTAATGATGATATAAATACTACAAGTGCTAATGGTAGAATGGTCGCAAGACTTTTAACAACAGTTTCACAAAACGAAATAGAAAGAACAAGAGAAAAATATAAAACGACTTAATGGGTTAAATAATAAAGCAGATAGTTTATAAAACAAATCAATACAAATAACTAATATTATTGATAATTTAAAACCAAGTAAATTAAACAAAAATAACTATTCTATTACAAATGATGAAATAAATGAAATTAAGGAATATATAAAACAAACACAAGATACTACTTCCGATTTAAAGACAGCGAATGAATTAACTACAATACTAGAACATTATGAGGATGACTTAAAAAATTATTCAAAAGAAGTTAAAAACTTACAACAAAGAATTAAAAATCGTGATAATAAAATAAATGAATTAGAATATAAATTAGACTTTGCAAATGACACTATTGATGAATTAGAAGATAAAGTATCAAAACTTGAAGAAATGTTAGAATACTTTAAAAATTTATGGAAAAGATTTATAGAGTTTTTACAAAATGAATTCTTTTCTAATGATAAATATGACAATATCATCCAAGATTTGTATAATGAAGATATACTTGATAATGATGACATTGATATAATTCAAAATAATAAAAGTAAAAATGAAGAAATAGAAAGATAAGGAATTAATGATATTCTTTTTTATACATTTTTGGTTTAGTTATTCTTTGTTACGTTAGTATTTGACTTTGACAATAACATAATATATAATATATTGCAAAAAAGGAGAACTTATTTTATGAAAAGTGAAAGTTTAAAGCAAATATTGGCATTTTTAACACGAATTTTAGAAAAAAATGATTTTAATGAAGATAAACAAATAATTCAATATTTATTTAAGGAATTAGAAAAATTGGAACACCAACTTCCAACTGATAATAAATTGGAAGAACTTCAAAAAATTGTCATTGATTTAGAAATCAAATATGATGATTTTAATGATTTAGTATATTATTTTGATCCGTTGTATGTAAAAATTAAAAAAACTATACATGAAGAAAAAGTAAAAGAAATAAGAGAAGAAAACAAAAGAAAGAGAGATGAAAAATAATATGGCAGATTTTGATTACGATAAAATTAAAGATATGGAATATGATCCAAATAGAGGTTGTTACGTTGGAAAAAATGGAGAGGAATTTCATGTTACTCCTTATTCAAATGGAAGTGGTTATAAATATGATTATTATGACAGAAGCCCTTATGGAAATGCACCACATAATTCGACACATGTAAAATCAGATTTAAATGAAAATTGGAATAGAACTGATAATGATAGAGATAATGGAACACAAGATAAGAGTTCTGGTTCAGGATGCTATTTAACAACAGCTTGTATGAATCATATGCAAGATAATTTTGATGATAGTTGCAATGAATTAATGACATTAAGATGGTTTAGAGATAATTTCGTTAATAAGGAAGATATTAAACATTATTATGATGTTGCACCTATCATAGTTGATAAAATTAATTCTATTCCAGACAGTAATAAAATTTATAAATGGATTTATGAGCAAGTTGTTCAACCTTGTGTTGTAGCAATTCAAAATAAAAACTATGAATTTGCATACAATAGATATAAAAATAGTGTTTTAGCATTAGAAGAACAATTTATAAATTGTGAACTTGAAAATAATAATAGTAAAATCTTAAAAAGAACCAAATAATCCATAAATACCAATGATTGTGTAAGGAATTCTATATATAAATAACATATAACTATAATAGTTATGAATTTTATATAGATTCCTGTTTTATTTTTAAATATTAAATTTATTTTATATTTTTTCAAAATACTGTTGCCTATAAAAAGATTAATTGATAAAATATTAATAGAAATTGATATTTTATCAATTTCTCAATAAGTGAGAAAAAGTTTGAAATAACTTAACCACTTGTTCCAATATGAATTTAAAAGAACTTGAAAAAGGTTCTTTTTTATGTTATCATGTATATAGATGGAAGAAATTTCATAAAATAAAAAAAGAGGAACATTTGATTCGACAAGTGAATGTCTCCTCTGATAAATTAGGTTTGACACTCTGTCAATGTTGAAGAGTGTCTATTTTTTTATTGCTAACACCAGTAAGGTAGAAAGTAGCAAAATGATAGCAATGAGTTTTAGAACTTTTATAATAAAAGTTTTAGTTTTCATTAATATCTACCTCCTTTCATCAAAAAGATCGGAGGACGACACTCAACAGTAAATGTTCCTGATTTAATCATAGCAAACATTTGTTTCTTTTACAAGAGTTTTTTAAAAAAATTCATCAAAATTTTATTTTAGTAATAAAGCATACAATTTAAAAAAATTTCAAGAATTTGAAAAAGACTCTTTTTATGTTATATTGTATATGGATGTAAGAAATTTCATACAATAATAAAGGAACACTTAATATTGCAATGTTTAGTGTAACTATAAAATGTGTGACCACCTAAATCAAAGTTTGAGTTAGGTGGATTATTTTTATATTAATACTACAAATAACAATATAAAAGAATACTACTTTTCATATTTGCAGTATTCTTTTAATTTGCAATTATCACACTTAGGATTTCTTGCTGTACAATAATATCTACCAAATAAAACAAATTGATGATGAAGTTTACTCCATGAATTTTTATTAAAGTGTTTTTTTAATTTTTCCTCTACTTTTAAAACATTATCTTTTTCAGTTGCTAATTTCAATCTTTTAGATACCCTAAAAACATGAGTATCAACCGCAAAATTAGGTTCATTAAATAATACACTTAAAACAACATTAGTAGTTTTTCTACCTACCATAGGAAGACTTTCTAAAATTTCTCTGTTGTTTGGAACTTTGCCATTATATTTATCATATAATTCAGTTGCAATATTTTTAACGCCAAGAGATTTTTTCTTATAATTACCAAGTTCTCTTATAATATCTTCAATATCATTTATATCAGCATCTTTAAGTTCTTTTAAACTAGAATATTTATTAAATAATTTACTTGTAACTAAATTAACTCTTTTATCAGTTGTTTGAGCACTAAGCATAACTGCGATTAACAGTTCATAATCTTTATTAAAATTTAGTTCACATTTTGGATTTGGAATTAATTCATCTAAATATTTTTCTATATTTTCTTCTTTAATCATTGTCATCTAACCAATCATAATCAAAAAGTTTTACTTCTTCTTCCTTTTTAGTGTTTTTTTTCTTAATATCACTTGCTTTAGTATAACCTTTTTTACCCCATTCATATAAAATTTTATCAATATACTTTAAGTTAGTAACTCCATTTAAAACAGCTTCTTTTAAAGCTTCTTTTATTAAATCACTACTTATATTTGAATCAATCCAACCCTTAATAGTTTCACATTCAATTGGTGAAAGAGTTCTTCCAAATTCCTTTTCAATTGTTGAATAAATATTTTTTTCAAGTTTTTCCATTTCTTTTTCTTTAGTATCTTCAACCTTTTCAATAGTTAAATCCATTAACTTTACATAAAGTAAATCAATATCTAAATATTCACACATCATACCACTACTATTTTTTATAACATTCATTTCAATTAATTTTTTTTCAGTTAAACTACTAACAAGTTCCATAACTTCAGGTATTTCCATATTCAACTTTTGACAAAACAAAGAAACATCAAATAAGATCTTAGAGCTTGATGAAGAAAGATATGATAAAAAAATTAATTCCTTATAATTAATATCTAACTTTTTCATATTTTTTAATAAAACATAAGGAATTACAATATTTTGTCCTTTAATTATATCTAAAATATTATTTGTTTTCATACTACTAATGTTCCTTTCTTTTATATAATTTAGTTTATCATAAACTTAAAAAAAAGAACAATACTTTTAAATATTATTTAAAATTTATTGTTCGATAATGTTTATTAAGTTCTAATTATCAATTAAATTCTTTTGTATCTACATTAGATTTTTATATCTATTTTTCATGTAGACACAGTTAAGTTAATGAGACCCGTTCTTTAACTAATTATACATGGTCTTTAACAATTAGTTAATTATTAAAGAGGACCTGGAACTGTTATAGCTGAGACTATCGCCACTGTTGATGTCATAGTAGAAAACACCTGCGTCTGAACCATTGCTGAAGTGACCGCCACGACTAAACCAAGGTTTACCGCCACTTACAAAATACGCGTAATCACTAAACCATTTTTTTGTTTCCGTAAGGGCATGTTGCATATCACTTGTATAATTTGTTATTGGATTATAATATGTTCCTGTATTTGTATAACTATTATAATATTTACTTTCTGGATATGCTACTCCATCATAGGTACTACTACAACTACTTCCTAGGCATCCACTAAATCCTGAATTTGATGTTGAATCATATCCAGACCAGTTTTGTGTTCCGTCTGTATATACTCCCATTACATATTCCCCTGCTCCTCCACTCATATCATATACGCCATAGATATTTCCTGTTGTTGATGCTAATTGTCCTGCAGCTTTAGTAATTGTTTCTGCTCCTTCTAATACTTTTACATTTTTAACATATCCTTTATCTAATCCTGAAGAACCACCACTATCTTTTGAATATGTAAATGTTAAAGTATAAGTTCCGGCATCTAAGGTATGAATCTTACTATCATAATAAAGATTTGATTCTGTTGTTCCTCTTGATGTTCCACTTATTGCATCACCTGTTACTATATCTGTTGTGCCATTATTTATTTTATATGACATTTTATCATAATTATTTTCACTTGATACTGAATAATCAAATGATACTACTCCTTTTGAACTTAATGTAAATGAAAATGTTAATGTTGCTGTTGTACTATTTTGACCATTATTACTACTAGAATATACTCCATCTGTATTTGTCCAGGGATAAGTGCTATCATTTGTTATTGTTGTATTTACATTTGTTCCTTCTACTACACTTATTTCTATTTTATTTTCATTATATTTATATGTACCTTCAGTTGTAGTTATTGTGTTTGATGACCCTGGTGTTCCTCCACTTCGACCTGTATAATAACCAGTGCTATTATTTATTGAAACTTCTTCACAACTTGTTGATGATGTACATCTTCCATAGATGCTTTGCGTTAAATATGCTACTGCACCCCATTCATTATTTTTCATCATATGAGTATCTAGTGTTGTATCTGTTGTATTATCGAAGCCATAAATATTATTCGTTTGTTCCATGCTTCTTCCTAAATAGTAGAAACTACTCACTTTTTGACTTCTTAATGATTGTACATTTGGTTTTATTACTATATTACTTATACTACAATTTTCTGTGGTACATGCACTTGATAATGTTCCTCCGATTTCAAATTTGCCTACCCATATTCCATTTAATTCATTACTTCCAAATGTGAAGGCATCATGAGCTGTTGTTGTATTACTTACAAATGTTATATCAAATGCTCCTGGATTTGCTTGTGTTCCTCCATTATAACTTCCATTTGTTGTTGCACTAAACCTTGGTATCCATACCCACATCGTATTTATATCATCCATACTTATTTCTGTTCCTACTTCTGCATTTAAATATGTTGCTCGATTTGTTTCTGTTACTGTTACGGCATTAGCCCACACTTTATCACTATATGAATACCATTTATATCCTTTTTTAGTATTATTTACATCTGCTTTTCGCCATACTTCTCTTTCACTATCATAACATACTGGTATCATATTAGTTGGTAATGAATTTTTAGGATTATTGGCATTACTTGTATCTTGGCTAATTGTATCACAATAATATGGTGGATTATATACTATTCTTATACTACCACTTGACTCTGTTTCATAACTAAATAATGCATATGAAGTTAGTCCTACACATGATAGTATGACAAGTATTATCGTTATTAATAAATATTTATTTATTATTTTTACATCTGTTAAGAGAAAGTTCTTTAGTTTTTTAACTTGCCCCCCCCCCATATCGAATTTTTGTTTGCATTTTT
>CAMEXD010000009.1 GCA_945947035.1 uncultured Mycoplasma sp. | reverse complement strand
TAGCTTCTAAGTATGGAATATCTATATTTAGGTATTTAACAACTTCTTGCATTGGTACTGCATTATTTGGAACATAATAATTTTCACTTTCTAATCTCTTTTTAATAGTGCTTTTAATAACTAACGCATTATTTCTTCCAACACCTGCTAGTTTCATTAAATCACTTAAATTACACCATTGTTTTGCTATTAATTTTAATGTTTCACTTGCTGTCATACATTATCACATCCTTTCTTATAATTCGTATTCTTCTTCATTCCATTTATCGTATGGAACAGCATTTGCTTCTAACATATTTGTTTCTGAGTTATATCTAATATATTTAGCTATTCTTAATTCTAATAAAGCATCTTTAATATCTTCTTTGGAATCTGAACAATATTTTTCTACTTCAAATCCAGTAGTAATATTATTAGTTAATACCATTGTTAAGAATCCTTTAGCTCTTAAAGATATATTCGGATCTTTTAGAAATTCATCAAAAGCTCTATATACTTTAAAGTTTCCCATTTAATTACCTCCTTTCTTTTAAAATAGAGTAGAGTTATCCCTGGGTTCTCCCATATATTCGAAATTTTAGTTATTTCGTAACTCCCGTGCCAATAGGGTTATTATTTCGACCTTGCATTTTATAAGTTCGGCATATCGGTGATTTCCGCAACTACTAAGTTGTAATTTATCATCTCCTTTCTATGAACGATAATATCGTTCGATACAAATATAACACTCAAAAAAGTTTAAGTCAATACTTTTGAACGAAAAATTCGTTCTTTTTATTTACAATAATTTTTTTTAATGGTAAAATGGTTTATAGGAGAGGATATAAGACTCTTGAAAGAGGTGTGATTATGGCTATATCTGATTTTAAAGAGATGGTTGAAAATGCAAGAAAACTTAAAGGTTATTCGCAGAGAGAATTAGCTAAAATGATTGGAATGAGTCAAAGTACATATAATGACACAATTAATGGGAAAATTAAAAAGCCTGATATAGATATATTGAAAAGGATAGCTGAAGAGTTAGATTTATCTCTAGATTTAATGTTAAAAGAATCTGGATATGGAGAATCATTTTCTATATATGGAATTGATAAATACAAAAATAAATCCACAAAGGATTTAAAAAACTTGATTGATGAATATAAAAAATCTGAGTTAGATTTATTAGAATTTGATCATCAAAAGAGAAATGTTACAAGAAAAGCAAGACAAAAAATGTTTATGACAATAGAACATATGAAAATAATGAAAGAAAATAAAGATAGCTTATATACAATTGACAAAGCAATAGATGATGTTCAATCTGCATTTGATCAACTAGAAATGGTAGAAGAAAAATATGATTATCAAAAACTACCAAAAGATTTATAATTCAGGAGGTAATAGGATATGTTAAAAGCAAAACCATTTGTTAAGTGGGCAGGAGGTAAAAGATCAATTATTGATAAATTGATAAATCTTGTTCCAGAAGATTTTAAAACATATTATGAGCCATTTGTTGGTGGTGGAGCTATGTTATATGAACTTCAACCAAAAAAGGCTGTTATTAATGACTATAATACAGAACTAATGAATGTTTATGAATGTATTAAAGATGAAAATAAATTTGCTAATATGTGTAGTGAATTAAATAAACATGAAACTAAACATTCAGAAGATTATTATTATGAAATAAGAGATTTAGATAGAGATAAAAAGAAGTTTAATAAATTAGCTGACTATAAAAGAGCAGCTAGAACAATTTATTTAAATAAAGCTTGTTTTAATGGACTATATAGAGTTAATAGTAAAAATGAATTTAATGTACCATCTGGCAAAAAAAATAAAGTAAATACATATGATGGACCAAATTTAGGAATAATTCATTGTTTGTTAAATTTTAATGATATAAAACTATTATCAACTGATTTTGAAGAAGCAGTAAAGAATGCTAAAAAAGGAGACTTTATCTATTTCGATCCACCATATGATTCTGATACTTCTACATTTAATAGCTATACTGAAAATGGATTTGGAAAAGAAGAACAAAAAAGATTAGCAGAAGTATTTAAAGATTTAGATAAAAGAGGTTGTTATGTAATGCTTTCAAATTACAATACAAAACTTATTAAGGAATTATATAAAGATTTTAATTTCAACTATGTAGAAGCCCAAAGAAATATTGGTGCTAATTCAAAAAACAGAGGTAAAGTTGAAGAAGTTATAATAACTAATTATAAGAATACGGAAGGTTTTAATAATTAATTATATAAGATGGGAGGTTTAAATTTAATGAATAAAAAGAAATATTATTATAATAAAAAAGATTTTAAATTAATTTTAGGCGACTCATTTGATGAATTAAAAAAGATAAAGAAAAATACTGTAGATATGATATTTGCAGATCCACCATATTTTTTATCAAGTGATGGTATATCATGTAGTGGTGGAAAAATGGTTTCAGTAAATAAAGGTGATTGGGATAAAAAAATTGGTATTGAAGAAAAGCATCAGTTTAATCGAGAATGGATAAAATTGTGTTATGATGTTTTAAAAGATGAAGGTACAATATGGATAAGTGGAACACTTCATAATATTTATTCAATCGGTATGGCTCTTGAACAAGAGGGATTTAAAATTATAAATAATATAACATGGAGAAAATTGAATCCACCACCTAATATTAGTTGTAGATATTTCGTTCATTCTACTGAAACAATTTTGTGGGCTAAAAAGGATATAAAGAAAGCAAAACATAAATTTAATTATCAATTAATGAAAGAATTAAATGGAGGTAAACAAGCTAAAGATGTATGGGAATCTTCTCTTACAAAATTAAGTGAAAAAAAGTGTGGGAAACATCCGACACAAAAACCAATGGCTATATTAGAAAAAATTATTTTGGCTTCAACGGATGAAGGAGATTTAATTCTAGATCCATTTAATGGTAGTGGAACAACTGGAATTGTAGCTAATAAATTAAAAAGAAAATACATAGGTATAGATTTAGAAAAAGAATATTTAGATATAACGATAAAAAGAAAGGAAAATAAAGAAAATGAATAGAGATTTTAATGAATGGTTAGATAATTTTAAATCAAGTATTTCAAATTATAGTTATTATGTTGATTTTGAAAAAATATATAAGTCAGCTGAAAAATACAAAGTTGAATTAAATATACTAAATTCACTAATTGGAAGTAATGATATTGAAAAAGAATTTGAAAATATAATTTTAAAATATCCTGAAACATTAGAAGTAATACCAATGTTACTTGCTGTAAGATCTAATGAAATATTTGTAAAAGATAGTACAAATGAATATTTATTTAAGTTCAATAAGATGGTTTATTCAATTGGGGATTATATTAAATTTATGAGAGAAACTGGTTTATTTGAATTACTACAAAAACATATTATAAATAACTTATATGATTATTTATTAGGTGTCGAAGTAGGATTAGATTCAAATGGTAGAAAAAATCGTGGTGGACATTTGATGGAGGATTTAGTAGAAAGTTTTATTATCAAAGCTGGGTACAAGAAAAATGAAAACTATTTTAAAGAAATGTATCTATCAGATATAGAGAAAAAATGGAATTTAGATTTATCTGAAATGTCTGGGAATAATACATCGACTAAAAGATTTGATTTTGTTATTAAAACCGATAATCAAGTTTACGTAATTGAAACAAACTTCTATGCATCAGGTGGTTCAAAATTAAATGAAACAGCACGTAGTTATAAAATGCTAGCAGAAGAATCAAGAAAAGTTGATGGTGTAACATTTATATGGTTTACCGATGGATTGGGTTGGAAGAGTGCAAGAAAGAATTTAGAGGAAACATTTAATGAATTACCAACATTATATAGCATTAATGACTTGGATAATGGCATATTAGAAACATTAAAATAGGAGTAGATTTATGGATGAAAATGAAGTTTTAACTGATAATATTGAACAAACTGCAAATATTTCTGAAAACATGGATGAAAAATTAGAGTATTCTGATTATTTTAAATGCGATTTACATATACATACAGATGAATCGAAAAAGACTAAGAAAAATGATTATAAAGGTACATTTTCTGTAAAAGATATTATTGATAAGATTACATCACCCGAACATGATGTTAAAATGTTTTCATTTACTGATCATAATATTATTAATGTTAGTGCATATGAAGAGTATTATAAAGATTATGATACAACTGAGAGATGTTTACTAGTAGGTATTGAGTTAGATATTATTTTAGAAGAATATTTATTTGATAGAATAGAATATAGTATAAAAGACCAGTCTTATGATAAGAAAAGTTTTCATTCATTAGTAATTTTTAAAAGTAAAGATGCAAAATCTTTAAATGAAAAATTGAATGAAATGTACAAAAAAATATCACTTGATTATAAAGCAAAAAAGAATCAAGATATTGATTTAAATAGTACCAATTTAAAAAATAGATATACATCATTTGATAGACTATCAAATGCTTTCAAAGAAGATGATTATTTAATAATATCACATGGTAATAAATCAGCTAATATTGTTAAGGCGTATGAATCATATAAAAATGGTCTAACAGAGGCACAAGTCATGGTAATTTTAGGTGTTGTTAATTCGGTAGAAATGGTACCTGGAAACAATGCTAAGATAATTAATAATTATAATATTGGTTTTCAAAAATTATTGACTGAGGACTTTAGTGCAAAAAAAGAAGTGCCTTATGTTGTATTTTCTGATAATCATCAAATAGAAGCATATCCAAAAAAAGATTCAAATCAGACTATAGAAAGAAATGAATATACATGGATAAAAGGAGACTTATCTTTTGAAACCTTAAGGATGGCTTTTGTAGATCCATTAAGTAGAATTATTATTTCTTCTAATAAACCATCAGTACCAAATCAATATTTAGAACAAGTTTCTTTTAAAACATTAAATAATGGAAATCCGATAGAACATACAATAGATTTATCTCCTGGAATAAATACAATTGTTGGTGGTAGATCTTCAGGTAAAAGTCTTTTATTTAATGCGATATTAAACACATTGGCTTCTGGAAAAGAAAAATCGAAAATAAACGATTATACAAAAAAGAATAATGTTTTGGTTGATGAGGAAACTATAAAAAGTAAAATGAACTGTAATACGGAGTTTTCAAACAACAATATTTGTGAATTACATGCATTTACTCAAGAAGGAATTATCGAAAAATTTGAAAATAATGGTATAGGCTTAAAAGATGAATTGGATTTTCCTAAATTGGATAGTGAAGAATTAAATAGTAAAATAAGTGATTACTCAAAATGTATTGATAACTTCATAAATTCATATTCTGATTTAATATCAACAAAGAATAATTATCAATCTAATATTTCAATTTCAACTTTTATAAATAGTTCTAAAGAATTAAAAGAAAAATATGTTGTGGCTAGTATAATTGAAACATTAAAAAATCAGAATAGTTATAATTTATTAGATATAGAAACGATAATTAAAAAATTTAAAGATGAATTAGTTAATGTTGGCAACTTAAAGGTATTAAAACTAAATGATGAATTAATTATTAGGGATGAAGAAATTGAAATTGTTGAACAATATGAAAAATTATTAAATAACAAATTAAATTATTATATAGACTTATATAAAAAAGTATATGTTCTAAATCAGTTTATTCATCATTTGAATGAAGATTTAAATGAAATATCAAATAAATACAAGAGCAATGAAATGTTAAAAATAGCCAATGCCAAAAGACTTATCCAAAATGAAACAGTTAAATTCTATAATTATTTTAAAAATGGTGTTAAATTTAAAAAGTATGCAAAAGAACTTGAATTGAGAAAAATAATTATTGATGAAAAAAATAAAAAAATCAATGACAACTATACTTTAAATACAAAAGTTGATAATACAATAGATTCAAACTTTCTAGTTAAATTGTTTACTGATAAGATATCTGATTATGATACTAAACTGTCTATTTCAAATAACTTTGAAAATCTTTTAAATGGTAAATTAAAAGTTAAATATAAAGATAACAGTGTTGAAAGCGTTATATATGTTTTTAATTACATTAAAAATACTATAACAGAAACACTTGCGCCTAAATATTCTATAATTGAAAAAGGAAGTAGTATTAATGTTAGTTCAGATAATATGTCACAAGGAAAAAAAGCATCAATTTATCTAGAAATTATTCTTGAGCAATGTAAAAGCGATGAATCTATTATCATGATTGATCAACCAGAAGACAATATAGATAATAAATTTATTACTGATATATTAATTGATAAAATTAGAGAATTAAGAATGAAAAACCAAATAATATTGGTTACACATAACGCAGCTATCGCTATTAATAGTGATTCTGAAAATATAATTGTTGCAGATAATGATGAGGGTGATATTACTTATGAAACTGGTGGATTAGAAAAAATAGAACACCGTAAAAATGTATGTAAATTGTTAGATGGTGGAAATTATATATTTGATAATAGATATCATAAATACAATATCATTAATAATAAGATTGGTGAGCCAATTAGAAAGGATGAAGAAAATGAATAAATGCATTATAACAACCACAGACGGAAAAAAAATTATAGTATCGTACGATGAAAATGATTATGAATATTCAATTGAAGATCAAACAATTGATACAAGTGATTTAGTAAAAAAAATTAGTGAAAATGAAACAAATCAAAAAATAGAATGTGATATATCAAAATACGAATCATATATAGCCGATAATGATACTACAGATGAATTTAAAGAATTATTTAAGTTTATTAAATCTATAATTGACGCATACAATAAAGCAATTGATGATTTGAAAGATATAGAAATATAAAACGTTAAAATAGTATTGTGTCAGTTGCGTCACTTGATTATAGGAGGGTACTATATTTAAGTGTCACAAGTGTCACAAGTGTAATAGACTAGATAATCTAGTCTTTTTTAATAGATCATAAAATAGTAATATTCCGATATATTAAAAAGGAGTATTAATCAGAAATACTCTTGTTTTTATATTCGGTTTCAATAATGTGCATTATTTCTTCAGGAGATTCTTTACAGTCATTATCTAGCCATTTTTTTATAATTGCATTAAGTCCAGCTTTAAAGAATTCTATGTGATAGTCAATAAACTCATCATTATATAATAATTTAGATAAGTTTATATCATATTCATACATTGGTAAAGAATTAGTATCTAATTTAAAATAAGTTTTATAAAATAATTGATTATTTTTAATATGTTTAAATAGTTTTAAAAAATCATTTGAGTTTTCTTGCTTATCATATTCTTCTTTATATACTTCTTTTAATTGTTCTTCCATTCTTAATCTAAATTTATCTGCAAGATCATAAACATCTAAAAAGTTAGCATAAAAAGTTGTTCTATTTAATTTGGATAATTTGCATATTTCAGTTACTGATATTTCGGATAAACTTTTCTTTTGAATAAGATTAGCAAAAACTTTTTCGATTGTTTCAACTGATTCTTTTTTTCTTTTATTATTTGGTGTATTCATATCTTTCACTCCATTATCTCAACAAATGTTTAAAAATTGTTGATTGTTTTAAAAAACTATAAATATTATACTATAAATGTAATTAGTCAACAAGTGTTGACTTAAAGGAGAAGAGAAATATGGCTAAATCAAAATTGGTTAAGGCAAATGAGAAAATTGCTGATGCAGTAGTTAGTGGATACAAGAAAATAGAAAATGGGGTTGTTAAAACATATACAAAAATTGAAGATAAATTTGTAGATGAATTTTTAACAAAAGACGGAGAAACTATTGAAGAAGCAAAACAAAGATTAAAGAAAGAACAAGAGGAAAGAGAAAATAAAGTGAAGGAGGTTAAATAATGAAAAAAGATACTTTATTAGAAATTATTCTTGGAACAGTTGGTGGACTTATATTTGCACTTGGAATGTGTATGTGTTTAATTCCAGAATGGAATATGTTTACAGCTGGAGTTATTGTAGCAATAGTAGGATTTATAGTTCTATTATGTATTATACCTGTATATAGAAAATCACATCCTAAGAAAGAACATAAACCAATTGATAAAGGATTACTTGCCACTTGGATTATTGGAATCGTTGGATCACTTGTGATGGGATTTGGTATGAGTAGAGTTTTAGTAGATGGAAAAAGTGGATTAGATATTTTAGGAATGATTTGTGGAATTATAGGTCTTCTAATTTGTGTTCTAAATTATCCAATATATTCTTATTTAAAGAGTAATAAGTAATTAAAAAAGGAAGATTTATTCTTCCTTATTTCCATTTAAAAAGGAGTAAAGATAATATGAATAAGAAAAATAAGTTTCATTTTAAACCAATAACGATAGTATTATTAATAATAAGTACAATTATTTTACTTGTTTATAGTTTGAGTTATGATAAAGCATTAAATCCGATTAAATATTTTAGTTATCTTTACTCAACATTTTCATTAATTGTAGTATTGCTAAATATAAAAAGATTTTATTCATATCTTAAACATGGATTTTTAAATAC
Organism: uncultured Mycoplasma sp.; assembly: GCA_945947035.1. Lineage (GTDB taxonomy): Bacteria > Bacillota_I > Bacilli_A > RF39 > UBA660 > CAG-611. The sequence continues at coordinate 42,623 of CAMEXD010000009.1, read as the reverse complement.
TAATATATTTAAGAATACAAAAAAGCTTTTATATAAAAGTAAACTAATAAAAAAATATTTTGAAGATGTTAGTTTTAAAACACTAATTAACTTATGCTTTTCTGCAATAATAAATTTTAGTTTCATATTTATAAAATTTACAAATGGAATATTAAATAAATCAGTATGGTTTGTTTCACTTGCATTATATTATTTCTTACTAACTTTAATAAAAATAGTTTTATTAAATAATTTAAGAAAGTATGATAAAAAGAAAGAATATAAGATTTATAGAAATGTTGGATATTTCATAATGGCATTAAATGTAGCATTAGTAATAATGATTGTTCAAATGGTTAATAGTAATGTAGCAGTTGTATATGAAGGATACATAATATACTTAACAGCACTTTATACTTTTTATTTAATTATAAGTGCAATAATAAATGTATTTGTTTATAAAAAATATAATAGTCCTATATTATCATCAGTTAAGGTAATTAATTTATTAACTGCTAGTGTTTCTATATTAATGCTTCAAACAACTATGATAGCAACATTTGGAAAAAATGAATTTGAATTTATGAGATTAATGAATGCATTAACTGGAGGGGTAATATCTATAATAACTTTAAGTATTTCTAGTTATATGATAATTAAAGGTCAAAAGAAATTAAAAGCATCGGAAGATTAAGATATTACGATCAATTAAAAATTTAACAAAATAGAATAATATGTTAAAAAAATCGCAAAATTTTAACATATCTAAAAAATATGTTAAAAAACATATCATACCGATAACGGTATAATAGCATAAAAAAGAACTAGATGATTTGAACTCATCTAGTTTTATTATTCTATAATTTAATCATTTGTGATGTTTTTCTATCAACTATCTTTAACTTATATTTATCTTTTAATATTTTATCTAATTTATCATAATTAAATATTCCATCAAGTAATGGATCGGTAAATCTAGTTAAAGCTGAATTAACTTGTTGTTCTATAGTACATTCCCATAATGCACTCATTTCATATCCTACAGCCAAATAATGTGCTACATATTCATACATATACTTTATTAAATATTTATCCATCTTTTTATCAAATGGAATTATTATGTTTAAAAACTCTTCATCAGTAATATTTCCACAACTATTTTTCCTTATCATTTTTATTCCTCTCTTTATCATTTTACCCATCAGCTACCCATCAAATTGAATTAAATTTATCAATTTTTAGTTAAATTTTATTAAACTATATATGAGTTATATGTCGATATTACGGGGCTTTTTAACAAACCTCTTTTTTCATAGAATTGCCCCCTGAAATCCCGTCAGAAATGGCGGGATACTTTGTTTATAAGGACTTTATGCCATTTTATATATGTATTAGGTACCCAAATAGGTACCCATTTTAATTTAGTTTGTCGATAATATTAACAATTTCATTCATTTGATTTTTAAATAGGTGAGAATATGTGTTTAATGTCTCATCTATTTTTGTATGGCCTAAATACTTTGCAACTACATTTATAGTTGCACCACTATTAATTAAAAGTGATGCACAACTATGTCTAAAATCGTGTATTCTAATTTGTTTAACTTCTGCTAACTTACAATTTTTATTTTTCCTACATCAAAGTTTTCCATTAGTGATAGGTTCTGTATCTCCAAATAGATACCAGTCATCATTAAATCCATAATGTCTTTTAGAAACTTCATATAATAATTTTAAATCATCTAATAAAACTTTAGGGATAGGAATATTTCTTATACTTGATTTTGTTTTTGGTGTAGTTACCATATATGATTTACCTTCATCACCACGAGTAGCAACAATATTTTTATTAACACTTAAATATTGATTATCAAAATCAATGTCTTTCCAAGTTAAACCTCTAAGTTCTCCTCGACGAAGTCCACAATAATATAAAGTTTCAAACATTGTCTTATACAATATATCATTTTCTACTGAAATAAATTTTTTAAATTCATCATAAGTAAAGAATAACATTTCTTTAGGCATTTCATTTGGGTCAGTAAAATTAGTCATTTTGTTATAAGTTGCAGTAAAGTTAAAATTGTACCATTTAGTAGCAAAGTTTAATAATTCTTTAAAGAATTTAAATAAATGATTTTTATGATTAGTTGTATATCCATAAGAATTTATCTGCTTTTTCCATTTTTCAAAGTGTTCAATATTAAAATCTTTTAATTTAACATTATCTAAATCTTTGAAAAACTTTTCTCTATCACGATAAGTCTTTAAAGTAGTATATTTCACTTTGTCTTCTTTATAAGCATAGAAGAGAGTATATAAATCTTTAAAAGTCATATTACGATCTTTGTCACTTCTTTCAGTATTTATAGTTAGAAACTCTCTTTCAGCTTTTAAAGCCTCTGTTTTAGTGAAAAACTTCTTTGACTTATATTTTCTTCTAGTTCCATCCAAATTCTTTACATAGTCATAAAAAATCCATTTACGGCCATCTTTTGTCCATTCATCATTGTCTAATAGTTTAACTGCCATAATTTTCCTCCTTGCTTGAATTATTGCTGTTACTTACTGAAAAAATATCATTAGTAAGTATTTCTAGAGGCTCCTTATATTTAGCAGTGTATAGTCTTTCTGCTTGAGTTCTTTTACATTCTATAAATAATCCTAGTTTTTCTAATTCTTCTTTATTATTTGCTATTAATTTACCTAAAACAGGTGGAGTAATAAATAAGTTTAGTTTACTGACCATTTCAGAAATAGTAAAAGTAAATTCCTTTTTGCTAATAGCATATTTTAAAAATTGAATTAGATTTGGATTAAGTGTTTCTTTGGTATCTTCGTCAATACTGAGTATTAAATTATCATTTCTTTTCAGTACGTAATCTTTACTTGGATAATCTCTACTTTCATAACTTAAATAAAAAGTTGATTTAATGTTTTCATCTTGTTTTAATGCTAACTTACCATCTACACAAGTATCAATGGCAGTACTTCCTAAAGATTTACCTTTACGATTTAAATGATGAACTATGATAATAGTAACTTTATAATCATTGCATAATTTACGGAGTTGCGGAAATATTTTTTGACTCATATCTTGGTAATTATTTAAATCATAATAACTTCCAAAATTTATTCCATTAAACATATCAATGAATACCAATTTACCATTGTATTTTTCTTTGAACTCACTTATTTCTTTTTCAACTTTTAATATACTTATTTGTGTCATATTATCTTCTGGAAAAGTGTATAAAAAGTTATTTTCTTTTAGGTTACATTCCATAAAATTAATACGACTAATAGTTTCAGATGGATTCATTTCTGTGCTTAAATATAAAACTGGTGTTTTATTGGTTTTTAAATTTAGAAAAGAAAAACCATTACAAACGGAATTTGCTATTTGAAGAGCTAGAGCAGATTTGCCAACTTTAGCTTCTCCAAGTAGACAATATAGAGCATTTTCTCTAATCATATTTTCAATTACATAATTAATATCGACAATACTATTACTTAATTCTTCGATTGTTTTCATATAATTCCTTTCTATAAATTTTCTTTAGCCATCTTTTCTAAATAATTAATATTTATTTTTAGTTTATTAACGACTTCAATCATTGGTAATCGATTATTTGGAAGAGTATAACCTTTATTAATTAGGTCATTTTTTATCTCTCTTCTAAGTTTAACTGCATTATTTTTACCTATTTCAGCAAGTTTCATTAAATCATCAAGATTACACCATTGCTTTGAAATAAGTTTTAAAGTTTCTCTAGCATCCATATAAACTATCCTCCTTTCGTTTAGACTCTAGATATAAATATATCTATGTACGGATTACCAACTAAAGAAAGAAATTATGTTGTGAGTTATGCTCACAACATAATGATAACATTTAATAATAATTAATGTCAATAGATTTTGTGATTAAAACTCACAAAAATATTGTTGAATAATCTGATTTGTGATAAAATGGTATTAGAAAGTCAAAAAGAGGTGTAATTTAATGAACGATAAAACTTTAGCTAGTGTAGTAAAAGAGGCTAGAGAAAAAATTAATATATCTCAAAGAGAGTTATCAAAAATAACAGGTATAGATAATAATACAATTGCTAAAATTGAAAAGGGTGAAAGAAAGAAACCTAATGTATTATCTTTAAAGAAATTGAGTTCGGTATTAAATCTTTCTTTAGAGATGTTAATGGAGTTATGTGAGTATAGTAAAGAGGAAATAGAAGCAACAGTAAATAATTCCTATAGTAGCATGGTTATTAAACCTGAAAATGCTCCAATACTTGTACTAGATGATATAGTTAATCAAATGCAGGATGAATTATATATAAAAATAGTTATTAAGGAATTATTAGATAATTGTAATTTAGAGGAGTTAAATATTATTTCTGAATTAGATAGGAAAGAGAAAAATAGAGTTATTAAAGTTATAAAAAAATATATTAAAAGTAATGAAAAAGATATTAAAAATCAAAAAGAATCAATTGATGATTTAACTAAATTACTGACTGATAATAAATAGTTATTTTAGTTAGTAATGACACTATGACAGAAGTTATAGATATACGGTTAGGGTGTAATAGGTGTGTCATTGCTGTCATATGAGTATAAATTATATGTCTAGCCAGCACTGAATTTGTATAGACACAAATTCCAATGTGGGAATCCCCAACCCCTTTAGTAAAAAAAAATACTAGGAAAACTATTAGGAAAAGGTATAGTTGTTTAAAATAGAGGTGAAAATATGGGCTTGTTTAATAAAATGTTTAAAAAGAGTAAAGAAATACAAATAAAAAATTATATGGAAGATGATAGTGATAATAAAATTAAGTGTTTAAAATGTGATGCGTTAGTTGATAAGAATGTTAGATATTGTTGGAAATGCGGGAATTTAATGTATTCTAATGATAGAGAAAAAAATGAAGTAACTACTGAAATTGTAAAAGAAAAACCAAAATATCAATATCCGGATTTAAAATTAATTAAAGATAAAAATTTTAGGTCGGCTATTGAAAGTATTCCTGATTCTGGAATTTTGAATATCCCACTTGGAATAGATAATAATAATCATTGGCTATATCATGATATAACAAAAATGCCTAATTTGTTAATTGGTGGAACAGTTATGAGTGGTAAAACTAATATGATTAATTCTATTTTGTTAAGTTTGATTAGTAAATATTCGAATGATGAAATTAGAATTGTTCTTGCTGATTCAAAAGGTGTTGATTATTTAAGTTATAGAGGAGAACCACATTTATTAACTCCAGTTATTAATGATGAAAAAAAATTAATATCAATTTTGAGACTAGAAATAGATGAAATGAAAAATAGATATTTACAATTAAAAGAGTCTGGATTAAAGAATATATCTAATTATAATAAATTAAATGAAGAAAACAAAATACCATATCATTTGATTTTTATTGATGATTATATGTCTTTTGTTAATGGTAATATAAATGAATATAATTTTTGTATAGAAGAATTAACTAAAAACGGTTGGAATGTTGGAATTCATCTTATAATTGTTGCTAATCATCCTACGTCTGATATATTGCCATCTATTTCAAAATTAAATTTTCCTACTCGAATATCTTTTAGGGTTCCTAGCATAAAAGATTCTAGAATGATTTTAGAAGTACCTGGTGCAGAAAAAATTTCTGGCATTGGAAATGCTTTGGTTAATTCAAATTTAATAAGTGAAGTTGAACAAATCCATACAAATATGGTAGAAGATAGTGATATATGTGCAATTATAAAAGACTTAATTAATAAAAATAAAACACAATATAACTTTGACAAAAGAAAAACTTTAATTGAAAATGAAAATGAAGATTATGATGATCCTCTTTATGATGAAATAGTAGAATATGTTGTTTCTATTAGGGGAGCAAGTGCATCATTACTTCAAAGAAAATTTAGACTTGGATATAACCGTGCAGTGCGTTTAATTGATTTATTAGAAGAAAGAGGGATAATAGGACCAGCAAATGGTTCTAAACCAAGAGAGGTATTGGTTAAATATGAAAGATAAATATTTAATTAATAATCCTGATTTTGCATATAAATTATTTTCAACAATGGGAATTGGACGTGCAGTAATGTCGGATTATGAAGAAAAATTATGCAGTGAAATATGGGATGAATGTAATCATGTAAGATCAGATGTTTTGATAAAATGTGTTCAAATATGTGGAAATGTTAATACACCTTTAGCTAGATATGTTAGAGCAAAGGCTTGGTCATGGAACATTGTCTGTTATTCTAACAATGCAATTAGTGCAATTATTGATTATTTAAATCATGATTTATATGAAGATTCATTTAAAGATAATATTATTTTTGATAATTATAATACAAGAAAGAATCATCATTTATTCAATATGTATTTGGATTTAGGAAAAGCATATGAAGGAGCAAAAAAATATGACGAGGCAATAGATGTGTATAATGAATCAAAAAAATTTGTGTGCAGTCAAATTCCATATATAAAAATTGCAAATCGATATAAATCAATGAGAGAATATGATAAAGCTTTAATGGAATTAGAAGAAGCTAGGAAAAGCAAATATGCGAAGTATCCAACTGAAGGTGATTTTGGCAAGGACTACATTGACTTAAGAGTGATTGATAGTTATTATAAAAAAATAAATAATTCTAAATTAGGCATAGTAAATCATGAATTTCTTGGATACGATAGAATAGAAGCGTTAAATAATCTTGATTATTATAATAACTTAAAAAATAAATATAAAGACTTGTTTGAAGAGAGAAGAAAAATATTGGAATATAAAGATTTAGCAAAAATTGAATTAAAGAAGAATGAAAGTGAAGAAAACATTATTAAATTTATAAATGTATGTATGAAAGATATAGAAATTGCTTTAAAAACAAAAGGATTCTATGTTGAAATAAATAAATTTACAAATAATTTTTATGAAATAAATGATAATGGTCGTTCTGGTATTAGTTCAATAAAAGATTTAGTAGTATTATATAAAAAAAAGAAAAATTATCATGAAGCAATTAATATTTGTCAATTAGCTATAGATAATGGCTTTCACGTATATAGTAAAGATAAAACGTATAGTATGCTTAAAGATGAATTGATGAAAAAAATATAGTGCGGAATAATATAATGTCGGATTAAATTGTGGTGAGTTAGCAAGACAAAGAGTTTGAATAAAATATATGAAGAATATAAAGAAACAATAGAAGCGATTGGTGATGAAATGTGTTTAATATTATAGTAAATTTTGAATTAAAAAAAACAATAAGAATTAAAAAAATAGGTTTAACATTCAGAAAATTAACGCAGGGTGAAAAAAATATAATTAAAGAACAAATTGATAATGTATATAAAAAAAATAAAAAAGTTATTGATCAAGCAGTAAAAACTTATAAGGAAGATGAAGATTTAAAATTAAGTATGAATTTATTGTCATACGATGAAGTTACTAGAGGTATTATTGTTTTTTGTTTTATGCTTATAAAAAAAGGATTTAGTATAAATTCTAAAACAAAAATAGACAAAATGCTTGATAGAACGATTATTATTTCATACGATTTAAAAATAATAGAGGAATATATTAATAAGGAGTCAATTAATAAGATGATTTCTAATATATTAAGTTTATATGGAATATATAGTAAAAACATCGAGTTTAATTATAAAGTAAGATCTGATTATGAATACATTTTGTCAAATAATATCTTAAATATAAAAGAAAAGGACTATTTTATTAATTTAATACTTGACCTGTTAGTATCCTATAAATCAAAAGATGGAATGCGAAAAAATGTAGAGTTATCGGAAGATTACTTACTACAGCTTAAAACTTTTTTTGAACAACTAGATAAAAATGAAATTAGAAGATTTTTTACTGCAATAGATATGATTTATTCAAAACATAATTTAATACAAAATAGTATAATTAATAATGTTACAATTATTGAAAGTATTTTAATAAGTGAAGATAGAGAAATTAAGCGAAATTTCGTTTTAAAAGCTGGAATATTATTAAATTCGTACATAGATAAAAATTACAATAAAAACACTAAACAAACTAATAAATTTACAAAAGATTGTTTAGAATATGCTTATGACATAAGATCTTCTATTGTTCATGGAAATCAAGAAAAAATTTTAAATATAGTTGATACATACTGCAAAAAAAATAAGTATATTAATGAACTTATAAATAGTTGTAAAGATGAAAAATACAATACAAGAAAAGATAAAGCATTAAATGTTGCTGATAGTATAAGTTTTCTTGCAGTAAGAGCTACTATTAAATGTTGGTTAGAAAAACCATCTATAATAAACTACTTAAAAGAAAATTAAAATTTAAAATATTAAGGGTTTGGGATTATTCCCATATACGAATTTTGTACAGGAGTACAAATTCAGTGCTGGCTAGACAAATAAATTACTCCTAAAACTAAAAAATGACACTATCTAGTGATTAGATAGTGTTTTTTTATTCAAATTTAATCAATTTTAATGGATTATTTTTTACAATTTTAAGATTATATTTTATTCTTAATATTAATTTTATTTGTGGAATTAACTCATCAACATTACATCTAACATTAAATATATCTAATGCTGAATTAGCATGATTGATTAGTGGACAATCTGATAAACAGTTTCTACTATATCCATTTGCTAAATAAAATGCTACAGCATCTGGTATTACAAACTTAATAAGATATTCATTATAATTGTTGTAGAATGGTAATAATATTTCTTCAAATTCTTTATTTGTAATATCTTCTTTACCCTTAATCATAGTTCATCTCCATAAATAATTTCTTTTAAAATCACTTCTTCAGCAATGTTTTTATAATTATTCATTTTTTGAACCCATAATAATTGATTTTCAAGTTTTAGTTTTTCTGTAATAGAAGTATCAGATTTTATTAATTCATTAATTATATGATTTACTTTATTTTCAGCATTTATACTTACTGAAAAAAGATGTTTATTTAATTTATCTTTCATTAATAATTCTTGATATAATGCTTTTTTGTTATTTTTTAAATATTCTAATCTTAATAATCCATATTTATTTAATTGTTTGTTTTCTTTTTCAGGTAGTGTTAAATTTGGTAATAAATAATCCCCACATTTTGTATAAGTTATATTCATAATATTATCCTTTCATTTATATGAAGAATTAATAATAGTATTAACAATTTTAGGTACCCATTTAGGTACTCAATTCGTAATATTGATTAAAAATATATAACTTTTAATAATTAGATTTAATTTAAAATTGCTTGAAATATAAGGAAATTAACTAGCAATAATTAATTTTATTTGCAACATATTTTTGCCCCCTGAAGCTAGGTCGAGAGACCTAGCATTTTTTATTTTACTCAGTATTTACAAGGGTTTGCGAAGATTTGCTACTTACAACTGTATTGCATTAGATACAAATTAGATACGAATTAGATACACTGGATACAAATTCAAAATTGATGAAAACCCTTATTTTATCTGCATTTATTGTAGTTTTGCTCTCTTGAGGTGGTTGTGGATACTTTGCAAAATTGACACTTATAATTTTTTTAAAAATTAAATTTTAATCACAGCTTGTGATTTTTTTTGAACTAGTGTATAATGATAATAGGTGGTATTATGAAAGAAGAAAAAATAGTAAAATTATTACAAAAATTAAATTTTAAATCTTTTGATAATAATATATGGATAAAAAATTACAATTTGAATGAAATAAAAGTTGATATAGTAAATAAAAAAATAGAATATGATAAAGCTATAAAAATAGGACGCAATACCATTACTAATTTTGTAAAATTGGAAAACTTTGTCGTTTTAGAATGTGTAATTAGATTATTAGATAAAGGATATAAATGTGAAAATATTGAACTTGAAAAAGATTGTGGAGATGCAAAAGATTATATAGATATTTTAATATATAATAATGATAAAAAAGCATTTACTATTATAGAATGTAAAACATTTGGTACAGAATTTAAGAAAGCTATTTCAAAGGCGCAATCAGAAGGGAAACAAATATTTAGATATGCTGTTCAAGACAATAATTTGTCTTATATTATGTTGTATACCTCTGAACTAAATGATTCAACAAATGAAATTGATTTTGATTATAAAATAATTGATCTAACAAAATATAATTATGATAATCGTGATGAATTATTTGAAAAGTGGGATAAAACTTTTGAAAATAAAGGTTTTTTTGAAAATGATATTCCTGCATATGGTGTTGAATTCAAAGGAATTATTAAAAGTGAATTAAGACCTATTTCATTTCATGATGTTAATAATGATAAAAAAAATTATGAAGGTTCTTTATATAATCAATTCGCAGAAATTATTAGAAGACATACCATATCAGATAAAAATAATGCTTATAATAAAATTTTTAATTTATTTTTGTGTAAAATAGTTGATGAAGACGAAAAATTGTTAAATGAAGAAATGGATTTTCAATGGAAAAAAGGCGAAACACCTGAAACAGTATTATTAAGATTAAATGATCTTTATAAAAAAGGATTAAAGAATTACTTAGACTTAGAAATTACAGATCATTCTATAGATGAAATAAATTCGTTAGCATTATCAGATAAATATGATTTACTAAAACAAATATTTATAGAAATGCGTCTGTATAAAAATAATGAGTTTGCATTCATTGATGTTTTTGATAAAAATACTTTTTTAGAGAACAGTGAAGTAGTTAAAGAAATAGTAAAATTATTAGAAGATAAACAACTTAAATATAATGGAAAGCAACAATTTTTGGGAGACTTTTTTGAAAAATTATTAAATATTGGGATTAAACAAGAAGAAGGTCAATTTTTTACTCCAACCCCAATTACAGAATTCATTGTAAAATCTTTACCAATTGAAAATATTATAAAAAATAAGCTTACAAGTCGTGAACCAAATTTTATGCCTTATACAATAGATTATGCATGTGGTAGTGGACATTTTTTAACTGAAGTAATGATGTATGCAGATAATATATTAAAAAAAATTGATGGAAACTTCTTAAATAGTAAGCAACTTGAAAATTATAATTCATGGGTTAATGGATATAGATGGGCCGGTGAATTTATATATGGTATTGAAAAAGATTATAGATTATCTAAGACTACTAAAATTGCTTGCTTTCTAAATGGCGATGGAATAGCAAATATTATATGTGCTGATGGATTAGCTGACTTTAAAAACAAAAAGTATAAAGGAAAACTAAATATTAAAAATGGAAAAAATAATAATCAATTTGATTTAGTTATTGCCAATCCTCCATATGCCGTAGATGGTTTTGTTAATGCTTGTAAAGAATTAGAAGGAAATTTTGAATTAAAAAAATATGTAAATGATACATCAAAAGAAATAGAATGTTTATTTATTGAAAGAACAATACAATTACTAAACGATAACGGTGTAGCTGCTTTAATATTACCTTATTCATTTTTAACATCGCCATTAAAAGTTTATGTTGAAGCAAGAAAAATGCTCTTAAATAAAATGTCTTTATTATCTATTGTAAAATTAGGTACTGAGGCATTTATGGCAACAGAAATGAAAACAGTAATTTTATTTCTTAAAAAGAAAAATGCAACTGAACAAATAGATAATTTTATATGTTGTAATTTAGACCATCAAAATGATAAAAAACTAGAAAGAAAATTATTAGGTTATGAATTTTCTAATAGAAAAGGTAGCGAAGGATTAAAAATATATGACACTGGTATTTTCCATGATGAAGTAAACGAAAATGATAATACTAAATTAAATTACTATATTAAAAATATGTTTCTAAATCCGAACGAAATAATAAATTTATTTGAAAATGGTAAATTAAAAGATGCAAAGAATTATATAGGTGATTTCATAAGATTAAATTCTTATGAGGAATGTATAAACGAGGATGATTATTCAATTAACATTGAAACTCTAAATTATGAGTTACCTGTTTTTAATTGTCAAACTTTGCCTTTGGAAAAAATTCTATGTGAAGATCCTATCTCTGCCAAAAGACCAGCTGGAGGAGTTGGAAGAATAGAAGATGGTATATTAAGCTTAGGCGGTGGTCATCTAGATGATTTTGGTAAACTAAATCTTGAAAAACCTGAATATATACCAGAAATATTTTTTGAAGAAAAAATTAATAAGAATGCTATTGTTAAAGAAGATGATGTTCTTGTTTGCAAAGATGGTGCAAAAACTGGTAAAGTCATTTATATAGATCATGTTAATGATACAATGGTAGTTAATGAACATGTGTTTATTTTAAGAACTAATAATTTGATTAATTCTAAATTTTTATTTTACTACTTATATTCTGAGCAAGGTCAATTGATGATGGAACCTTTGAAAACTAGGGGAGGCCAAGGTGGAATAAATGGCACAAAGATTAAAACTTTAAGTGTTCCTAATATTGAAAAAGCATTACAAGAAAAAATAATTTTTGAATGTGACAAAATTATGAATAGCATCGCAGATAAGAAAAAAAGAAAAGAAATCTCAAATATAATAATGAAATATTTAATAACTGCTGAATAGAGCACATATAATTGTGTTCTTTTTTTAACTTCTCACTGAAGAGAGTAAAAACTATTGTTAAAGTCTTATAAATACTCGAAATAATGAATTTAGTTAAATACAAATTAGATACTTTAGATACAAATTATATATGTTTATTGATAATTATCACGAAATCATCGGTAATGCTCTCTTCAATTTATTGTTTTATTGCAAAATATTCCAACTATAATGCAGAATATTACGAACTGATTGTAATAAAATAAAACTGAATTGTAATTTTAGGCCCCCTGAAGAGAACAAAAACTCTCATTGTAAGCAATCTTTATGTATACTTTTAAGTAAACATAAAATGTTAAAATCACACTAGAATTTTTTTAATATTCTAGTTTTTTTGTTTAATAAATTAAAAAAACTTTTCATACAATAGTTTTCTATATGAATAAGAAATACACTATAATGTATTTTGAAGATTAGATAATAAAAATAATAAAAATATAAAAAATTTTATACATAACATTTAATAATTTACTACTTACTACTATAAGTGTTATAATAAAGAAGAAATTTAACATTAATAAGTTAGCTAGTTAATAGTAAAAATGGAGGAAAAGTACGATTGAAATAAAAAATGTAAGTAAAACTTATAATGGAACTAAAAAAGCTTTAAATAATGTAAGCTTTGATGTAAAAGATGGAGAAATCTTTGCTTTTATTGGACACAATGGCGCAGGTAAAACTACAATGATTAAATCTTTAGTTGGAATCTTGGATTTTGATGCTGGTGATATTTTAATAAACAAAAAATCAATAAAAGAAGATCCAATTGATTGTAAAAAAGAAATGGCATATGTTGCTGATAATCCAGATCTTTATGAAAATATGACTGCGATTGATTTTATAAATTTTATTTGTGATATGTATGATACTTCATATGAATTAAGAAAAGAAAATATTTTAAAATATGCTAAAATGTTTGAAATAGAAGATAAACTAAAAGCTGATATTTCTTCATTTTCTCATGGTATGAAACAAAAAGTAGCTTTAATTGCAGCTTTATCTCACAATCCTAAAGTATTAATCATGGATGAACCTTTTGTTGGCTTGGATCCTAAAGCTGTATTTGATATTAAACAGATAATGAAACAAATGACAAAAGAAGGAAAAACAATTTTTTTCTCAACTCATATTTTAGATGTTGCTGAAAAATTATGTGATAGAGTTGCAATCATAAAAAATGGAAATATTGTAAAAGTAGGAAGCATGAATGAAATAAAAGGCGATACTTCCCTTGAAAATGCTTTCCTAGAGCTTGGAGAATAACAATGAAAACAATCTCTTTATTAAAAGCTGCTCTTAGTCAAGACATGAATATGTTTAAATATAAAGCAAAGGAAAATTCTAGCAAAATAACTAAATTTATCTTTCCTATAATACTATTTTTAATAGTAAGTATGGCAGTTGGAACGTATGCTTATATGTTTGCTAAAGAATTATCTAATTATCATTTAACTTATATCATGCTAAGTTTATTTATTATTTTTGTAACTTTTATTGCCTTTATTGAAGGTATTTATAAATCTCAAGGAATTTTATTTGATTCTAAAGATAACGAATTACTATTTTCACTTCCAATAAAAAAACATCAAATATTATTTGTTAGAATCTTTAAATTACTTTTATTTGAATATTTATATAATTTAATGTTTTTATTACCAGAATTTGTAGTATTTATATATTTTGAAAAACCAGGTATTACTTTTTATTTAATATCATTTCTTATGAGTTTTTTGATACCAATTATTCCTACTGTAGTATCAAGTATTTTAGGTTATATAATAAAACTAGTTTCATCTAAATTTAAAGCAAAAAAAATAATTCAAACTTTACTTTCAAGTGCTGTATTTTTAGGAATATTTTATTTAAGTATGAATTTTGAAAACTTTTTTCAAGATATCGCTTCTAATGCAACAAATATAAATGATTTATTAACTAGCATTTATTATCCTCTTGGACTATATATTAATTTAATTACAAAATTTAACTTGTTAGATTTAATAAAATTACTTTTAGTGAATTTGATACCTTTAATTTTATTTGTTTTATTAGGATCAAAATACTATTTTAAAATTATATCATCATCAAGTGAAAACAGTTTTCATATAAAAACAAATAGTAAGAAAGAACTTATAGTAAAAAGAAAACCAATTGAGTCATTAGCAAGAAAAGAATTAAAAAGATATTTTTCATCTCCAGTATATATGTTTAACACATCATTTGGACTTTTACTTTGTGCAATTGCATCAATATTTTTATGCATTAAAGGTCCAAGTATGTTTAATGATATATTATCTGAATCTGGAATAAATACAGACTTATCTCTACCAGTAATATTTTATTTCTTTATTTTATTTGTTGGTTTGATGACATCAATTTCATCATCAAGTATTTCTCTTGAAGGTAAGACAATTAATATTACAAAAAGCTTACCAATAAAAGAAAAAACAATTCTTGATTCAAAGATATTAACTTGTTTTGTTATAGAATTACCATTTATTATTTTTTCTGATTTAGTTTTTTTTATTATAATTAAACCAAATATTTTATACATTTTACTTATTACTATTTTAAGTATTTTAATAGTTTTCTTAACTTCTTGTATTGGTTTAATTGTCAATTTAAAATATCCTAAAATGAATGCATCTAATGACACAGAAGTTGTTAAACAAAGTATGAGTTCAATGATTTCAGTATTTATTGGCATGGGTATTTTTATAATAAGTATTTTAGGAATAGTATTATTAAGTAGTTATATAAAAATAGAATTATTGTTATTATTTCATATTATTTTGATGCTTATTATTTCTATTATTTTATATACAATTTTAAATAAATCTGGCATTAAAGAATATAAAAAAATTAATGTTTAAAAAGGAAGGATAAAAATGGAAAAGATAATAGATGTTGATTTAGAAAGTGAAAATGATTTATATGAAAAATATAATAAAAATATTGTATCGGAAGAGTTAATTAATTACATTATAAATAATTCAATTCATATAAATAATGAAACAAAAATAAAAATTGTTATTAATACTAAAATAAAGGGAATTGATATTGTTTCTTTAATAAAGGAAGGTTTAAATTTAGAGTATCAAAAAAGTATTAAAGAACATGAAAGAAATAATATTATTCAAATTTTATACCTTATATTAGGGATATTTGCTATTTTTTTATCAACTTTAATTAATGAAACTATTTTTAAAGAAATAATACTAATTGGTGGTTGGGTTTTAATTTGGACTATGGTTGAAATGGAATTATTTCAAGATAATACGAATAAATTAAAAAGACATATTTTAAAAAGACTTTTATCAAGTGAAATTATACTAAAAAAGTAAATAATTGTTACTTTCTTAAAAAAATATTTTCTAATATTTACATTTAAATTCTTATTTGGTATAATTGGTTTATAAAATAGTTGGGTTTTGGTTAAATGAAGGAGAAGAAAAAAGAGTATGAAAAAAGGGTTTTATTTATTAATCTTATTAACTATGTTTATGCCATTTTGTGTTTATGGTGCAAGTGCAGATTTCAGTTTAAATTGTTCTAGCACAGTAAAAAAAGGAGGAACAGTAAGTTGTACTATAAAATCAGATGTTACTCCTGATGCTGATGAAGTATTAAAAGAGTTTTCAGCAGTAGTAAAAGTAGATGAAGAAAAAGTTTTTGTATCTGGAACAACAATAAATGAGACAGATCTTGATTTAACTGGAACAGGTAAAGTTGTTAAAAGTTTTGATTTAGCTTTAAAAACAAATGCATTAATAGGAAATGCTGATATTGAAGTTTTGCAAATTGATGCTAAAGATAATTTAAATAATTCTATTATAGTTAGTAATACAACACTTAAAAGTACAGTAAAAGTATTAAACAATGATACAACATTAAAAACATTAATGATAGATGGAAAACAAGCAAGTTGTAATTTAGCAGATAATAGTTGTACAATTGATAGTGTTAAAAAAGAAACAATAAATGTTTCTGCAACAACAAATGATTCTAATGCTACTATTTCAGGTGTTGGAGATAAAAAATTAGTTTGTGGAAATAATAAAATAACTTTAACAATAACTGCAGAAGATAAATCAACTAAAGGAACTTATACTATAAATGCTAATAGGGTATGTCAAACAGATACAGCATTAAAAAATATTCAAATATCTTCAGGAAGTTTAAATCCAACATTTGCAGAAAATACAAAAACTTATACAGTTAATGTTACAAAAGATGTTGATAAAATAACTATATCTGCAACAAAAAAAGATGATACTCAAACAGTATCAGGTGAAGTAAAAGATAAAGCACTAAACTATGGCGAAAATAAATTTACTATTAACGTAACAAGTGAAAGCGGAGCAAAAACGGCTTATACTATAATTGTTAATAGAGAAGATGGTAGAGATACTAATAATTATTTAAGTAATCTTGAAATCTCAAGTGGAAAATTAATTTTTGATAAAGATACTGCTGAATATAAAGTAAAAGTGTTACATGAAGTAGAAAAAATAAATGTTGTTGCAACAGCAGAAAGTTCTCTTGCAAAAGTTGAAATTACAAATAACAATCTAACTTTAAAAGATGGAGAAAATACACCAATTATTATTAAAGTAACTAGTGAACAAGGAACTGAAAAAATATATAAAATTACAGTTGAAAGATTAAAAGAAGGAGAAACTTTAGGAGATAATCCAAATCTTATAAACTTAGTAGTTGAAGGTTATGATTTGGGATTTAGTTATGATAAATCTGACTATACATTAAAAATTAAAGATGAAGATAGTTTAGTCATAAAATCAACAGTTGAAGAAGATGGAACTGAAGTAAGAGTAAAGGGAAACAATAATTTAAAAAATGGTGATGTAATAACTATTACAACAATTAGTTTAGATGGTACAACAAGGGATTATAGAATAGTTATTGAAAAAAGTAATAATTTAATATTTATCATTATTGCATTTGTTGTAGGAGTTGCTGCTCTTGTTGGAATAGTAGTCTTACTAATTAAAAATAAAAAAGATAAAGATAAGATAACTACTGATAACTTAAAGAATCAACTAAGAGAAGAGGAAATATTAAAACAAGCTAATTTGGATCATGAAGAAAAAAAAGAAGAAGATCCATTTGGACCTACTAAGCCATTATCAATTAATCCAAATTATGAAAACAGTTATTTAAATCAAAATATGAATAGCATTCAACAAGAAAAACCAACTATTTCAAATGTTTCTAATAATGTAGGTGGAATTAATCCAGATTTAAATAATAGATTTAATTTTAATACATATAAAGAAGAACAAGAAGAAAGACCAGTTGTCTTAGAAGATAAAGATGCCACCAAAGTTTGTTCTATTTGTGGACATAGGGTATCTGCATCACTTAAGACTTGTCCGTATTGTAAAAGAAGTTTCTAAAAAACTTCTTTTTTTTCTTGATTTTTCATATATTTTATAGTATATTATTGTTGTTCCATTTCTTGGTGATTCGAAAAACCTTGATTACTAGGATATGGTCTAATTTATAAAGGAGGGTGTTATTTGTGGCTTTATCAAAAGATAAAAAAGCTGAAGTAATTAAAAATTTCGCAAGAGATAGTAAAGATACAGGATCTCCTGAAGTACAAATCGCTATCTTAACTGAAGAAATAACTAACTTAACAAATCATTTAAAAGAACACAAACATGATTTCCATTCAAGACGTGGACTTTTAAAGAAAGTTGGTAGAAGAAGAAATTTACTAAATTACTTAAAGAAAAATGATATTGTAAAATATCGTGAAGTAATTGAAAAACTAGGAATAAGAAAGTAGGCACTATTTTTTAGTGTCTTTATTTTGGATTTAATTAAATTAATTAGGATATACTAAAAAATAGTTTAATAGTAGGAAGGATAAAAAAATATGGAAAAGAAAGTATTTGAAAAAGATTTTGAAGGAAGAAAAATAATAGTTGAAATAGGAGAATTAGCTAAACAATCAAATGGAGCATGTCTTGTAAGATATGGTGATACAGTTGTTTTAACTGCAGTTAATCACGCTAAAGAAAAAACTGCAGGTGATTTTTTTCCTTTAACAGTTTTATATCAAGAAAAATTATATTCAGTAGGTAAAATTCCTGGAGGATTTATAAAAAGAGAAGGTCGTCCAACTGATTCTGCAACTCTTGCAGCAAGACTTATTGATAGACCAATAAGACCACTTTTCCCTGAAGGATTTAGTTATGATACTCAAGTAGTTAATACCGTTTTATCAGTAGATACTAAAACTAGTCCTGAAATTACTGCTCTTTTTGGTTCATCACTTGCTTTAGGTATTAGTGATTTACCTTTTGAAGGACCAATCGCAGGGGTAGTTGTTGGTAAAGTCGATGGCAAACTAATTATAAATCCAACTCCAGAAGAAGTAGAAAAAAGTGAAATATACATTACCGTTGCAGGAACAAAAGATGCAATTAACATGGTTGAATCAAGTGCAAAAGAAGCAAGTGAAGAAGATATGCTTGAAGCATTAATGTTTGGTCATGAAAAAATAAAAGAATTAATTGCTTTTGAAGAAGAAATAATAAAAGAAGTTGGCAAAGAAACATTTGATTATGAATTATTTAAAATAGATGATGATGTTAATGCTAAAGTAAGAGATATAATAACAGTTAAAATGGTTAATGCTATAAAAACAACAGATAAAAAAGAAAGAGAAGAAAGAGTTGAAGCTCTAAAAGAAGAAGTTGTAAATATCATTGAAGATTTATATAAAGATAGTGAAAATCTAGAAGATATTAAAAAACAAGCTCAAGATGTTGTATCAACAATTGAAAAAGAAGAAGTAAGACGTCTTATAACTGAAGAACATATAAGACCTGATGGTAGAGCTTTAGATGAAATAAGACCACTTTCAAGTTCTGTTGATATACTACCACGTACTCATGGATCAGCATTATTTACTAGAGGACAAACTCAAGTTCTTAGTGTTACAACTCTAGGATCTTTATCTGAATATCAAATTTTAGATGGATTATCAGACGAAGAAAGCAAAAGATTTATGTTACATTATAACTTCCCAGCATTTAGTGTTGGTGAAATAGGAAGATATGGAGCTCCAGGAAGACGTGAAATAGGTCATGGTGCTTTAGGAGAAAAAGCTCTTTTACAAGTGCTTCCTAGTGAAGAAGAATTCCCTTATACAATAAGAGTTGTATCAGAAGTATTAGAAAGTAATGGTTCAAGTTCACAAGCAAGTATTTGTGCTGGTTGTATGAGTTTAATGGCTGCAGGAGTTCCGATTAAGAATATGGTCGCAGGTATTGCAATGGGACTAATAACAAAAGATGATAAATATACAATTTTAACTGATATTCAAGGTTTAGAAGATCATCTTGGAGATATGGATTTTAAAGTTGCAGGTACTGAAAATGGTATTTGTGCTTTACAAATGGATATTAAAATAAAAGGAATTACTAAAGAAATATTAAGTGAAGCTCTACACCAAGCAAAAAAAGCAAGATTTGAAGTGTTAGAAAACATGAGAACAGCAATTAAAGAACCAAGAAAAGAATTATCTAAATATGCTCCAAAAATTAAACAAATGAAGATAAGAGAAGATCAAATTAAACTAGTAATTGGTCGTGGTGGAGATGTTATTACTAAAATTATTCAAGATTCAAGTAACGTAAAATCAGTAAATGATAAAAATGCAATTAAAATAGATATTGATGATGATGGTAGAATTCTTCTATATCATAACGATGAAGCAGTAATAGAAAAAGCAGTTAATATGATTTTAGATATTACTCGTGAAGTAGAAGAAGGAAAACTTTACACTGTAAAAGTTACAAAAATAGAATCTTTTGGAGTATTTGTAGAAGTATGGCCAGGATGTGAAGGATTAGTACATATTTCAAAATTAGCTAAAGAACGCGTTGAAAAATGTGATGATGTTGTTAAAGTTGGTGATGAAATAGTAGTTAAAGCAATTGGAACAGATAGTAAAGGAAGATTAAATTTTTCAAGACGTGACGCTATGTAGTTGGGGGTATTTTTATGAAACATGATTATTTATATGATATTATTGAGTTTTGGCTTAATAATGAAGAATATGAATATTATTTAAAAGAATTGTTTACAAAACATAAAAAAGTTTTTGAATTAAAAGAAAAACCAGTAATTGAAGTAATTTTAGATCATTTTATAAATTCGTGTCATGAATACATTGAAAATAAAGAAGTAGTTAGTAAAGATTATTACGTAAGACTTTTTAACAAAATGTACAATAGTGAAAAATATGATCATAAAAGTGATTATATTATAAAAGAAAAACTAAATGAATTAAAAAAATATATTTCTAAAAGAAAAATGAGCGATAATAAAAAATCTAATTTAATAGAAAGCATTAATAATTTAGGTAAGCAAGAAAAAAAAGAAGATATTTCTTATAAAAAAGATAAACAGATAGAAAAACTAACTAAACAATTGATGCTTGAAGAAGTAAAAAATCAAAATAGAATTATTATAAATGAACCAGTATTTATGCTTAAAAGTAACAATTATAATGAAATGGGTACTTGCTATAGTATTGTAAAGAATAGTGATAATTTTACTTTAAATATTCATATTATTGATTTATTAAATCTTATTTATGAGGATAGCTATTTGTATAAAGAAATGATGAATAACAACATGCTTAATCCTTATATAATAAATGCTTTATCATATAAAGAAAATGAAGAAAGACCAAGCATAACAATATCAATAGAAGTAGAAAAAAATGGTAAGGTTAAAAACTTTAAAGTATTCAAAAGTATAGTGAAACCATCTTTTACACTTAATAAAACAACATCAAATGAATCATTAAGAGGAAATACTTTAACTAAAAAAATTCCAGATTTAGCAAGATTACTTAATAATTATTATGGCAATACTAAAAAGATAAACAATTTAAAAGATGATATAAAACTTTTTAATCATATTTTAAATGAAGTTGTTGGTAAAAATATTTATGAAAATGATTATCCTTTTATTTACAAAGTACATATGGCAACATGTTTTAAAGAAGCAGAATATCAAATCGCTAACTTAAATTATTATTTATTTAGAATACCATATGAAGATTATAAGATAATCTATGATATTATTTGCAATAAAAACAATAACAAAGCATTTTACTCTTGTACTAATCTAGGTCATTATGCAGAACATGAAAGATATAAACTAGAATTAAAACCATTTACTTTTGTAGGTTATAACTTGCTTAGACTAATAAATGATTTATATATTAAAAACAAATCTAAAGAAGAATTAATAGAAAAATATAGTGAAAATTTTGAAGAACTTGTAAAAACTTATAATAAAAGATTCTTCGAAATTGATGAAAAGCCTATTACTAGAAAGATAAAATAAATCTTTCTTTTTTTTACGTAAAATAAAAATTAAATTGTTAAATCGAAATAATTCGACAAAGATAAAAATTATAATTTATCTTATAAAGGATTGGTTAATTATGTTAAATATAAAAATGAATTTTCAAAAAGGAATATTATTTGTTAGATTAAAAGGAATATTAAATGGAGATACTTGTAATATGTTAGATAATAATTTAACAAAATTAATAACAAGTAATGGAGTAAAGTATGTATTACTTAACTTAGAAGAATTAGATTATATAGATAAATATGGAACAAATATTATAATAAAAAATTATTTAAATATAAAGGATAATAATGGAAAATTAATAATTGTAGGAATTAACAAGCTTTTTTCCTATAATGAAAATATTTTTGATAACCTATATCAAATAAAAGATGAAAAAAAAGTTTTCAATTTAGTAAACATTTAACAAAAAACAAAAAAATGTGACATAGAAATAGTTTAATATATTTTTGGATGGAGGATATTTATGAGTGATTTAACAAGTTTAGTTTATGAAAATGAGAATATGATTTATAAAATAATAAATAAATATACTAGATATTTTGATAAAGATGATTTATATCAAGTAGCAGTTATGGGTCTTATTAACGCTTATAAAAATTATAAAGAAGATAAAAATACTAAATTTTCTAGTTATGCTTATTTTTATATAACTGGTGAAATAAAAAAGTATTTAAGAGAATCTAATACCTTAAAAGTAAGTAAAGATTCAATTAAATTAAATGAAGTTATAGAAAAAACAACATCTTATCTATGTCAAAAATTACAAAGAGAACCAAGTACGAAAGAAATTGCAATGTTTTTAGAGATTGATGAAAAAACAATAGTTGATGCGATAAATTCTAAAGTTTTAGTAGAAAGTTTAGACGAAGTAGACTTTAATGACAACAATTTATATAATAAAATATCATCAGTTGACAACAATTATGATAGTGATATTTTAGATTTAAAAATTGCTTTAGAAAATTTAAGTCCAGAAGAATTTAGTATTATAAATGAACGATATGTCAATGAAAGAAGTCAAATGGAAACATCAAAGCTTTTGAATATGACTCAAAGTATGATATCGAGAAAAGAAAAAGATATATTAAGAAGATTAAGAACTAATCTTAAATGATAAAAAACTCTATTTTCTGTTATAGATAGAGTTTTTTTGTATATAAAAAGTTTATTTTTCCATAATAGTAATGGTGAAATAATATGAATGAAAAAAAATTTAATGAAATTGTAGAAAAGCATAAACCTGATGAAAATAAGTTACTAAATTTAGTTAAAGCTTTTGTAATAGGAGGTTTAATTGGTGCTTTTGGTAACTTTTTAGTAGAGTTTTATTCCAAAGTTCTTAATGTGTCATCAAATGATGCGTCAGTATTTATGATAATAACATTAATATTTCTTGCATGTTTATTTACAGCTTTAGGATTTTTTGATAACTTTGTTCATTTTGGAAGAATGGGAGTAATAATACCAATTACAGGATTTGCTCATTCAATGCAAAGTGCAGCATTAGATTATAAAAAAGAAGGTCTTGTTTGTGGAATTGGAAGTAATATTTTTAAACTAGCAGGAAGTGTTATCCTTTATGGTATTGTTTCAGCATATATTGTTGGAATTATAAGATTTTTAATAGGAGGTTAATTATGACTTGTAAATATAATAATGTATATGTAAAAGATGTCGTAACAGTAGCTGGGGTTTTAGAGTCTAATGGTAAATTATCTTCTTATTTTGATAAAAAATATTATGATTATTATTTTGGAATGGAATCAATTGAACAAGGAGAAGTTAAATTATTTAATGACGCAGTGGATATTTTACTAAAAAAAACAAATAAAAAAGATACAGATATTGATTTATTAATCGGAGGGGATTTAACTAATCAGATTGCAGTATCTTGTTATGGCGCGAAAAAATATAAAATTCCTTTTTTAGGAATTTATACAGCATGTGCAACAACAATGGAACAGATAATAATTGGATCAACATTTATTGATAGTAAAAAAATAAATAATTGTATTTGTACAACTACATCAAGTAATCTAGTAAGTGAAAAACAATTTAGAAATCCAATTGAATATGGAGCACCAAAACCAAAAACAGCAACATTCACATCAACTGGAGGGGCAAGTATTATGTTAAGTAATGAAAAAAGCAATATAAAAGTTGTAGCATCAACAGTTGGTAAAATAGTTGATCTTAATTTTAAAGACGCTAATAACGTTGGAGCAGCAATGGCACCAGCATGTTGTGATACTTTATATAATCATTTAACTAATCTAAATGAAAAAGTTGATGATTATGATCTTATTTTATCAGGAGATCTTGGAATATTTGGTAAAGAAGTTATGAAAGATTATTTAAAAGAACAATATAATATGACTTTAGGAAAAAATTATGATGATTGTGGAACTATGCTTTATGATTTTTCTAAACAAAAAGAAATAACCGCAGGAGGTTCTGGACCAGTTTGTAGTGCTCTTGTTAATTATTCTTATATTTTTAAACAAATGAAAGAGAAAAAATTAAAAAAAGTTTTATTAATAACAACAGGTGCTTTATTTAATCCAACATTTTTATTTCAAAAACAAAGTATTTTAGGAATTGCTCACGCTGTAAGTTTCGAGGTGGTAAAATGATGTACGTTTATTCATTTTTGTTCTGTGGAGTTTTATGTTTAATTGCTCAAGCTATTTTAGATAATACTAAACTAACTCCAGGACATATTACTAGTTTATTTGTTGTTATTGGAACTTTTCTAGATTTATTTAATATTTATGATATGATTATCGTTCATGTTGGAGGAGGAGCACTTGTTCCAATTACAAGTTTTGGACATCTACTTATGCATGGAGCTATGAATAGAACTATAGAATCTGGTTTTATGGGAATTGCTATGGGAGTATTTGATTTTACAGCAGCAGGAATAACAAGTGCTATATTCTTTAGCTTTATCTTTGCTCTTATCTTTAAACCAAAAGATTAAAATAAAAAAATGTTGGAGTTTATCTTTCTCTAACATTTTTTTTATTTTCTCCCATATAAAAGTCAATTAATGTATAAGTCATTTCAATATATTTATCTGCGGCTTCTTCATAAATTCCTTCTTTTATTAATTTATAACAAGGAAGTATATAATTATATAACATTGAATCTGCAATTACTTCTCTAAAATTATCTTTATATAAATAATCAGCAATAATTGGACCAACAACATCATATTGTTCTAAACAATCATATATATAATCTCTTTCTGGCGTTTTTTCAAATCTTACAAGATCAAAAGCTTTAAATAAGTTATCTTTAAAATCTTTATTAATATTTAAAATATTACAAGTTGCTGTTACTAAATATCTTCCATATCTATGTCCATGATAGGTATAATCTTCACAAGCAACTTCTCCTGGTTTTACATAATAACCTTTTTTATTACACCAAACTTTTTCTCCATCCCATTTAGTATCTCTATAATTTAAATAATCACAATCTCCACATCTATTAGCCATAAATAATACATCCTTTCTTTTTTTTCTAGCCATATATTATACATCAAAAATTAATTATATGCAAACTTTAATTTTTATGATATAATTTTTTTAAGATATGGTGATATATATGGAAGATTTATTTATTGAAGTAAAAGATATTAATGGCGATGTAAAAAAATATGAAGTGTTACATACTTTTTCTTTTAATGATAAAAACTATGTTATTTATACTGATAATACTTATGATAAAGATAAATTAAATATCTATGCTTCAACTTATCATATGTTTAATAACAAAATAGTACTTGATGCTTTAAATGATGATTTTTGTTATAAACTTGTAAATGATAAAATAAAAGAATTTATAAACGGTGATTAGTATGTTAAAAATAGAAATTTATAATAATGGAAGAATTTTAGATATAAAAGCAACAGAAGTTAAAAAAAATAAAAAAAGTATTTATTTTATAAATAAAAATGTTGTAGAGTTTGTTCAAGAATTACAAAATGAAAAAATATCAAAAGTAAAAGTAATAGGAAAAGATATAAACTTTAATGCTTCAGGTGTTGATGTTACAATTAAAGATTATGATAATGTAAAAAATTATCCTTTATTTGAAGTTTTAAAAGTAAAACTAAATAGGGTATATAGACAAGAAAAATTAAAAAAAGCTAAATTAAACAGATTAAAATTAGGTACAACTGCAGTACTTTTAAGTGCAGGAATCGCAGCAACATCACTTTTAAAAGAAAATGCTAAAGGTATTAATTTTAGTACTATAGATAATACAGATAGTCTTATTATTGAAACTTCTTTTGATGAAGTAGAAGAAGTAAACAATCTTTTTTTCGAAGAAAAAGAAGAACAAGAGCAAAATCAAATAATAGAAAATGTTTCTTTAAATGAAATGCTTGAAAAAACTTATGAATTTCAAATTGATCTTACTTATGATGATAGAAGTGATTCACAAAAGTTTGATACTTGTAAAGAAAAATATGGTGATTTAATTACTAAATATTCTAATATGTATGGACTTGATGCTAATTTAATGATTGCTTTAGCAACACAAGAAAGTGGAATTCATGATCCAACAAACAGAAAAAGTGGTGCTGTTGGACTTATGCAAATTGAAGAAAGTGTTTGGAAAAATAAAGAAATAACAGTTTATAATTATGAAACCAAATGTGATGAAACTTTTAAAATAACAGAAGATACTATGACTAATTTAGAAACTAATATCAAAATCGGTTGTATGATAATGAGACAACAAATGGATTTTATGAGAAATAATCCTATCGCAGCTCTTCAATCCTATAATATGGGTTATGGTAATATGGATTATATTTTAACAAGTTACGCTAAAGATTGTGGTAAAAGTAAAAAAAGTGTTTTAGATGATTATTATGACTTTGGTTATATAACAAATGATTATTATAGAAATATGATAAATGTTGGTGATTCAAAATATGTGGAACATGTTTTATCATATTTAGGAGATAATCCTACGATAAGTATGTATATAAATGATGATACTAAACTAGAAATTAATATCAATCGCGAAAAAACAAGTATTCGTTTATAATTTATGGTATAATAATTATGTTGGTGAAGGTTTATGTATAATTTTAAAATATTGGATTTTGAAGGTCCACTTGATTTATTACTTCATTTAATAAAAGAAGATAAGATGGATATTATGAATATTGAAATTGTAAGTTTAACTAATCAATATTTATCATACATTGAAAATATGGAAAGTTTAAATATAGTTGTAGCTTCAGAATATCTTACTTTAGCATCTGAACTTATTTATTTAAAATCAAGATATTTACTTCCTAGTGATAAAAAAGATGAAGAAGATGAAGAATTTATAAATGCTAAAGAAAACTTAATTAATAGATTAATTGAATATAAAAACTATAAAGAAATGACAGGTGTGTTTAAAGAACTTGAAGAAAAAAGACAAGAGGTCTTTACTAAAGTTCCTTCTTCATTAAAGGAATATGAAACAAATAGTGTTAAAGTAAGCGATGATATTACTCTTGATGATTTACTAAAAGCTTTTTCTAAGTATTTAGAAAGAAAAAAATACCTAGAACCATTAAGTACAAAAGTAACAACAAGAGAAATGTCAGTAGAAGAAAGAAGTTATGAAATAAGAACTTTGTTAAAAACAAGAAAAAAAGTTGAATTTTTTGACTTATTTGATAATATATCAAAACCATATGTAGTAATTACCTTTTTATCAATTTTAGAAATGGCTAAAAATAAAGAATTAGTAATTACACAAGAAAATAATTTTGATAAAATATATTGTGAGGTGGCATAATGAAATCAGTTCTTGAAGGCCTTTTATTTGTTGTAGGGGATGAAGGATTAAGTATTGATGAAATTTCTTCAATAATTGAAAAGAGCAAGGAAGAAACAAGTCTTTTACTTGAAGAATTAAATCATGATTATGAAGACGAAAATAGGGGAATAGAAATAAAAAAATTAGGAGAAAAATATAAACTTACGACTAAAGAAAGAAATAGAAAGTATTACCAAAAACTAACTGAAATATCTGATGTTAGAAAATTATCACAATCAGCACTTGAAACTTTGGCAATAATAGCTTATAATGAACCTATAACTCGTTTAGAAGTTGATGAGTTAAGAGGCGTTAGTTCAGCTCAAATGATAAGAAGTTTAATAGCTAAAGATTTTGTTAAAGAATTAGGTAGAAAAGATGTTGCAGGAAGACCAATTCTTTATGGAATTACTAAAGAATTTTTAGATTATTTTGGATTATCATCTAAAGATGAATTGCCTAAATTTGAAGATGTAAAAAAAGATGATGAAGTTGAGCTTTATAATTCAAAATATAAAGAAGAACAAGAAGAAGTTTTATAAAAACTTTTACTTGCCTGTGTGGCGGAATAGGTAGACGCGCTGGACTCAAAATCCAGTGGTAGCAATATCGTAAGGGTTCGAGTCCCTTCACAGGCACCATTGACGAATCTGTTCTAACTAATAGAACTTTAAATATACATACAATCTGAAAAAAGATTGTTTTTTCTTTTTCAGTTAGTATTTTGATGCTTGTGTCAAAATACCTAGGGGGTTAAATATTTTGTCACAAACAAAAAAAGACGATTAGTGTAATAAAATTAAGCGTCTTATATATTGAATGATTAAACTCGAAAAGGTGGTTTTTTAATGAATTTTAAACAAAAATTTTCAGGATTGAAATCTAACTGTTTAAAAGAATAACTATATAATTTTTTTATGTTATCAAGCATTACATTTTTATCATCGATTTTTATACATTGTAGATATAAATTAATAAAATTTTGATTAGGTAAACAATGAGATGAAGATGCGATATACTTCTTTGCAAAAATATTATCATTATAAATTTTTTCTATTTTCATTATTGGTAAATCAATTATTCCATTAATCTTCGCATATAGAGTTCTGATTTTTTCTAACGTTATATAATAAACAGCATAAAAACTTTCGTTATCAATTAATGATTCTAAATCTTCCATTCTATTATTAATAGAAAAAATTGAAAATTTATCATTGTTATCAAATGACGGAATAATCTTAGTGTTGTATAATGTTTTAGCATAATCTAAAAATTCTGCAGTTTTACCTTCAAAATCATAAAAGATTTCACAAGTTGCAAATTTTGTTAAATGAGAAGGATCATTATTATCAACTTCATTTTTTATTAATTGATATAATCTTTTTAAGTCTTGTATAAAATATTCTACTCTTATGCCATCAATTAATAAACTACCACAATCTTGTGTTTCATAATTATCTTTAATTATCATAACATCCAAATCTGAAAGTTTATTAGTTCTATTTCCTACATAACTCCCATATACTATAATTCCAATATAGTTAGTTAAGTTAAGTTCTTTAATAAGCTTATTTACATAATTAATAATTTCATTATTAAGCATAATTAAAAGCACCTCCCAAAAACAAAAATTATTATATCATATTTACTTTCTTTTGATACAAAATATTATTAATACTTAAATTAATTACTTTATAACAGGTGTAGACGTCTACTTCACAGGCACCACTTGAAAATTAGTCAAACTTTTATAGTTTGATTTTTTATTACTTAAAATTTTTAAATAAAATGGATGTGAAAATTTTATGAAAAATATAGAAGAAATAATTAAAAATACTAATGAAGAAGAAACAAAAAATGTAAATTGGACTAAAGCATGGAGTAAAAAATATCCAGTTTTAGCTACTTATCAAAAACAAGTTGATATTTCTAAATATGCCAAAGAAATAAGAAAAATGATTAATGAATTACAAGAAACATATAACTATAATGAATTAGATGCTATGTTAGTACTTAAAGATATTTTATATCATGAATGGAAAGATAATAAATAATAAAACAGATAAATTTTATTATTGCCTGATTTTTTACTTGTTTAAAATAAAAGTATTTAAGAATTATATTTTTTATAATATAATATATATTAAATAGGATTAAAGAAAGGTAACTATAAAGATAATGAAAAAAATTTTAATATTATATGCAACATATGGAAGTGGTCATAAAACTATTGCAGAATATATAAAAAAATATTTTGAAGCAAATGGAGATTATGAATGCATGCTTATTGATTTAATATCATATGGAATACCAGTAATAGGTAATTTAAGTAAAAAAACAACAGAATTTTTTATGACTAAACTACCATTTATATGGTCTTTTATCTATTTTTCTTTTGACAATAAGTTATCAGCTTACATTTTTAACAATGCTTCAATGTTTTTGTTGAAAAGTAAAAAGTTACAAAAAATTATAAATGATTTTAATCCAGATATAACAATAGCTACCCATTTTTTTGGTACAGATTTAATTAATAAATATAACAAAAAAGGAATAACTAATTCTAAAATAGTTACGATAGTTACAGATTATCATGCTCATAATTTTTGGTTATCTAAAATCAAATGCATTGATGCTATTATAGTATCAAGTATTGAAGAAAAATTCTATTTATTAAAAAAAGGTTTTAAAAATAAACAAATTCATACATCAGGAATACCAATTTGTCCTAAAGTTTATGAAAATTTAGCTAAAGAAAAACTTCTCAAAAAATTTAAAATTTATAATAATAAAAAAAATGTCCTATTTTTTGTAGGTGGAGGAAATGGGGCATTAAATAATTTAATTTATTTTAAAGAAATATTAAAAAATAATTATGATTGTAATGTCTTATTTATCGCAGGCAAAAATAAAAAAGCTTATTCAAAAGCTAAAGAATATGTCAAAAAATATAATAAAAGTAATATTAGATTATATAGTTATGTCACTAATGTTAATGAGTTTTATATGGTAAGTGATTTTGTTGTAACAAAACCAGGTGGAGCACAAATAACAGAATGTCTTTATTTTAATAAACCAATGTTACTTGTAAAAAGTAATGGTGGACAAGAAATCGTTAACAGAAAAGTATTATGTCATAAAGGTTATGCAAAATGGGGAAAAAATAAAAAAACATTTAATATTTATTATAAATTAATGCTTGATGATAATTATTTAAATAAAATGTGTGATAATATAAGTAAAATAGATCATAAATCTGCTATGAAAAAACTATTTAAAATAGTAGATAATATGTAAATAAGAGGTAATTATGGAATTTTTAATTGAAGTTTTAATTGATTTAATTTTAGAAGGAAGTATTTATTTATCTACTAATAAAAAAGTACCATCATTTATTAGATATTTTCTTATTTTCTTTATTGTATTATTTTTTATAACAATAATTGGAGGACTTTTTGTGTTGGGAATTGTTATAAGTTACCAAAATAAAGTTGCGGGATTATTTATTATTATCATAAGTTTAATATTTTTAATTTTATGTATTTTAGAATTTAGAAAAAAATATTTAATCAAAAATAAATCAATATAAAAAGGTGCTAAACACCTTTTTATTCTTGCTCAGATAATGTTATTTCACCATTTTCAATTGGTAAATCAGAGTAATATGCATCAGTTAAATTAATAGTTCTTTCAACTGCAGGAAGATTACTTATTTCAATTGTTACATTTTCTTCTTCTAAAGTAGCAGTTTGAAGTTCAGAAGTAAATTCATGCTCCCCATCAGAACTTGTTTGTTTATAATAAACATTAGGAGCATTACCTTCAGTTGAATATGGAACATTATTAAAAGTTGCATTTCCCTCATCATCACTTACTACAGCATCGCCATAAGTATTTCCTGAAGCATCACATCTATAAAATGTAGCTCCAACAATAGGAATACCTATTTCAGTACCATCATCAGATACATGTAAAATTAATGTACCAGTAGCTGAAACAGTAAATTCATAATTATCTAGTCCTTCACTTATTTCAACAGAGTCTGGAGTAATAGTTGAGTTATCATAACCTGTAATAGATGATGTTACGCTATAATTACCATTTGCAAGTTCTTTACTACCTATTCCATTAGTAATGGAAACTATGTGTTGTTTTGCCATATAATTATTTTTCCTTTCTCAATTGGTAGACCTTTATAATTCTTGCCCGTTATTTTTATAGTAATAGGATTTTTTTTATAAAATACAAAATTAAATGTATTACAACTATTGTCATCAACAATAAAACTAGAACAAATTTTATTTGATTTATTATTACAAGGAATAATTACAATATTATAAATTCCAATTTTTAAATTTAAATATATTGTTTCTTTAGTATATCCATCAAAGATAATATTTTTGTTATTTAATATAATAACATGATATTTACATGTATTTAAATCATTGATTACTTTACACTTGATTTTTATATATTTCATAATTATCACCATATTACAATATATAATATGAGGTTTTATTTTTTAAGTAAGTTTTTTTGACTATGATAAAAAAATTTAGAAAGGTTTTAGTTTAATATATTATAAAAAAGTTTTAATAAAAAAAGTGATACTATTAGTTTTGTATTCGATTTTTAATCTTATAATTTATTTTAATAGTGATTCATCTATTACATTTGTTAATTTAGTTATAATTATTTTATTAGGTTTATTTAAAAATAAAAAGTTATATTAATTTTATAATATTTATATTAAATTTATGATATAATTTATTTATTACTAGGAGAGTGATGTTTTTGAAAAAATTTTTTATTATTTTATTATTGATCTTTGGTTTAGTTGGTTGTAATAAAAACAACAACGAATTAGTAATGGTAACGGAGGCTGGTTTTGCTCCTTACGAATATTATGAAAACGGAGAAATTGTTGGAGTAGATGTAGATATTGCTAGAGAAATAGCAAAGGAACTTGGTAAAGAATTAGTTATAAAAGATGTTGCTTTTGATTCAATTATCAATGAGGTTAAAACAGGAAAGGCTGATTTTGGTGCTGCTGGAATTAGTTATAGTGACGAAAGGGCAAAACAAGTTAGTTTTTCTATTAATTATTCTACTTCTAAACAAGTTGTTATTGTCAAAAAAGATAGTGATATCAAAAATGTTGATGACATTTATAATAAAAAAATATCAGTTCAACTTGGTAGTGTTGCAGATAGTTATGTGACAAAAAAATATGATAAGGCAACTATTGTGAGACAGAAAAAGTATTTAGCTGCTATTCAAGATTTAAAAGATAATAAAGTTGATTGTGTTGTTATGGATGAGTTACCTGCAAAAGAAATATTAAATAATAATAATGGACTTATAATTTTAGAAGGAGAACTTACTCATGATAGCTATGGAATGATTGTAAATAAAGATAACAAAGAGTTACTTGATTCTATAAACAAAGTTTTAACAAGACTTTTAAATGATGGCATGATTGATAACTATATTATTAATCATTCTTCTAATTAGAAAGATAGGTGAATTATGAGTTTTATATTTGAAAAAATTGCGTTATTTTTACTAAATATTGGGGATTCTTTTTATCAAAGTGTTATTTATGATAATCGTTACAAGTTTATTATTGAAGGATTAGTTAATACTATTATTATCGCTTTTTTTGCTGTAATTATTGGTATTATTATTGGCGTTGCGGTTGCTTTAATTCGTAACTATCATGAACAAACAGGCAAATTAAAATTTATTAATATTCTTGCAAAAATATATGTTAGTGTTATTAGAGGTACTCCAGTTATTTTACAACTTATGATAATATATTATGTTATTTTTAAATCTGTTAATATTAATATAATCCTTGTTGGTATTTTAGCTTTTGGTATTAATTCTGGAGCTTATGTTTCAGAGATAATTAGAGCTGGCATTAATTCCATACCTATTGGTCAATCAGAAGCAGGATATTCTTTAGGATTAAAATATGGACAAGTTATGAAATATATTATTTTACCCCAAGCAATTAAAAATATTTTACCTGCATTGGGAAATGAATTTATTACTTTGTTAAAAGAGACATCGGTTGGAGCTTATATTGGAATTATTGAGCTTACTAAAGCTTCTGATATAATTGCTTCTAGAACTTACGATTACTTTTTTCCATTAATTATTATTGCTTTTATTTATTTAATTATGACTTTAGGACTTTCTAAAGTAGTTAATTTAATGGAGGGGAGATTAAATAATGTTAGAGGTTAAAAATTTAAAAAAGAAATTTGGAAACAACTTAGTATTAAAGGGGATTAATCTAAAAGTAGAAAAAGGTGATATAATTGCTATTATTGGACCATCAGGATGTGGAAAATCAACATTTTTGAGGTGCTTAAACGGATTAGAAGAAATTACTAGTGGTAAGATTATTTTTGAAGGTAAAGAAATAAATAAAAATAGTAATGATTTATCTAATTTAAGAAGAAAAATTGGTATGGTTTTTCAACAATTTAATCTTTTTCCACATTTAACTGTTGAAGAAAATATTATTTTAGCACCAGTGAAATTAAAGATGATGACAGAAAACGAAGCAAAGAAAAAAGCATTTGAATTACTTAAATCTATCAATTTAAGTGACAAAATTAATTGTTATCCTAATAAACTTTCTGGTGGAGAAAAACAAAGAGTAGCTATTGTAAGATCACTTATTATGAATCCTGATATTATTTTGTTTGATGAACCAACTTCAGCACTAGATCCAGAAATGGTTGGAGAAGTATTAGAACTTATTAAAAAAATTGCCGATGATGGTATGACAATGATTGTTGTTTCTCACGAGATGAATTTTGTTAAAAAATGCGCTAATAAAATATTGTTTTTAGACGATGGCAAAGTATCTTTATTTGGAACAGTCGATGAAGTTTTTAATAGTAAAGAAAACGAAAGAATTAAAGATTTTTTAAATGCATAATTTCTTTTTGCAAAAAAACTCTAAATTTATTGTTTATTTGCGTCAAATTATTTGAAAAAGAATATTTTATTTGATATAATCATAATAGTAGGGGAACTACTAAATGAAGGGAGAAGAAAAAATGAGTGTAATTAATGTAAAAAGCGAGATTGCACCTTTAAAAAAGGTATTATTACATAGACCTGGTAATGAACTACTTAATTTAACACCTGATAGTTTAACTAGACTATTATTTGATGATATTCCTTTTTTACCTGAAGCACAAAAGGAACACGATGAATTTGCTAATATCTTAAAAGAAAATGGTGTTGAAGTTCTTTACTTGGAAGACTTAATGGCAGAAGTATTAGAACTTAGTGATGATATTTTGGATAAGTTTTTAAGACAATTTATATATGAAGCAGGAATAAAAACTCCAAAATATAAAAATTTGGTATTTGAATATTTAAAAAGTTTTAGAAACAAGAAAGAACTTGTTTTAAAGACAATGGAAGGAATAAAACTTCTAGAAATCAGTAGTGCAAAAAGAGAAGTTGAAAAATCATTGGTTGATTTGGTTAGCGAAGAATCAGATTTTTTAGCAGATCCTATGCCTAACTTGTATTTTACAAGAGATCCATTTGCAAGTGCTGGTAATGGAGTTATTTTAAACAAAATGTATTCAGTAACTAGAAGCAGAGAAACTATTTATGCTGAATATATATTTAATTATCATCCTGATTTTAAAGATAATGTAGAAAAATATTATGATAGATATTTACCTTATCATATCGAGGGTGGAGATGTTCTTAATTTAAATGATCATATTATTGCAGTTGGTATTTCACAAAGAACTGAAGCTGGAGCAATTGATTTACTTGCTAAAAATATGTTTAAAAATCCAAATTGTAATATTGATACAATATTAGCATTTAATATTCCTGAATCTAGAGCTTTTATGCATTTGGATACAGTATTTACCCAAATTGATTATGATAAGTTTACATATCATCCTGGAATTATGGAATCACTTCAAGTTTTTGAAATTACCGAAGGAGATATTCCTGATAGTGATGAAGATTTGAATGTAAAAGAAATCAATGGTTCTTTAGAAGAAATATTAGAAAAATATTTAGGAAGAAAGATTACTTTAATAGCTTGTGGTGGTGGTGAAAAAACATCTTCTGAAAGAGAACAATGGAATGATGGAACTAATACTTTATGTATAGCACCTGGTGTAGTAGTAGTATATAATAGAAATAATATTACAAACAATATTTTAAGAGAACATGGTATTAAAGTGTTAGAAATGAGTAGTGCTGAATTATCAAGAGGACGTGGTGGACCTAGATGTATGAGTATGCCACTTGTTAGAGAGGATTTGAAATAGTATGGATTTAAGAAATAGAAATTTTTTAACATTATTGGATTACACTCCAGAAGAAATTAGATATCTTTTAGATTTGGCTAAAGATTTTAAAAATAAAAAACATAATTCTATTGAACATCGTTATCTAAAAGGTAAAAATATTGTTTTACTTTTTGAAAAAACTTCAACTAGAACAAGATGTGCTTTTGAAGTTGCTGGTTTAGATTTGGGAATGGGAGTTACATATTTAGATCCAGGAAGTTCTCAAATGGGAAAAAAAGAAAGTATTGAAGATACTGCAAAAGTTCTTGGAAGAATGTATGATGGAATTGAATATAGAGGATATGATCAAAAAATAGTGGAAACACTTGCTGAAAATGCAGGAGTTCCAGTTTGGAATGGTCTTACAACTGAATTTCATCCTACACAAATGTTAGCAGATGTTATGACTGTTGAAGAAAATTTCGGTCATTTAGATGGAATCAAATTAGTTTTCTTCGGAGATGCTAGAAATAATGTTGCTAATTCTTTAATGGTAGTTTGTGCTAAAATGGGAATGCATTTTGTTTCTTGTGGACCTAAAGATTTATGGCCTAATTCTACTTTGGTGGAAAAATGTAGAAAAATAGCTGAAGAAACTGGTGCAACTATTGAAATGACTGAAGATGTTTTAAAAGCTTCAGAAAACGCTGATGTAATTTATACTGATGTATGGGTATCAATGGGTGAACCAGATGAGGTATGGAATGAAAGAATTAAATTACTTAGTCCATATCAAGTAAATAAAAAAATTATGGACAATGCTAATGAAAATGTTATATTTTTACATTGTCTACCATCTTTTCATGATTTGAATACTACAATAGGTAAAGATATTTATGAGAAGTATGGACTAAAAGAAATGGAAGTTACTGATGAAGTATTTACTTCAGATAAATCAAAAGTATTTGATGAAGCTGAAAACAGATTACATACAATTAAAGCAGTTGTTTATGCCACTATGAGGGAAGATGATGAGTAAAATAGTTATTGCTTTAGGTGGTAATGCTTTAGGAAAGAATCCTACTGAACAATTATTACTTCTTGAAAATGTTGCAAAGATTATTGTCAATTTAGTAAAAGAGGGAAATAAGATTGTTCTTACTCACGGAAATGGTCCACAAGTTGGTCAAATATTACTTGCAATGGAGTATTCTTCAAATGGAGAAGCTAAAACTCCATCAATGCCATTTGCAGAGTGTGGGAGTATGAGTCAAGGTTATATAGGTTACCAATTGCAACAATGTATTCAAGATGAACTAGAAAGACAAAACATTGTTAAAAATTGTGCAACTTTGATAACACAAGTTCAGGTCGATCCAAGTGATAGTGCTTTTCAAAATCCAACTAAGCCCATTGGAATGTTTTATAGCAAAGAAGAAGCTATTAAAATTGAAAATGAAAAGGGTTATCAATTTGTTGAAGATTCTGGACGAGGCTATAGGAGAGTAGTACCTTCTCCAATGCCTATTGATATTATCGAGAAGAATATTATAAAACAACTAGTTGATAATGATAATATTGTTATTGCTGTTGGTGGTGGTGGTATACCAGTAATTAAAACTAATAAGATTGAGTTATTAGAGGGTGTAGAAGCTGTAATCGATAAAGATCGTTCTGCTGCATTACTTGCAAAAGAGATAGATGCTGATATCCTTTTAATATTAACTGCTGTAGATAAGGTGTATTTAAACTACAATACGGACAAACAAGTAGCACTTGATACTATTACGGTGGATGAAGCAGAAAAATATATATCTGAGGGTCATTTTGCTAAAGGTAGTATGCTTCCAAAAGTTGAAGCGTGTATTGATTTTGTTCGTGATTCTTTTGACAAAGTAGCTATTATTGGTTCTTTAGAAAAAGCAAACGAAGCAATAAATGGAAAAACTGGTACAGTAATAAAAAGGAGGAAATAGTATGGCTAAGAAAAAGTCAAAGACAATGTTATCGGCTTTTTCAATTATCTTAATTCTAATATTTGGATTAGGATTATTATCACATTTGCTACCAAATGCACAATTTATTGGTGATGAAATTGTTAATGGTAGTGGAACTGTCGGAGCATCATTATCTGATATTTTGATGTCACCGATATTAGGGTTTGAGTCTGCGGTTGATGTAGCAATATTTGTTATGGTTCTTGGAGGATTTTTAGCGATTCTTAATAGAACAGGAGCACTTGAGACTGGAATCAAAGTATTAGTTCAAAAACTTAAGGGTAATGAGATTATTTTAATTCCTATTTTGATGCTAATATTCTCAATAGGCGGAACTACTTATGGTATGTTAGAGGAAACAGTTGGGTTTTATGTTCTTCTTGCTGCTACAATGATGGCTGCTGGTATGGATCCTTTAGTTGGATCTGCAATTGTTCTTTTAGGAGCAGGATCTGGAGTACTTGGTTCTACAATTAATCCTTTTGCAACTGGAGCAGCAATTAGTGCTTTACCTGAAAATGTTGCTATAAATCAAGGACTTGTTATTTTAATTGGAACTTTCTTATGGTTGATAACTTTAACAATTTCAATATTATTTGTTATTAATTATGCTATGAAAGTCAAAAAAGATAAGGGATCTACTTTCTTGTCTTTAAGAGAACAAAAAGCTGCCGAAAAGAAATTTGGTAATTTTGCTTTAAAAGAAGAAAAAGTTGCAAAACTAACAATGAAACAAAAAATCACATTAATTCTTTTAGGTTTAACTTTTGTTATCATGATTATTGGATTTATTCCATGGGGTGAATTTGGAATTGGTTTCTTTGATAAATTTACAGGATGGTTAACTGGTTCTTCACTTGGTAATTGGTGGTTCTATGAAGCAGCATTATGGTTCTTAATTATGTCAATTGTTATAGGAATTATCAATGGATTAGGTGAGAAAGGAATTGTTGATGCTTTTGTAGATGGTGCTGATGATATGGTTGGTGTTGTATTAATTATAGCAGTTGCTAGAGGCGCTAGTGTCTTAATGTCAGTAACTTATTTAGATAATTATATTATTTATAACGCATCTAATTTCTTATCTCGTTTACCAGAATTAGTGTTTGTACCACTTAATTATGTTTTACATATAGTTTTATCAATTTTGGTACCATCATCTTCTGGATTGGCAACATTATCTTCACCTATAATTGGTTCTTTAGCTGCACAATTAGGATATAGTACAGAAGTTACTATAATGACTTTAGTTTCAGCAAATGGACTTGTAAATTTAATAACTCCAACATGTGGTGCTATTATGGGTGGACTTGCACTTGCTAAGGTGGAATATTCAACTTGGTTTAAGTGGGCTTTAAAAATAGTAATTACTATAGCTTTAGCAAATATCCTAGTTTTGTCAGTATTTAGTTTAATAATATAGTAATAAATATAAAATGATCTTATTATAGAGATGGTCTTTATAATAGATCATTTTTATTATGTGTGCCACTTTTTTATTTAGGCAACTGGACCAACAGGACCAACTGAGCGATTGTTTAAATCTTTAAATAATATAATCATAGATTCAAGCAAAGATTATTATTTAAAATTTTTTGGATTTTTTTCATATATCGTTTATTAGTTTATCAATTTTTTTAATTCCTATCAATAATTAGTTTTAATAAAATGTTCATAAATTATTTTAATTATTATGATTCTTAAATTTTAATTTTTTTATGATAAAATAGTAAATTTTAATGTTATAATATAAATATATATGTGAGGTGATATATTGTGCTAGTTATTTTTGAAGGATTAGACAATTGTGGTAAAACTACATTGGTGGAAATGATAAAAGATTATTATTCAAAATCAGGAATAGCTGCAGAAATTTCAAAAGAATTTGAAACTAATATAGGTAAAGAACTAAAGAAAATGGCAAAAGAAGGAACTTTAGATCCTATCTTGAAAGCTTATTTATTTGCAACTGATAGATACATAAGAATGAAAAACATAAGACAGAAGGTGTTGATAAAAATTGGGTAACTAATATCAATTCAGTTTTTCCAAAATCTGATATAGGATTTTTTATTGATATAACACCAAATGAATCTATTAACAGAAATACTGATACAAAATTTAATATAAAAGCAACACCTGAATATTTAGGAAAAGTTAGAAGTGCATATTTATCTATTCTTGATGAAAATAATCTGATTTATATTAATGGAATGCAACCAATTGAAAATATATTTGGTGAAGTTATTGACAAAATAGAGGAGTTTAGAAAAAAGAATGAGAGAAGATTTTAATGGTTTATTAGGAAATTTAAAGAAGTGTGA
This sequence comes from uncultured Mycoplasma sp., assembly GCA_945947035.1. Lineage (GTDB taxonomy): Bacteria > Bacillota_I > Bacilli_A > RF39 > UBA660 > CAG-611. The sequence continues at coordinate 2,169 of CAMEXD010000009.1, read as the reverse complement.
AATTTGTAAAGAAAAATTTGGATTTCAACCTCATCCTATATTTTTAGGAAATGTTAATTCTAAAATAGTTCAAATTAGTCAGGCACCATCTGCTACTGTTCACGAAACACTAAAACCTTTTACAGATCAAAGTGGAAAAAAATTAAAATATGAATGGTATAAGATTGATGATGAAACATTTTATAATCCAGATAATTTTTATATTGCAGCTCTTGCACATTGTTATCCTGGAAAAGATAAAAATGGTAACGATAGAATGCCACCAAAGGTTTGTTATGAAAAGTGGATAAAAAAAGAACTAGAATATATAAATAATAAGCTTTATATAATAATTGGTGCAAAATCAGCAAAGGTGTTTTTTCCAAATGAAAATTTCAACGAATTAATTTTCAAGAATAATTATATTAATGGGAAATTAGCCATTGTATTACCACATCCATCCCCACTTAATATAAAATGGTTTAAAGATCATCCGGAATTTATGGAAAAAAGAATATTTGAAATAAGAAAAATAATAAATGAAATATTGGAGGAAAAATAAAATGGTAGATTTGAGACAAGTACAAAAAAGTGTTTATCAAAATAAATTAGATAAAGGATTTAATGTTACAGATATTAATAAAGAGTTTTGTTTAATATATGGTGAAGTATCTGAGGCATATGAAGCGTGGCGCAAGAAAAAAGATGATGTTGGAGAAGAAATAGCAGATGTTGTGATTTACCTATTGGGATTGTCTGAAATTTTAAATATTGATTTAGAAAGTGAACTTTTAAAGAAAATAAATAAAAATAAACATAGAGAGTATAAAATAATTGATGGTGTAAACACGAGAGTTAAGGAATATGAAGAAAAATAATATATATTTGGCTACAAAATTGTATGGTTTTTTCGATAGAAAAACATCTGTAGTTATGTATAATAGCGTTTTAAATAGTAAAAAATTAAGCGACGATAACATATATTTACCATTTAAAGATAGTAATATGAAGATTAGTACAATTGGAAATGTTTCTAAAAATATTTTTGAAGCAGATATAAAATCTTTAAATAATAATGATATTTTCATAACTATATTTGATGGAACCTCTTATGGGGCTGGTGTTTGATTTGAAATTGGGTATTGCCTCGCCGCAAAAAGGGAGCCACTTTATATTTTTAATACTTATTTTTACAAAAATAAATTATCGAGTAATATTGAATATAAGTTATCACCTATTATGGATAAAGTTGCTGATATATTTAAATATCAATATATAAATAATAGAAAATTAACATACGAAGATGAATTAGATTTTAATATTAAAATGTTTTCTAATTTTGTTTCTGAAAAATTAGATAATACAAAAGAAAAGATATATCAACATATTGATGGTGATAATAAATTTGATGTTTTTATAGATTTTTCGGGTTTGAAATATGAATGGAATAAAATAATAGTTGAGAAAATAACTAAAATATTAGATGAAAATAGGATTACTTATTGGATTAGTAATAGGTATTTATCGGGATATTCAGTTGATACAGATTTAAAAAATTTAAAAAATTGTAAAATTTATTTAACATGCTATGATGAAAATGAACCAGATTTAGATTCAACTATTTTACAAGGTTTTGCCTACTATAATAAATTAAATATTATTGGATATGATTCAAATCAAGTTAAATATTATGTTGAAGGAAAGCAAGAATTTGGTGTTTAATTAATGTTAGAACAATCATGTACTACTTTGACGAAAAATATTGATGAAACTTTAAAAATAATAATAAATAATATAAATTATTGATATTAAAAAGTTCTTTTTAGTGTAAATTAGTGAATTAAATGATTATATATGAAAATAACTAAAAAACGGTATCAAATTATATTTTATTTCATATATTAGATTAGGACTACCATAGTTCTTTTTTATTTTAAAGGGGTAAAAATGAAGAATAAAAAGGAAATGAAAAAAACTAATTTTAATTATAGTGAAGAATTTATTACTAGAACTACTAATCCTAAGGAACAAGAGTTAAAAACTATTTTTAATAAGAAATATTTTAATTATATAAAAAGAAATGAAAAACGTATGCTTGGGGGCTGTAATTTTGAATAAACTCTATATTACTAAACCATTAGTAAGGGTGGTGTTATATTTAAGATTATCAGATGAAGATCGTGATAAATT
>CAMEXD010000008.1 GCA_945947035.1 uncultured Mycoplasma sp. | reverse complement strand
AAGATTAAGTTGAACAGTATGGAAGTTAGTGTCCAACTTAACTTTTCAATTAACAAAATAATCATTATATGATAAATAATATTGCTAAATAACAAAACATTATGCTATAATGTACTATGATAGGTGATGTTGTTATGAATAGTAATATTGAAACATTAAGAGAATTCCTAAACGATGATACGACTAATAAAACTGAATTAAAACTAAATACTTTTTGCAAACTAATGAGAAATGTATCAAAAAAAATTGAGGAAGAACAGCGAAATATTATAAAAATCAATCTTGATGAAATACAAATTAACAAAATAACAGGTGAAGTTATCTTACCTGAAAAATTATTTAGTAACGAAAATGATTTAGATAAAACAATGGCTGGATTTAATACTGGAGTTAGTTTAATCGCAGATAGAAAATCAACCAAAGAACATAAAAGAATTTCTTTTGCTTTAATGGTTTTAGGATGGTATTGTAATCCTAATAAAGATGCTATATCTAATGATTTAGATGTATTAGAAAATTTTTCTTATTATATGTCAAAAGTACCAGAATGGTTGAGACCATTTTTTATAAATATATTTAGAAAAATGGAATATGATACATCATTTGAAGAATATTATGATCAAAACTTTACAGAAAAAATAAAAAATGAAGTTAAAAAATCATTTTCTAGTTATAATTTAAGTGATGAACAAATAAATAGAATATGTAATGTTGTAATAAATAAAGGAATAAGAGAAGGTGTTTAAATTGAATAGTGGTAATGAAGAACAATATACAATAGATAATTGTCAAAAAATTATTGAAGATACTAAGAAAAAATTAAATTTAGAAGAAGTAGTTCAGCAAAAAAGTAATGAAACAATTGATTCAGGAATTAATAAAGCAAATGTAAGAGTAAGAACAAATGGGATGCCTCATGATTTGCCAAGTTTAGAAAATAACATTACAACACCTAATCAAACAAGTTATTATTCAGGAATGCCAACTTACAAAATAGAATCTAATAATAAAGCATATGCTGCAGTATTAATTATAATGGAAGTTGTATCTCTTATTTTTTTAGTATCCTTAATAACATTTGTTGTACTTAAAGGAATTTCATAAAAAAGGCTTGTAAATTTTAATAAATATTGATATAATACCAATCGAGTAATTAATTTACTCCTTGCTTCAATAGAAGCCTTATGTCCAAAAGGAGGTGTAAAAAATATGAATAAATATGAAATTATGTTTATTGTTAATCCTACTTTAGATGAAGCATCAATTAAAAAAGTTGCTGAAGATATGAAAAATATTATTGTAAAAGCTAAAGGAGAAGTAACAGAAGAACAAGAAATAGGCCAAAGAGATTTAGCTTATGAAATTAATAAACATAAAAAAGGATATTATTTCTTTTATGCAGTAACTACAACACCAGATGTTATAAAAGAATTTAATCGTCTTGCAAACGTTAATGAAAACGTTATTCGTCATTTAATTGTAAAAGTAGAAAAATAAGAGGTATAAAATGAATAAAGTATTTCTAATTGGAAGACTTACTCGTGATCCAGAACTTAGATATACTGGAAGTAATATTCCAGTTGCAACCTTTACTATAGCAGTAAATCGTAATTATACAAGTCAAAGTGGAGAAAGAGAAGCAGATTTTATTCCTGTAGTTGTTTGGAGAAAACAAGCAGAGAATGTTAAAAATTATACAAATCAAGGTAGTTTAGTAGCAATAGATGGACGTATTCAAGTAAGAAACTATGATGATAAAGATGGCGTAAAAAGATACGTTACTGAGGTTATTGCAGATAATGTTCAATTTTTAGATACAAAAGCTAGTCGTGAAAAAAATAGTTCTAACCCAAGTCCATATGATATGCCAGCTTATATTGATAATGCTGCTGGTGTTGATATGGATGTTAGAAGTGAAGACTTAAAAGATGATCCTTTTAAAGATTTTGGTGAAGAAATAAAAATTGAAGATAGTGAATTACCATTTTAATCAGAAAGGGAGGATTTTTATGGCAGAATTTTTTAGAAAAAAGAAAAAAGTTTGTTATATGTGTGCTGGAAAAGATGTTAATTACAAAAATGTTGATATCTTAAAAAAGTACGTTAATGATAAAGGTAAAATTTTACCAAGACGTGTAACTGGAGCTTGTGCTAAACATCAAAGATATATAGCAGAACAAGTTAAAAGAGCAAGAGCAATTGCCTTATTACCATATACAAAATAAAATTTGTGATAATTTCACAAGTTTTTTTATTTTTTACAAATTATTTGCTAATAACGATATAAATAGGTTATAATATTTTTAAGGGAGATAATTAAAAAGGTTTACATATATTTATATGTTTAATAAAATGAAAGGAATGATATTTATTATGAGAAGTAGTGATATAAAAAAGAAAAAACAGGAAGAAGAAATATACGAAGAAGTTGGAGAAGAAGTATTTGGAAGTGATAACTTTGAATCACCACTTGTAATTTTTGTTAATAATTTAGTTTATAAATTTAATCAATTTAAAAAGAAAAAAACATTTATTCCAATAATGTCTTTAATAGCTTTTGTAATATTCTTTCTAGTTGTTTTTATATCTTTTAATGTGCCGGGAAATAAGCAAAAAACTGGGATAACTGATATTACTATAAAAAATCCAAAAATAGTATATTTAGAAGAAGAAACAAACTTTACTGTTAATGTATATGGTGTTGGAAATTTAGAAGATACTAAGCTAAACTTTACAGTATCAGGAAGAAGTGCTTCATTAAAACATGAAACTTTAACAGGAAGCAGTGTTACTAATACAATAATTCCTAAAGAAACTGGAACGTTTTATATAAATGTCAAAGTAGAAGGTGGCAAAAAGAATGAATCTGCAGTAAGCGATAAAATTGCTGTATGCAAAAAATTAACAAGTGATTTATTTGAAAGTACTACAATTAATGTTTTAAAAGATAGTACAGCACGATTAAAATTTGATATAGGAACACCAGATGCCTGTTATGAAAATATAAAATATGAAATAGAAGATCCTAGTATTGCTGCATTTACAACAGGAGATAAAATTCTTGGTATAAAAAGTGGCTCTACAAAATTAATAATGACAGCAGGAACTCAAAAACTTGAGCTAACTATAAAGGTTTCATAATATATGAAAAAACATATTGTTGTTTTTGGTGGAGGAACAGGTTCAAATATTCTTTTATCGGGACTTAAAGATTATGATTATGATTTAACCGCAGTAGTTTGTGTATCTGATGATGGCAGATCAACTGGAAAATTAAGGAAAGAATTTAATATGCCTGCTGTTGGAGATATTAGAAATGTTATAGTAAGTCTTGCTGATACAGATTCTAAAATCAAGGACTTATTATCTTATCGCTTTGATACTTATAGTGATTTAGATGGACATCCAATAGGCAATTTAATACTTGTTGCCATGTATAATTTAACAGGCAGTTTAAAAGAATCAATTGAAGTATTAAGTAAATTTTTAAATATAAAAAGCAAAGTATTTCCAATAAGTGAAGATAATCTAACTTTAGTGGGAGAAACTAAAAATGGTAGAAAAATATCTGGTGAAGAAAATATAACTATGGCTAATTTAAATTTTGATAAAATATCATATTTAGAAGAACCACATATTTTAAATGAAGTAAAAGATGCTGTTTTAGATGCTGATTTAATAATATTTAGCATGGGTAGTTTAATAACAAGTATCTTACCTCATTTATTATGTAAAGAATTAATTAATGTCTTAGATAAATCTAAAGCTAAAATAATGTATTGTTGTAATGCAATGACCGAAAAAGGAGAAACAGATTATTTTAATGTATCAGATCATGTTAATCTACTAAATAAATATTTAGGAAAAAGAAAAATAGATGTAGTTGTTGCATCAAATACAAAATTATCTAATGAAATCTTAAAAAAATATGCTAAAGAAAGTAAAAATATAGTAAAAATAGATAAAGAAAATATAAATTGTGAATTAATAGAAGCAAATCTTTTAACTATTAAAGATGACTTTATCCGTCATGATAGTAAAAATCTTGCTTTAGTTATTAATTCTTATTTAAAGAGGTAAATATGTCTTTTAGTACTGAAGTTAAATCTGAAATATGTATGTTAAAAAATAGTAGACCAGAATACATCTCTGAACTATGCGCATTTGTTAGAAATAACAGGTTAAAAGAAAATGATGTTATTTTAATGATGAGTGAAAATCCTAAAGTAGCAAGAAGAGTTTTCACTTTATTTAGAGATATTTACGAAGTAAATGTTATTATTGAACAAAAAAAAGGTGTTAATTTTTCTAAAAAAAATTTTTATTATTTAACAATAAATGAAAAAGTAGAAGAAATAACTGAAGATTTGATGCTTTCTTATGATGAACCTAAAGAATATATAATAGATTCAGATGATCTTAAAAAATCTTATTTAAGAGGAGCATTTCTAGCATCAGGAAGTATAAATGATCCAAAAACATCTAGATATCATTTAGAATTTTTAATAGAAAAAATAGAAGAAGCTAAATTTATTTCAAAAATATTAACTTATTTTAATATTAATAACAAAATAATAAATAGAGAAAATGGATTTATGATATATGTTAAAGAAGCCGATAAGATAGGAGATTTCTTAAGAATAATAAATGCTAATAAAGCCGTTTTATATTATGAAGATATAAGAATATATAGAGATCATAAAAATATGACTAATAGATTAAATAATTGTGAACAAGCTAATATGAATAAAACAATCAATTCATCACTTCTTCAAATTGAAGATATCGATAGAATTATAGAACTTATTGGACTTGATGCTATTCCTGAAAAATTAAAGGAAGTAATTATTTATCGTAAAAAATATCCAGAAGTTTCTTTAAAAGAACTTAGTGAAATTATGTCTTATGAAACAGGAGTTCCTATTACAAAATCAGGACTTAATCATAGAATGAGAAAAATAAAAGAATTAAGACAAAAACTTGAAGGTTTTAAAAAAAATACTAGTGATTAGTATTTTTTATTTTTTAAATAAAGTATTTAAGTTCTTTTTAGGCAAAAGCATTTTTATATTTCTATTTACAGTAATATGATAAACTAATTTTTCATCTTTTAATTTTTCACCATCTATAGTCCAATGAAGCTTGTTTCTTTTCTTAAACTTTATAGTTACTTCATTAGTTCTATGACAATAAATACCAGGTATCGTTGTAATATCATGAGTAAGTAACATAATTATTGATTTTGCTAAGTCACCACGTCTTGTTAAGTTACAAAAAGTAACTTCTAATTTATTATCATCAAGTTTTACATCCTTATAAATATTATTAAATCCAGCAATTCTTGTTGCATTAGAAATTAAAATTAAAGAATAAAGTCCATGGTAAGTTTTACCATCTATTTCATATTCAAGTTCATAAAGCCTTGTTTTTTGAAAAAACTCTTTAGCGCCATTTATAAGATAAGCTAAGTGCCCAAACTTTTTCTTAAATTTTCTGTTTGTCTCGTAAGGAACATTGATAAATTTTCCAAACCCTGCGACATAGACAAAAGGATTATTGTTAATAAGTCCAATATCTACTTGTTTTATTTCACCATTTAAAATATCTTGTACACTTTTTACTATGTTTTTACTCATTCCAAGCATATTACCAATATCATTTGTAGTACCAACAGGAATATGAGATAAAACAAGTTTTTCTTTTCTTTTAAAGTTTCCAGTTACAACTTCATTAAATGTGCCATCTCCTCCAATTGATAAAACAAGATCACAATAAGGCATGTTTTGTACAAAATTTGTAGCGTCATGTTCTTTTTTTGTTATGTAAAGTTTTACTTTATAACCATTTTTAGTTATTAAATTTTTAATAAGTTCAATGTCTTTTTCTTTTATTCCTTTACCACTTTCTAAATTACATATAAGGACACAACTTTTCATATGAATCACCGACCTCATTATACTATATAACTAACAAAAAATCAAAATCTAGTCTTGTTTTTCAATAACCTTATCAATTAAACCATAATCTCTTGCTTCTTCTGCACTTAAAAAAAGATCTCTTTCAGTATCCTCTTCTATCTTTTTTATATCTTGACCAGTATTAAGTGATAGAAGTTTATTCATTTTTTCTTTTAATTTAAGAATTCTTTCCGCAGCAATTTTAATTTCAGTTGCTTGGCCTTGAACTCCTCCAAGAGGTTGATGAATCATAACTTCAGAGTTAGGTAAAGCATACCTTTTACCTTTTTTGCCACTAGATAAAATAAAAGCAGCCATAGAAGCACACATTCCAATACAAATTGTTGAAACATCGCTTTTAATAAAATTCATAGTATCATAAATTGCCATACCAGATGTTACTGATCCTCCATTAGAATTAATATACAAACTAATATCATTATGATTTTGACTATCTAAATAAAGAAGTTCTGCGACAATAATATTTGATGTATTATCATCAATTTCTCCATTTAAGATTATTATTCTATCTTGAAGTAATCTAGAATAAATATCATAACTTCTTTCTCCGTTACTGCATCTTTCAACTACTGATGGAATTAAATTCATTATTTTATCACCTATTAATAAAATAGTTAAAAAAATTAAAATTATTCATTCTAAAATATTACAATATATGATAAAATAGTATTATATAGTAAAAGGGGTAAGTGATAATATGGACAAAATAAATTGTATAGTAAACAAAGAAAGCTATAGTTTTTCTAAAAATACAACACTTTTAGGTATATCAAAACAAGTAGATACAGGACTTTTAAATCCTCCACTTGTTGCTTATGTTGATAATGTAATTACAGAATTAGATTACCAAGTTAAAAATGATTGTAATATCACATTTATTGATTTTAATGATAGAGTAGGAAATAGAATATATCAAAAAGGATTAATATTTTTACTTTTATCTGCAATAAATGAATTATATGGTAAAGATTATCGTATTAAAGTATGTCATTCAATAGATAAAGCAATTAGCATTAAAACTTATTTTTCTCTAGATGAAGAAATGCTAAATAAGATAAAATTAAAGATGCAAGAGATGGTTTCTTTAAACCTTCCTATATCTAGGTGTTTAAGTTTAAAAAAAGATGCAGTAAAATATTTTAATAATTTATTAGATGATAAAAAAGCTGATACATATCTTTATCAAACATCACATTATGTTACACTTTATAAATTAGGTAATATTTATAATTATTTTTATAGTTGTTTACCTATTAGTACATCTTGTTTTAATAAATTTGATTTAAAATATATTGATGAGAGAGATTTCATTTTACAATTTCCAACACCATCAAGTAATGGATTAATACCTAGTTATAAAAATCATCCAAAAATTATTGATGCATTTAACAAAAATTATAAGTATGCTAAACAATTAGATATTTTTACATCATCTGATATTAATAAAAAAGTAGCAAGTGGTAAAATTAGTGATATTATAAAATTAGATGAAACTTTGGCAAATAATAATTTATTTGAAATAGCAAAGGATATTTATGATAAAAAAGATAAAATTAAAATAGTTTTAATGGCTGGTCCATCATCTAGTGGTAAAACAACAACTTCTAAAAAATTATCATTATATCTTAATAGTTTTGGTTTAAATCCTAAGCCTATTTCTATTGATGATTATTTTTTACCAAGAGAACAAACTCCAAAATTACCAAATGGGGAATATGATTTCGAATCTTTAAATGCTTTAAATATATCACTATTTAATGAACATTTAGAGAAACTTTTAAATCATGAAGAAGTATATCTTCCTAAATTTGATTTTATAACTGGAGAACCTACTATAAGTGATAAACCATTTAAATTAGAAGAAAATGATATCATTATAATCGAAGGTTTACATGGTTTAAATGAAGAATTAACTGGTCATATAAAAAAGGAAAATAAATATAAAATATATATTTCACCACTTACTGATTTAAATATTGATAATCATAATATTGTTTCAACAAGTGATGTTAGACTTTTAAGAAGAATAGTAAGAGATAATAGAACTAGAGGTTATAAAGCAGAAGAGACAATAAGAAAATGGAATCTAGTAAGAGAAGGTGAGGAAAATTATATATTTCCTTATCAAGATGAAGCAGATAAAATTTATAATACTGCTTTAACTTATGAAATTGGTGTATTAAAGTTATATGCTGAACCACTTCTTTATGAAGTTGATTCTAGTAGTATTTATTATGAAGAGGCAAGAAGATTACTTAACTTTTTAGATATGTTTTTAGCAGTTCCAACTGAAGCAATTCCGAGTGATTCTATTTTAAGAGAATTTATTGGAAATAGTTATTTTGAATAGGAGATGAATTATGAAAGTAGCAATTAATGGATTTGGAAGAATAGGTAGATTAGTATTTAAATTACTTTGTGATGACAAAGATTTCGATGTTGTAGCAATTAATGATTTAGGTGATCCTTCTGAACTTGCTTATTTACTAAAGTATGATACAAATTATGGTAGTTATAAAGTAAATGAGATTAGTTATGATGAAAATAATTTATATGTAGGTAATAAAAAGGTTAGTATTTTTAGATGTATGGATCCTAAAGATTTGCCATGGAAAGATCTTGGTATTGATTTAGTTTTTGAATGTAGTGGTAAGTTTACTAAATATGAAGATTCTTATAAACACATTGAAGCTGGTTGTAAAAAAGTTATAATATCAGCACCAGGTAAAGGTAATATGAAGACAATTGTTTATAATGTTAATCATGAAATTTTAGATGGAAGTGAAGAAGTTATAAGTGCTGCTAGTTGTACTACAAATTGTTTAGCACCAGTTCTTAAGTTAATTGAAGATAATTTTAAAATAGAAAAAGGATTTATGACAACAGTTCATGCTTATACTAATGATCAAGTAATACTTGATGTAAGTCATAAAAAAGGTATAAAAGAAAGAAGAGGAAGAGCTGGAGCTTTAAATATAATTCCAACATCAACTGGAGCTGCATCTGCCATAGGAAAAGTAATACCTAGTTTGGAAGGAAAACTTGAAGGTTATGCACTTCGTGTTCCAGTTCAAGATGGATCAGTAGTTGATTTGGTATTAGAACTTGATAAAAATGTTAGTGTTGAAGAAATTAACAATTTGTTTGTTAATAATAAAAATGAAACTATTAATATAACATTTGATCCAATAGTATCAAGTGATGTTATTGGATGCACATCAGGATGTTTGGTAGATGGCAGTTTAACAAAAGTTGTTGAAAATAATGGTAAACAACTTGTAAAAGTAGTATGTTGGTACGATAATGAAATTGGTTATACTGCACAAATGATTAGAACTGCTAAGTATTTAATGAAAAGATAAAAATAATCTAAAAAAGGTAGACAAAAAGGTCTGCCTTTTTAGTTTGAAATTTATTCTTTTTAGTTTACAATTGTGATTTTGTATGATAAAATATAAACCAAAAGGAGGCGAAAAAATATGCATGGAATTGGGAATAATTTGAAAAAAATTAGATTGTTAAAAAATTTATCACTAAAAGAAGCAGGTAATCTTTTAAACATGAGTGCAACTGCTATTTTAAAATATGAAAAAGAAGAAATATTACCAGATTCTAAAAAAATAATAGAATTTGCCAATGCTTATAAAGTTAAATCAGTTGATTTATTAAAGATTTATGATGCTCCTAAGATGAAGTTTACTTCATTTAGAAAGAAAAAGAGATTAAAAGGTCAAAACTTAAAACTATTAGAAGAAATAATTCAAGATGAAGTTGCTAAATATTTTGAAGTAATTGAAATGAATAGTATTGAAGAAAAAAATATAAAACTTAAAAAGTATTTATGCAATAATTTAGAAGATGCAGAAAAAGCAGCAAATGATTTTAGAAAATTTATAGGAATATCAACTAAACAACCAATATCAGATTTAATAAATATATTAGAAAATTTAGGCATTATTATAATCCAAGTTAAGAATCCAGATAATCGGTTTAATGATTTCGATGGTTTAGGTGAAATAGTTAATAATATTCCTATTATAGTTATATTAGATGGAATAAAAGATGGAGCACGACAGAGATTTACAATTGCACATGAATTAGGACATTTATTATTAAATATTAATAATGAAGAATTAGATGAAGAAAAATTATGTAATAGGTTTGCTAGTGCATTATTAATGCCAAAAGATGCAGTTATAAATGAATTTGGTATATCTAGAGGAAATATTAGTTTTTTTGAACTTATTACCTTTAAAAAAGAATTTAAAGTTAGTTATACAGCAATTATATATAGATTAAAGGATTTAAATATTATATCAGAATATTTATATAAAAAATTAAGCATATTTTTAAGTCAACAAGTAGGAAAAAATGATAAAGATCCTATTCAACCAGAAACATCATTTCAATTTAAAAAAATAGTACATAAACTTGAAACTGATGAAATAATTTCATTAAATAAGGCTTGTGAATTATTAGGAATTACAATAGATGAATATAACAACGAAGATAATAATTACTGATACCAATATAATAACAGACTTAAATAATGCAAATATTTTAAAAGAATTTATTAATCTAGATAATGTTTATATAAGTGATATGATTAAAAATGATGAAATAAATTATAAGACTGGTAATGTTAAATTAATTAATAAGTTTAAGGTTATATCAGCATCTTTTGAGCAATTAAAAGAGGTAAGTAATCTTTCTATTAATGAAAAAAAGTTATCAGTATATGATTTACTTAATTATGTAATAGCAAGAGATAATAATTGCATATTAGCAACAGGTGATAATAGATTAAAAAATATTTGTGAAAAAAATGGTATTGAGGTTTTTAGAATATTAAAAATTATCAAATTAATGAAGGAAAATAATATTATTTCTTGTAGAAAGGCAATAGATGCGTGTAATTTATTAAAGAAATCTCCTAAAACTAGAATACCAAAAAATGATATTGATAATCTAATAAATGAATTAGAAAAAGATTCAGTTTTAAGCTGAATCTTTTTAATTATTTGTGTCATCAAATAGTTGTCTTATATCTATTTCCAATGCATCAGCAAATTTTCCGATAGTTTCTAGCGTTGGAGTTTTATCAATACTTAGACATTCTAAATCTCTTACATAACCATGAGTTAAATCAGTTAAATCTGCTAACTCTTGAAGAGTATATCCACGTATAAGCCTATATTTTCTTATATTTTTTCTTACTTTTATAGATAAATCTTGTTTTGTATATCTTCTCATGGAAGTTTTAGCACCTCCTTATATGGAAATTATTTCACAAAAATATAAAAAAATATGTCGCCTGATAGAAGTTTTTGTGGTATAATTGTTTTATTAAAGAAAGGAGGATTTTATATGAAAAAATTTTTAATTAGTATTTTTCTTGCTTTTTTAATGATTGGATTAACTGGTTGCTCAAGTTCCATTGGTGTTACTGATTTAAACGGCAATGAAAAAACAAGTTTCAATGTAAATGAAACTGCTGTATATGAAGGAGTACATTATACTATTACAAATGTTTCATATTCAAATGGAGATGAATGGAATGTTCCAGCAAGCGGTAATAACTATGTAATCATTTCATTAAAAATTGAAAACAAGTCAGACTCTAAAATTTCGTATAATAGTTTTGACTGGCAGATAATTAATTCTCAGGGTCAAGAAGATGATGAAGCTTTTACAACAATAGATAGTGATACAAATTTAGGTAGTGGCGATTTGGCTCCAAATGGAATAAAAACGGGAACTTTAGTTTTTGAAGAACCAAAAAATGAAACTTCATTAAAACTTTTATATTATTCTAATGTATTATTTGATGAAGAACCTACTTTTGAAATTGTTATTAAATAGAAAGGATGTTAATATGTTTAAAAATAGGAGTAAGGCATTGTTTGTATGTTCTTTGCTTGCAACAATTTATTTAATTTATTTAATTATTTATTTTGGTGGAGCAATGGGCGATTTAAATTCCTCAGAAGAAATTGGTGGTGCTATAGCAACAGCATTAGTTACACCTCATATGGTTGTGATGGGAATAGGAGCAATATTTTCCTGGATTGGATTTTTCACTAGAAAACCATGGGCAGCTTTAGTTGGTGCAATTTTGTATTGTATTTCAGCATTGTTATTTATTATGTATGTTTTGTTTTGTGTACCTATGATTGTTCTTGGATTTGTTGGTTATTCAAACCAAAAAAAATTAAATAATTAAATAGAAAGGCTTTTGAATTAATAATTCAGATGCCTTTTTATTATTATCAAAAGATAAGATAAGGGCAGGTGATTGTTATGACAAAAAGAGAAAATGTCTTATTTATCATAATAATAAAGTTATTAAAAATATAAAAAAAAGCATCTGAAGTAACTAAGGTTGATTTCAGATGCTAACTAAAAAAACAGAAAAAGCATTTGATACCGATTTCAAATGTATCCTTTTCATTATATTCAAGAAATCCTTGATGTATAAATTGTAACATACAAATATATAAATTCAAGGTTAACTATTGTTTGGTTTTCTTCTTCATAAGTTTTCTAAAGAATTTACTTTCACAATACCACTTATAAATAGTAGGTTTTATAACAAGGTCAAATTCACCAATATATTCTGTAACATCAGCATTAAATCCTAATTTTGATTCATTTAAACCTCGATATTTATTATTATCTCCAAAGTATCCTGTTATAGCATTCATATCAAAATAAATTGCACCTTGTTTTGCATATTTATCAATAATATGCCATTTAAGTAAATAAATTGGATAAAAAAGACCATAAGCTGGATTTTGACCATCAATTAAAAATTCAACACCATTTCTATCTAGTACAACAGCACATGATGCAATAACAATACCTTCAGGATGTTTTTCAAATAATTTTGATGCTTCTTGCAATTCATTTTTATAAGTTGCTACTAATTTATCTGATTCTAACTTTAAATTCATTAATTTATCAGAAATGCTATTAGTTAAACTCTTTTCTTGAATTTCATTATTTAAATTTTCTAGATTAAGCATCTCAATTTCATATAATTTTTTAACATTAGTTAAGTATTTTTCAGTATTAAGTCTTGCAAAATATATTTCAAAGTTTTTACCAAAACAAGCTGCAAAATTTTTATAGTAAGCAAGGTTATGACTTTGTTTTCTAGCTATAAAACTATAAAATAATTTAATATTATTTTCCGTTCCTTGGAATATTTCAACTCCTCTACTTTGAGCTTTTCTAATTTTATTTCTCGTTGAATCATCAAAGTTTTTAAATAGAGTTACACTAGATCCTGTTACTTTTAAAATAGCATTCCAACGTGGCTTTAATGTTCCAAAATATTTATTTTCTCCATAATATTTATAACCAATATTTTGTAAAAAAGGAACTAGATCACTTGAGTAAGGACTAGGAATAATATTTCCTTCTTTATCTCTTTTATTATTTATAACTAGTGGATCCATTTTTAAAAATAAATAATTCTTTTTATTTAAGTAATTTTTAAATTTAGTTGTTATTTCCTTTAATAATTCTTTATTATCATAATCTATTAAAAATCCTCTTGGACAATAAGCATATTTAAATTTTCCTAAAATATTTTGACTAATCATCATTGTTGCACCAATTAATTTTCCTTCATTATCAACAAATCCGTAATAAGATGGAACATAGTTATAATTTGACATTAAATTAGCATACATACTTGTCTGATAAAATGAATGCATATGGTGATTATAAGAAAAAAAATCAAATTGTTGTGGAGTTAAGCTGACTATTTTCACAAAAACCACGTTCCTTTCTCTTTTTATTATACCTTAATAATATAATTTTTTTCACTAAAAATCAATAATATCTTTTAATAAATTCTAAAATTAGTTATAATTATTATATAGGGAGGAATGTTATGAAAATAGTTGATATAAAGTGTCGTGAAATATTAGATTCAAGAGGATTTCCTACTGTTGAAACTGATGTTATTTTAGATGGTGGTATAATTGGACGTGCAAGCGTTCCAAGTGGAGCATCAAAAGGTTTTAATGAAGCACTTGAACTTCGTGATAATGAAAAAAGATTTATGGGAAAAGGAGTAAAAAAAGCTGTATCTAATGTTTTAGATATTATAAAACCAAATATTATTAATATTGATATAAAGAATCAAAAAGAACTGGATGATTTGTTAATAAAATTAGATGGTACAGAAAATAAAACAAAACTTGGTGCTAATGCAATTCTTTCAGTTTCTTTAGCATATTTAAAAGCATGTGCTAAATCTTGTGGTAAAGAGTTATATGAATATGTTGGCAATACTTATTCAATACCAAAATGTATGTTTAATATATTAAATGGTGGTATGCACTCAGATAATAATGTTGATTTTCAAGAATTTATGATAACAGTAAATAGAGAATCTATAAAAGATCAACTAGAAGTAGCAGGTTTAGTTTTTCATACTTTAAAAAAATTACTAAAAGAAAATAACCTTGCAACAAGTGTTGGTGATGAAGGAGGTTTTGCTCCAGATTTAAAAGATAATGAGGAAGCTTTAAAACTTATTTGTGAAGCTATAAATAATGCTGGATACAAATTAAAAGAAGATGTAAGTATCTGTTTAGATGTTGCTGCAACAAGCTTTTATGATGAAGAAAATAATATTTATCATGTAAATAATAAGAATTTAACTCAAGAAGAACTTCTAAATTATTATAAATATTTAATTGAAACTTATCCAATTATTTCAATTGAAGATCCTTTTTATGAAAATGATTTTGAAAGTTTTCATAAATTAAAGGAAGAAACAGATATTATGGTAGTAGGGGATGATTTATTTACTACTAATAAAAAACTTCTTCAAAAAGGAATAGATTTTGATAGTTGTAATGCAATTCTTTTAAAAGCAAATCAAATAGGTACAATTACTGAAATGCTTGAAACAATTTCTTTAGCAAAAAATAATAATTACAAAACTATTATTTCTCATAGAAGTGGTGAAACAGAAGATACTTTTATATCAGATTTAGCTGTTGGTCTTAATTTATCTTGGATGAAGTCTGGATCATTATCAAGAGGAGAAAGAATTTGTAAATATAATAGATTAATTAGAATAGAAGAAAACTTATAATAATACTTAGAATCATATCATATACTTTACAAGGAGAAAAGTTATGATTCTAGTATTTTTTTTATTACTTTCAATTTTGACAATTTTTTTAAGTATTAAAATGTCTTACTATGCTGATGTATTATCAAAAACAACTAAAGCAAGTATTGAAGCCATAGGAGGCATTCTTTTAGCAGGAATTACTAGTTTACCTGAACTTATTACTTGTTTTTCATCAATTTATTTAGATAATATCTATTTAGCTGTAGGAGATATAATAGGAAGTAACTTATTTAATATAACTATAATTTGTTTTTTTGACATTATTTTTATAAAAAAAATGATGTTTAATAAGACAACATCAAAAGCATTAGTATATATTATTTTGTTAATAAACTATACTTTTATTTTTCTAGCATTAACTGGTATTATTAATTTTTCATTGTTTAATATAGGACTTCCAACCTTTATTGTGTTATTTACTTATACTTTTTATTTAAGAAAACAATTAAAAACAGAAGAAGAAAAGGATAATACTTCAGTAAAAAAAGAAAAATTTATCGTTTTAAAATTTATTTTAACAGCAATTTTCTTAATTATAATAAGTACATTATTAACAATAATTGTTAATAAAATTTCTATACTTAGTCCAAGTTTTTCATCTAGTTTTATTGGAGCAATACTTCTTGGTATTACAACAAGTCTTCCTGAAGTTATAACTTTTATTTCTCTTATTAAATTAAATAACTATGATATGGCCTTATCTGATATAATAGGAAGTAATTTATTTAACTTAATTGTAATTTCAATTGGAGATATTATTTTTAGACATAATCAAATTTATTACTATGCTGATTTTTCAAGTGTTTTGATGTTAAAACTTTGCATTATAACAACATTAATTAGTTTTATTCAAAATATAAGATGTAAAAGTTTTTGTAAACTAACATATATAATACCATCGGTTATTGTAGTTTTATTATATTTAACATTTTGGTTTTTAAATTTTTAATATATTGCATAATTTTTTTTAAAACTAATCATTATTACCTTGGGTGATGATAATGAAAAAGATTTTAATCGTTCTAGCAATTATAGTTTTAGGATATGTTTTTATAAATGAAAAAAAAGATTATTATATAATTCCAGATGATTCTATTAGATTTAGAGTTATTGCAAATAGTAATAGTGTTTATGATAAATATGTAAAAGTTAAAGTTAAAGAAAGTTTAGAAAAAAGTTTTTATGATGATTTAAGTACTTCTACTTCTATTGAAGAATCAAGAAGTATTATTACAAATAATATTAATAATTATAAAAGTATAGTTCAAAAAACTTTAGATGATTTATCTTATGATGAAGGTTTTACAATTAATTATGGTCTTAATTATTTTCCAGAAAAAGAATATAAAGGAGTTATTTATGAAGAAGGAAATTATGAGTCATTAGTTATAACGCTAGGAGAAGGTGAAGGAGAAAATTTCTGGTGTGTTTTATTTCCACCAATTTGTACTTTAGAAGCAGAAGAAACAGATGATATTGAATATAGATTTTTAATTAAAGATTTGTTTGATAAGTATATTTTAAATAAATAGTAATAGACAAAAAATATAAAAATGTGTTAGAATTAATTCATAAGAATATAACACATTTTTTTGTGTTAAAAAATGGAGGTATAAAAAAATGCAAACAAAAATTCGATATGGGGGGGGGGGCAAGTTAAAAAACTAAGAAGCTTCCTCTTAACCGATGTGAAAATAATAAATAAATATTTATTAATAACGATAATACTTGTAATACTATCATGCGTGGGATTATCTTCTTATGCATTATTTAGTTATGAAGTAGAACAAGAAGGTAATATAAAAATAGTATATAGTGATTTAAAAGGACCAATATGTGTAATAGATGGACCAGATACTTCTGAAATAGGAGCAAATAGTAATGCAAATTATACTATGAATTGTACAGATGATTTTGGTGTAGTTGATACTGATTTAGTAAGTGATAATTTTATTGTAACTGGTGATATAACAATAAGTAATATATCTAAAGAACAAATAGATGATGGTTATAAATATATAATAGAGATAACATCAGGAGAAATAAGTACCATAGGAAATATAAAGTTAAAGGAAAATGTAATTCAAGATATAAATGGTAATTATAACAAAGAATCAAATGTAAGCGATAATATAATTGTTGTAACTTTTCCAAATGAACCAACAGAATATATTTTAATAAACACATATACAACATCCCAAACTTGGACTGCTCCAGAAGATGGATATTTTCAAATAGAAGTTTTCGGAGCAAGTGGAAATGGTGGTAATGCATATGGAGGTCATGCTATAGTTCCTGCTGCTGGTGGCGGCGGAGGCGGAGGAGGTTATGCCAACTCTCGTGTAATTATGAAAAAAGGTGAAACTATTTCTTTGACTATTGGTTCTTCTGGCTTAACATCATCTGCTATAGTAAGTATTTCGCTTGATACTTATGATACTATTCAAGTAAAAAGTGGAGGTGTTGGAGGTAGTCCTACAGAGGGAGGATATACTGGAGGCAGTGGTGGCTATGGTGGAATAGCAAGTGGTGGCAATTATAAAAATTTAAATGGACTTGCTGGAAAAAGTGGAACCACTACATATGTTTCTGCTAACTACTGGGAGGCAACTGGTGGAGCAGGAGGAGAAGCAGGATATACTGGAGGAAATGTTGGAGGAAAAGGTGGCAGTGGTTATAGAAATCTTAATGAAGGTGCTGGTTATTCTGGCTTGGCAGGTTCTTCCGGTTTTATAAAAATTTATCGTGGCAACAATAACAATAACTAGTAAAATTGTCTAAATAAATGACTAATATTTTACTAGTCTTTTTCTTATAATTTAATATATTGTAATTATTAAATAAAAATATGTTACAAAATTTGACAAAAACATATTTTTGTGGTAGAATATAAGCCGTTCTTAGAAATGTACAAATTATTAGTGCATTTAGATTATCAAAAGGGGGAAATTGATATGAACGAAGATAGAAATATTTATGTAAATTATGAAACAAAAGATGAATCTGGAAAATATATTAATCCAGTATCTATGACTTTTAATGGACAAGTATTTGATTTGAAAAAAAATTCTTTCAAAGAAGTACTAGACCAAATAATGGAACTTGATAAAGAAGTAGTAAATGATATTAATAGTGGCAAAATAAAAAGAGTTGATAGACTTTATGGTTTGAATTCTTTATTCTTGGATGAATTAAACGATGAAAAACAAAATGAAGTTGTACTTGATTTAAAAGAAGAAGAACCTAAAAAAGTTGAATCAGTCGAACATAGAGAAAACGATAATAAGTCTAAAAAGAACTGGAAAAAAGCTGTTATATCAGTTTTAGTAGCTGCAGGAATAATACTTGGTGTTGGAGGATGTGCTAAACATACAGGACTATTAGATAAGTTATTTAAAGGTAAAAATAAAAATAATTTAGATGTGATATCAATTGAAGAAGATGTTTTAGCTCAAGTTCAAACAGTAGTTGAAAATTCTATGGATGATTTTTCAAAATTATCTTCAAAATATAAAATTGATGATAAAGAATATTTTGTATCTGCAGAAGAATGGTTAACTGCTTATATCTATTTAAATAGTTATGATTACACAATTCAAGAATTAAGTAGTATCTTAGAAGGTAATCCAAACTTCTACTCTAAGACATCTGATTATTACAGAAGTTTCTGTGAAAAAATGATGACATTTAATATTGTATCTGATGAACCGGCTTTATCTAAAAATTTCTTTAAAAATGAAGAAGCTTATAATATTTACTTAAATTACTTTAATACTTTCAAAAAAGCACAAAATGAACCTACTAAAGAAAATAAAAAAGCTTTAGAAGAATTAACAAAAGAAATTTATGGTTTAACAAGTGTTACAACAGGTGCTAGATCAATTTATGAAGAATATAAAGGTGTATCATCAGTTATAGGACACACTATTACAACATCTAGTATGATGTTAGGATTAATTTCTCAAAATACATATAATAATGCTATGGGTATCTATAATTATGATAAAAATGGTAATTTAATTGAAAATCATGGTCCAATTGAAATGGTAACATGTAATGATATTGAACTTAACTTACTTGATAAATTAAACGTACAAATAATGGCTAGTGCTGAAGGAAATGAAGATGTTTTACAACCTTGGTTTGATTCTTTAAATGAGAAATATCAAGTTGAAAAAGAAATTACAACATCTGATGCATTAAATTATGTTAATGAAGTAAGAAATAAAATATATGAAAAAACTTATGGTGGAAATAAAAATAACTCTGGAAGTAATAATAAAAATAATTCAAATAATAGTACTTCATCAAGTTCTTCAACAATAGTTGATCCGAGTACTTTAACAGAAGAAGAAAAACGTGCTGCTGAAGCTAAAGCTGATCAAGAATTTGAAGCACAATATGGTGATAAAAACGCTAAAGAACAAGCTTATGGCGATGGTATGAGTGATGCTATTAGCGCTATAGAACAAGTTTTAGAGATTGCAAGAAGAAATGAAACTGCAGCAAATGGAGTTAGTTTATCTGATATTACTGCAATTGGTAATAGCTTAAAAAATAGTTATACAGGAAGTAATAAAAGTTACTATAATAGTGGCGTTGATGCTGCAGTAAGTTATGGTAAATCTGAACTTCAAAGTATAAAAGATCAATATAAGAATTTTGATTTTGACTATTCTAAAGAAGAAATAACAGAAGAGGAAGACATTAGTCAAGATGAATTAGATAAACAAGAAGGTAATTATAATACTTCTTCTAATGAAGAACTTGAAAAAAATTATGAAGAAATATTAACAGAAGATGAATTAAATAATGAAGTAGTAGATGATACATATACTTATGAAGAAATAGTTGAAGAATATTTAACACAAGAAGAATTAGAACAAGAACAAGGCTTTGAAAGAGTTAGATAGTAAGGGGGTAATAATATGAATAATGAATACGATGAAATAACAGTAAAAAATGAAAATCCACTTTTAAAAGTATTAAAATGGACTTTATCAATTATTTTAGTCATTCTATTAATAATTTTAATAATTTGGCTAATAAAAGGAACATCAAAAAATAATAATAACAACAATGGTTTAGATCCACTTTTAAACAGAATATTTACTGATAATATTAACATTATGAAAGATGCTGCTAAAGATTATTATTCAGTAGACAAAGTTCCTCAAAAAGAAGGAGAAACTTATAAATTAACTTTAAAAGAAATGATTGATTTAAAATTACTATTACCATTAACTGATAAGTATGGAGATACTTGTGATGTTAATAAATCATATACTGAAATCACTAAAGTTGGTGATAAGTATATGTTAAAAGTTAATTTATCTTGTGGAAATGAAGAAGATTATATAATTGTATATTTAGGATGTTATAATTTCTGTAAGAACTATGTTTGTGAAGTAGAAGATGAAAAGAAAGAAGAAGTAGTTATATCTAATCCATCATGTACTTTAAAAGTAGTAAAAGGTACAGGATCAAATGGTAAATATACAAGTGATGTAGTAATAGGTTTTGCAAGTAAAAAGGCAAGTAATGGAGCATCTATTACTGACTATGGAATTGGATTAAAACTTAATTATGAAGATTCAGTATATACTGTAAAATCATATGGTAAAACAAAAGTATATGGTTATGTTAAAGATTCAAATGGTAAAACAGCTGTATGTAATATAACTGTAGAAAAAGTAAAACAAACACCAGTTGAAGTTGGAAGCCCATCATGTAGTTTAAAAGTTGTAAGTGGAACTTTAAATAATAATGGAACTTATAAAAGCGATGTAGTAATAGGATTTGATAAAGTAAATGCTGGTAAAAATGCTACTTTAAAAGGATCTGGTATTGGACTTACTACAAACTATACAAATAAAACTTACACAGTAACAGATGGAGGAACAACAAAAGTATATGGTTATGTTAAAAATTCAAGTGGTAAAACAGCAACATGTAGTATAGAAGTAACAAAAGAAACTAAAGTAGTTAGATATGAATATCTATATGAAAAAGAATTTGATAATGAATATAGTGAATGGTCTGATTGGTCTTCAAATAAAGTTTATACAGAAAAAGACAATATCACTTGGGGACAACAAGAACTTGTATGGAATGAAAAAAATGGTGCTAAAAAAACAACTAAAACAACATATGAAGTTGATAAAAATAGTCCAATTTGGCAAGTTAAATATGTTCAAATTGGAACTTATAAAGATTATGTTTGTGATGGTTATACATACTTTAGAGATGGAACAACTAATACAACATATGAAACAAGTGAGTTTGTATATAGTCATACTTTAACAAATGTATCAAGTATACCAAACCCTACTGCAACAACGGATTATAGATTTAGAGATATTAACTATGCAGTATGTAAAAATACTTGTACATCAAAACCAGTTTATATAGTTGATGTTTATACAAGAAAAGTAACAGCAAAAACAGAAACTGAAGGTGAATTATCTGCAAAATGTAATGTTAAGACAGTAAGTATTCCAGTTTATGGAACAAAATCAACTTTAATTGGATATAACAAAAATCAAATTGAAACTATAACTTATGAATATTATTATCATACAAAAACTAGAACTTTAATTAAAGAAGCATATACTTCAAAAATTTGGTCTACTAGTGAAGATGATAAATATTTAATCAATCAAGGATATAAGTATACTGGAGTAAAAAGAGAAATATAAAGATAAAACTATTAAAGGTTAGAAATTGACTTTTAATAGTTTTTTTATTCTTTTTTTATTAAAAAAATCGAAAATAAGATAAAAATGTGTTATTATAAGTATGAGATGATGATATGAAAGAAAAATTATTAGAAGTTTTAAAATTAAATAGAAACAATGCTATAACTATAGATGAAATGTATTTAAAAATATTTCATAGTACAAAAGATCCTAAAATGTATGATTTATTATGTGATGAATTAAAAAACTTAATAGAAGAAAAACAAGTTTATTGTACTAATTCTAAAAAAGGATTATATATTTTAAATCCATTTAAAGAGGGTACCTGTTTTATCAAAAAAAATAAAGATATATATGTTGAATGTGGATTAGAAACATTTAAAGTAATAAAAAATACTGTAGGAGCTTGTGATAAAGATAAAGTATTAATAAGAGTTACTGATTATAATGCTTGTTTTTGTTCTATAAAAGAGATAATAGAAAGACATGGTATAATTGGAGAAGTAAAAACAATTAAAAATAAAAGATATGCAGTTATTGGTAATGCAATGTATGAGATTGATTTACCTAATAACATAGTTGATGGTATGCTTATAGGTATTAAAGTAGATAAAGTAAAAACTGGTAAGTATTTTAAAGCAACATTAGATAGAGTAATAGGTCATAAAAATGCACCAAAAATAGATGAAATAAAAATAATCTATGAAAATGGTGGTATGCATGGTTTTAGTGATGAAGCTCTTTTAGAAGTAAAAGATATTCCAAGTAGTGTTAATTCTTGTGATATAGAAAATAGACATGACTTAAGACAAGATACTATATTTACTATAGATGGTGTTGATACTAAAGATATAGATGATGCAGTAGGATTAAAAATACTTGATAATGGTAATTATTTACTTGGAGTACATATCGCAGATGTATCACATTATGTTAAAGAAAATACTGCCATTGATAAAGATGCAAGATTTAAAGCAACAAGTATTTATATGCCTGGAGTTGTTGAACCAATGTATCCAGTAGAACTATCAAATGGAATATGTTCATTAAATGAAGGCGTAGATAGACTTGCAATTTCAGTAATGATGGAAATTGATAAAGAAGGTAATTTAATAAACTTTGATATCTTTAAAAGTGTTATTAACTCTAAATTAAAGATGAACTATGATAGTGTTAATAAAATACTTTTAGAAAATATAGTAGATTCTGGTTATGAAGAATTTGTTGATACATTAAAAAATATGGAAACTTTAGCAGGAATTCTTAGAAAAATGAGATTAAAAAGAGGATTACTTGATTTTGATTCAAGTGAAATAAAAATAAATGTTGATGATGATGGTAATGTAACTTCTATAAAGAAAAGAGTTCAAAGTGTTGGAGAAAATTTAATCGAAGACTTTATGCTTGCTGCTAATGAATGTGTTGCTACTTATATCTATAATTTAGGTATAACAAGTATTTATAGAATACATGACTATCCAAATATGGAAAATCTTACAAAAGCAGTAGGAATTATTAAAAGTTATGGTGAAAAATTAGATGTAAAATTAAATATGAAAGATCCTAAAGTAATTCAAAATATTTTACATGAATTAAAAGGTGCAGATAACTATGATATTTATTCTAATATGATTTTAAGATGTATGGCTAAAGCATGTTATAGTAATGTTAATGAAGGACATTTTGGTATTGGTATTAATCATTTAAAAAATGAAGCATATACTCATTTTACAAGTCCAATAAGAAGATATCCTGATACAACAATACATCGTATTCTATCAAATATTTTAGATAATAATATTGAAAAATTAAATGGAGAAATATATAAAAATAATATAATAGATATAGCAGTTCATTCATCAGAAATGGAACGTGTTGCAGATAATTGTGAAAAATGCGCTAATAAAATGAAAATGGCTAGTTTTATGGAAAAATATATTGGTCAAGAATTTAATGGCAAAATATCTGGTTTTACTTTTAATGGGATGTTTGTTATGTTAGATAATTTAGTTGAAGGTAGAATTGACTTTTCATTAATGGATGATTACTATGTTTATAATGAAGATTTAGAAATAGTCGTAGGAGAAAGACATAAAAAAATATATAGACTTGGTGATAAAATTCGTGTTAAAGTAATAAAGGCAAGTAAAGAAGAAAAAGTAATAGATTTTGCACTTGCAAATAATAAAAATTTTAAACCAAAAACTAAATTTAAAATATTTAAAAAGAAAAAATAATAAAAGTTATTGTAGATAAACAATAAATCAAATATATCAAAGTATATAAAACACATAATTGAAGAGGGCAAATTGGAAGAATTGTCAACTATTCGGAAATTCCGAACAGTTGCATCAAACAAAAATTCGTATAATATGGATTGTTATAATTAGGATATAACAGTTGTTGTAGGATTTAGAGTTAACTTTAATATTGGTACAAATTTTAAAAAGTTGGCAAACTAGAGATTAACTGAATATATTACTAAAATATGCTGGTATAATAAGTCATGAAGAAGCAATGCTTCATGCAAGAACAGAATATGATAAATATAAAAATAGAATTGCATTAAAACCAAGTGAGGTTGAACTTCATTATTTAGAAAGTATAAAAGATTTAGAAAAAATAGATGTTAAAAATTAATTCATGTCATTTGGGATTATATATTTTGAAAAACTATCCAAATGGTAAAATCATTGTATCTGATGTTATTTTTGCAAAAAATTATTTAATGAAAAAATATTAATAGGATTAAATAAAATAAGCCTATTTAAAGGAGAATTTTTATGGAAATACTAAATAGAAAAGCAAACTTTAATTATTTTATAGAAGAAAAAATAGAATGTGGAATTGAGTTAAATGGTTGTGAAGTAAAATCAATTAGAGAAGGTTCTTGTAATATAAAAGATAGTTATGCTTATATAAGAAATGATGAAGTATTTTTAATAAATATGTTTATTAAAAAATATAAAGAAGGAAATATATTTAATACTGATGAAACGAGAAAAAGAAAACTACTTTTACATAAAAAAGAAATAAAAAAATTACGTGATAAATGTGAGATGGAAGGTTATACTTTAATACCATTAAGAGTTTATTTTAATAAAAATAAAGTTAAAGTAGAATTAGGGGTATGTAAAGGTAAAAAATTATTTGATAAAAGAGAGTCTATAAAAGAAAAAGATATTAAAAGAAAATTAGAAAGAGAACTTAAAAATGGTTGATTTTTAAGTTCTTTTTGTGTTATCATGTATACATAATAGGGTGATAGTTATGAAAAAAAATGTAAATGAAATTTTAACTACGAAAAGACAAAAATATATGACTGTTTTAACAGTACTACTTTTACTTATTTCAGTGGGACTTTTTTCTTATGCATTAACATATAATATCAATTATGTTGGTTTAAATACTAATAAAATATCAAATTGTTCAATTGATATATCGTTTAAAGATAATAATCCAGTAAGATTAACAAGTAGTTATCCTATGGATTATGCAACTGCTAAAGAATATGATCCATATACTTTTTATATAAAAAGTAATAGTAATAATTGTGAATCATTATCATATAGAATTTCAATGAAAAGTATTTGTAGTACTTGTGCAACAGATTCTTGTGATTTAGGAGATGGACAAACATGTAATTGTACATCAGGTTATCAAATAGATGAAAGTTTAATTAATTATGAATTAAAAAATGTAACAACAGGAGAAATAATAACAGGAGAAGGAATAAATGAATTAAATCAAAAATTTAAATTAAATGGAGTAGAAACAGATACTTATGAAATGCGTATTTGGATTAGTGAAAAAGCAACAAATAGTGATTTGTATGTTGATGGAAATAATTCTACACCCAAAAACTATTGTGGCAAATTAAATGTTGAAGTAGTTGCAAGTGGTAACTTAGATATAAGTGGAGCAAATGTGCCAGTTCTAGCAACAAATATGATACCAGTATATTATGATGAAACAAATGAGGTATGGAAAAAGGCAGATAGTAACAATAAAGATGCAAATAATAAATGGTATGATTATGATAATAAAATGTGGGCTAATGCAGTAACTGTTTTTGATACAAATAGAGATACTTATGTAAAAGCAGATGTTGGAACACCAATATCTATGGATGATATAAATACAATGTGGGTGTGGATACCAAGATTTACAGCTACAGGTGATTATGATACTTTTAATGGAACAAATAATATAGATAGTCCTGGAGCATTTAATATAACATTTGTGGATAATAAAACAACAGCCCATGATGCATTCACATTTGGAACACAAAGCTTAAATGGATTATGGGTAGGCAAGTTTG
Organism: uncultured Mycoplasma sp.; assembly: GCA_945947035.1. Classification (GTDB taxonomy): domain Bacteria; phylum Bacillota_I; class Bacilli_A; order RF39; family UBA660; genus CAG-611. Next base: position 38,139 of record CAMEXD010000008.1, on the reverse strand, counting down.
AAATCGGAGGAACATTATCAAGTGCATGTACCACAGAAAATTGTAGTATAAGTAATATAGTAATAAAACCAAATGTAAAATCATTAAGAAGTCAAACAGTGAGCAGTTTCTACTATTTAGGAAGAAGTATGGAACAAACGAATAATATTTATGGCTTCGATAATAAAACAGATACAACACTAGATACACATATGATGAAAAATAATGAATGGGGAGCAGTAGCATATCTTACACAAAGTATCTATGGAAGATGTACATCAAGTACAAGTTGTACAGAAGTAGGAATAAATAATAAAAGTGGTTATATAACAGGATATGGAGCTCCTGCAGGAAGTAGTAGTTCAGTAACAAATGGTACTTACGAAACTGCTTTAGGAAAAGATGCCTCAACAACCGGAAATATCTATGGCGTATATGATATGTCTGGTGGAGCATATGAATTTGTAATGGGTGTATATACAGATGGAACAAAAAACTGGTCTGGATATAATTCAACATCAAATTCAGGATTTAGTGGATGCCTAGGAAGTAGTTGTAGTAGTACATATGATGGAGTAGCATATCCAGAAAGTAAATATTATAATAGTTATACAAATACAGGAACAGCAGGATCTCCAATAACAAATTATACAAGTGATATGCAACATGCACTTACTGAAGCAAAAAATTGGTTTGGTGATTACGCGAACTTTGTAAGTGGCAATAGCCCTTGGTTTAGACGTGGCGGTAACTACAGCAATGGTTCGGACGCAGGGATTTTCTACTATTACTTCAACTATGGCAATGGTTTCAGCAATTACAGTTCCAGGTCCTCTTTGATAATTAACTAATTGTTAAAACAATTAGTTAAAGAACTATAACCCCACTATAACGAAGAAGAGAAAAATTAATTTTTTCTAAAATAAGAAAAAAGAGGATATTTCCAGTATTTCAAACAGGATTTTGAAATACTGGAAAAAATAAAATAATAAATTATATATCTTTCCAATTTGAATTTAATTTCAAATTGGAAAGATTTTTTGTTTTTTTCAAAAAAATACTTAACAGGTGCGTGTGTTATATTTATTTATATGTGTATTATAATTAATTTAAGAGAATACAAGAATATAATAAAAAATGAAAATAATAATAAAATTTTACTAGTTAAGTATGGAAATTTTTATAACATATTGTTTTAATAAATAATGTTTGCTTTTCTCATAAAAGTATGATAAACTTTATAAGCTTATTTAGGAGGTTATTTATGTTAAATATAATTATTCTATCTATTATTAAAATAATTGATAATATACTTAGTACTGGAAAGACTATTTTAATTCAAAGAAATAAAGCTATTTTAGCAGGTATTTCTGTAATTGTTTCTCAAGTAATATTTTATAAACTTATTGATGCAGTAACTGATGCTGAAAGTGATTTAATTATGTATATTATATCTATTGCAAGTGGTGTTGGTACATATCTTGCTATATTAATTGGTAATAAATTTTCTAAGGAAAGATTATATGTAAATATTTTATTGTCTGATGATATGGATGCAATGATTGAACTTAGAAATTACTTACAAAAACATAAGATTACTAATTTAACTACTGATGGATATACTAAAGATTTTAAAAAGACTTTAGCTATTACTGCTTATGTTGAAACTAAGGAAAAAAGTAAATTGCTTGATAAATATATTGATGAGAGTAATAATAAGTATAAAAGGATAATACAAAAGGTATAAAAAAAGATAAACTAAGTTATCTTTTTTTAGTAAATATCTTTTCCTACAAAAACGTCATATATTTCTTTATATTTATATCCGTATTTAGAGTAGGTTTTATCTGGTATTAAAATATTAAGTTCTACTAATTTATCAAGTATTCGAGAAATTGTATTGTTTGATACCTTGGCCTCTTCTTGTATTTCTTTTTTAGTGAACACTATTTGTTTCATTATAATTGGCATTATTTTATAAACAGATGAACTATTTAATGAGTCTATTTTTTTCATGTCAGTATTATAAATATTTTTAATTCTATTAATTTTAGCAATATAATTATTACATTGATCAATAATGCATTGCAAGAAGAATTTAATAAATCCAAGCATATTTCCTTTTCTACTTTCATTGAGAAATTTATAATAACTAGGTTTATATAATTCTATAATTTCTGATAGAAATAAGATTGGTTCTTCATTTGTTAACATTGAAAGTTGAATTGGTATTAATGCTCTTCCAAGTCTACCATTACCATCTCTGTAAGCGTGTATTGTTTCAAATTGTGAATGGGAAATGGCTAGATTTATAAATATAGGATCAATAAATTCATCGTTCATATATTGAAATAAATTATCAAGTAGCATTGGAACATCATCTGGTTTTGGAGGTACATATATTGCTTCTTCTATAGTACAACCTTTTGGACCGATCCAATTTTGAATGTCCCTTATTTTTCCTGGCTCTTTTTCATTACCTCTGACACTATCTAGTAGAATTTTATGAATATTATTAACAAAAGTTACATTTATTTTATTATTTTCTTTTAAATATCTTTTTGAATATTCTATTACTTCTTTTAAATTTTGAATTTCTAAATTATCATCAGTTTTTGGCATGTATTTTAAATAATACATTTCATCTTGTGAAATTTGAGTTCCTTCAATTTGCGATGATTTAAAACTTTCATTTAATATAATTGAGTCTAAAAAGAATTTTGAATCAAATTCCATATTCTTTAAATATGATTTATATTCTCCGAATTTGGTATTAGCTTCAGAAATTAAATTTAGTAGTTCTTTATCAATATTATAATCAATAGGTAATTTATTAACTTTCATTGCTTCCATTTTTTTCACCTCGTCAAAATTATATCAAAAATTTCTTATAAAATCAAGAAAAAATTTCAATTAGACACATAAAATGAAAAAAATCGAGTTAAAAATAACGTATTTTTTCAAAAATATAAAAAAATTGACATTTTTTCTGCTTTTTTTATTGATTTTTTACAATCATTGAAAAGAATAATACTTTATTTTATTAAATTATTATAAATATTACTTGCATTAGTAAAATCTAAAATATTAAATAAATTATTTAGATATTCTTCTTTTTCATTTTTATAATTTAAATAATAAGCATGTTCCCACATGTCTATATTTAATAAAGGTATTAATCCATATTGTAGTGGTGTTTCTTGATTTTTGGTATTAACTATATCTAAATCATTATTATTAATAACTAAAAAAGTATAACCTGAACCTTTAAGTGATAAAGCTTTTTCTTTTAGTTTTTGTAAAAAGTTATCATAACTTTTATATTTATTATTTATTGCAGTTTTTAACTTACCAAATGGCATATTATGATTAGGACTAATACTTGAAAAATAAAGATTATGATTTAACACACCACCTAAATTAAATAGAATATCTTCTTTATCTTCATTTGGAAATTCATTGATATGAAATGTTAATTCTTCTAAACTATAATTAAAGTTATAGTTATTTTTTGTTAATAAATTATTTAGTTTATTTAAATAGTTTTTGGCGTGTTTATTGTAATGAACTCCCATAGTATGAGTATCTATATAAGGTTCTAAATCTTGATATAGATATTGTAATTTTTGTAATTTATACATATAATTCCTCCATTAAATTATATAAAATAGTAATAAAAAAAATACTATTAAATAAGTATTTAAATAACAATGTGATTATGGTATTATTTTCATTGATGCAAGAAACAAAACAATTTCAAAATGTATTACAACGAGCAAAAAAATAATATAAAAATCATTGTGTTTAAAACAATTGTTTGCTGTAATGCTTTTAGGAACATTTAATAAGTTGGGTGGAGCCAAGCTTCAAAAAGAAGGGAGGCGATACGATGAATAAGAAAGATTTTTTAATCTTTGCTTTAGTAATTATTATCTTCCTTTTACTATTATTGTTATTTATTACTTTAATATAAAAGAAATTCACCTAACTCAAGCTTTGATTTAGGTGAAACCAATTAATAGGTAACACTCAACATGCGATTATTGAATGTTCCTCTTTTTTTATTTTATGCAAGTTTTCTTGCTTACATACTAATAATAGCATAAATTACCGCTATTGTCAAAAATGTATCGTAATTTTTTTATTTTTAAGGTTTTAAAACTTTTGAAAGTTCTTTATCATTTTGATTGTCAAGCCATACAATATCTCTGAATTCCATATTGTATTTAGCATAAATATTTGTTACTTCTTCTAAAGTAACATTCTCAACATACTATTCAAAATATTTTGGATAAAATTTACTTCTTTTAAATAACAATAATCTTCCTCCGACTGTGAATAGATTTAAGATTTTACTTTCATTATTTTTTTCAACTTTTTTAAAACATAAAAAAAAATCAATCATTATGATTGGTTCATATATAAAATTTTAGTTAGAGAAAAATTCATTATTGGTGCGATATTCGTACCTTATATGAACTGTCCCTCGTTGACATTTTCAGTATATCACAAGTCTTTTCAAAGACCTATACCCAAAATCACTATTCGTTTGATTTCCGATTAATTTCCGAATAATTTCTGGATCACTACATGTTTCACTACCCGTTTGATTTCCGGTTAATTTCTGAATTAAAATAGAGTTTTCCTAGGTTTTATAAGGGTTTGCTATTTTTTAGAAAATGATTTTTTATATTTTTCATTCGTAAAATATTTAATAATACTTTTTTTGAAAAAATCACTCATATCACTCACTACCTATTTCATTTCCAATTATTTTCCGTTTCATTTCCATCAGTACTTTCTATCACTACATCATTAAAAAAAGGAGCATTTCTGCTCTACAAATTGTGATTTGTTACTCTATCCAAGACCACACTCTAAATTTGTTAAGCAATAAAAATTCCTCTTCAGTTACATGATAAATAATATTATCATCACTAGATTTTTCATCTAAATGATATTTAATTTTCAATGTGAATCCTAAACTCCAATATTTTTCTATATATGTTTCATCTTCACCATAACAAACCCAATCATCTTTACTACAAAAAACTTTATCAATAATAACTAATGGTTTATCATAAGGATTATTTTTTAATCTAATACTTTCCTCAGCAATGAATACTATAAATAATCCAATCAACGAAAATATTACAATTAATAATATTTTTAATGTTTTTCTCATAAATCCTCCATTTGACAAATTACTATTTATCTGACAGTTACATTATATCATAAGTTTCCGATTTTTTTCCGTTTTACTTCCGAATAATTTCCGTTTCATTTCCGATTGATTTACAATTAATTTCTGATTTTTTTCCGATTCATGTATATTAAACATTTCTAATTTATAAATGTTACTCACTCATTTCACTACAAAAATTCAAACAAACAAAAAATCACTTTATCAAACAAGTGATTTCCCTTTATAAAACTTGACCTTTTGACAGTTCAAGTGAAACTCTTATGGTGGAGATGAGGGGAATTGAACCCCTGTCCAAGAGTAATCAAACTTAAACATCTACAAGTTTAGGAAATTCAAACAATTCATTATTTAAATGGGAATTCCCCTCCTAATTAAATAACTAACTTACTAAAATTCATTATAAGCCGTAAGTGAACTTATAATATATCCTACTAAAATGAGCCTCTTATATTTTCCGTAGGCAAAAAAATAAAAGAAGCGCTTTCAATTAATTAATTATGCGAAAGCTAATTGATTTCTGTTTCCAGTTATATTTAATTTTGCATTTAAAGATTGCCATCTACTTGCAATTTAAGCCCTTTTACAATTGTCGAACCCAAATCATCCCCATGTGTTTAAAATTATAACATAAAATTGTTAAAAAGTCTACAGCATTATTATACTTTTCGTTAATTTTTCAAAATCATATCTAATCTTATAATAAAATATATATAAATAAGGAAGTGATACTTTTGAATTTTAATTTATTTAATATTATATTTATAATTGTTTCTATTGTTGTTGCTTTAATTTTTATTTTTATTTTTTTCATGATGTTTAGTCCAAAATTAAAATCTAAGATAATGGGGCAAAATATTAAAGCTACTAAATATATGCTTAATGATAATGAACAAGAATTAAAAGATATAGTAGATTTTGGTGCTAAAATGGCTGAACATGGCATTAAAGCAACTAAAAATATAATTGACAATAATGAACAAAAGTTAAAAGACATGGCAACAAAAAGTGCCGAAATTAATAGAATCGGTGTTTTTGAAACTGCAAAAGCAATAAAAGAAGGCTTAACAAGTGATGATAATTTTATTAAATGTAAATATTGTGGCTCTTTAATTGATGAAGATTCTAATTTTTGTAAAAAATGTGGTAAAAAGAACATATAAAAAAATTCTTAAGTTTTAAGAATTTTTTTAATATCCAAAAGTACCATTTAAGCTTTCATCATTTTCGATATAATCACTTACATCAATTACTTCATAATTAGTTTTATCTTTTCTAATTATTATTTCTTTAATACCTGCGTTTAAAATAAATCTTTTACATAAAATACAAGGATTAGCATTTTTAACATAGGAATTATCTTTTACTTCTTTTCCTACTAAATAAAGACTTGATCCTATTAAATCTTTTCTAGCAGCGCTTATTATTGCATTTTGTTCAGCGTGAACGCTTCTGCACATTTCATATCTTTCACCACGCGGAATATTTAATTGTTCTCTAGCGCAATATCCAAGTTCATCACAATTTTTTCTACCACGAGGAGCTCCAGCATAACCTGTAGAAATTATTTCATCATTTTTAACGATAACTGCTCCAAATTTTCTTCTAAGACAAGTTCCACGTTCTAAAACTGTTTCAGCAATGTCTAAATAATAATTAACTTTATCAATTCTCATACTATACCTCTTATGAAATAATTATAACTATTTTTAAAGTGATTTACAAGCAAATTTTTTTCTTATATAATTAAAATGTAATAATACATATACTTGTTTTAGGAGGACTTTTTATGCTAGAGTTAAAAAACGTTTCTAAGTTTTATCATAGTAAAGGAATAATAACAACAGGAATATCTAAAGTAAATTTAAAATTCAATCTTGGTGAATTTATTGCAATAACTGGAGAAAGTGGTAGTGGTAAATCAACTTTATTAAATGTTATATCAGGTCTTGATAGTTATGAAGAAGGTGAAATGTATATAAATGGTGAAGAAACAAGCCATTATACAGAAAAAGACTACGAATTATATCGTAAAAAATATGTTAGTAATATCTTCCAAAATTTTAATTTAGTAAATAGCTATACCGTTTATCAAAATATTGAACTTATTTTACTTTTAAAGGGAAAAACTAAAAAAGAGGTAAAAGAAGAAGTTCTATTTTTAATTAAAAAAGTTGATTTATATAAGTATCGTAATAGAAAAGTATCAAAATTATCAGGTGGTCAAAAACAAAGAGTAGCAATTGCTCGTGCTTTAGCATGTGATACTCCAATTATTTTAGCGGATGAACCAACTGGAAATTTGGATTCAAAATCAAGTGAATCTGTTTTAAAATTATTACATGAAATATCTTCTTCTAAACTAGTTATTGTTGTAACACATAATTATGATCAAATAGAAAAATATGTAACTAGAAAAATAACAATGCATGATGGAAAAGTTTTAGAAGATAAAAAAATAAAAGATTATGAAAAACAACAAAACTATGAAATAATTGAAACATCAAAAGTAAAATTATCAACAAAAATAAGACTTGGTTTTAGAAATGCCTTTAATATTTTTTCAAAATGTATCTTAATACTTGCTGTTTATTTATTTATCGTTTTTTCTGTTTTCTTCGTTTATGGGTCTTTTGCTAAAACTAATTATATGTTATCAAATGAAGGTTTTAACACGTTTTTTCTTGACTTAAGTGATACTAGAATCATTATAAAAAATGAAGATTATAAAAGTTTTACTGATGATTCTTATGAACAGATAAAAAATATAGATAATGTAGATAAAATAATAAAACAAGATGCTTTAGTAGATAGAAATATTTCTATATCTTCCAATAATTATTACTTCTATGGTTATGTTTTAGAATATACTTCTGATCTTGAAGTATCATATGGTAGACTTCCTTTAAATGATAATGAAATTGTAATAAGAGGAAACAAAAATAGTAATTATTATTTACAAAGTACTGATCCAAGTAAAATAATAGATTCAACTTATTCATTAGAAGATTTATATGATTATGTAATTAGTAAAGAATTTCCTGTTAAAATAGTAGGAATAATATATGATGATGAAGTAAGTTATGACGATACTTATATCTATGTTTCAGAATATATTTATGAAAAATTAAATAATCAAGTTATAAAAGAAAATAGCACAATAAAATATTTATTTGCAGGTAGTGAAATAGATAAAGATTTTGGTAATATTATAAAGACTTCTAAAGTACCTAAAGGTAAAGTTGTAATAGGAGAAGAATACGAATATAAATGTAAAAATTATAATTGTAAAAATTATTCATTTGTTTTAAAAATAAATAATATCTATGAAAATTATGAAAAAAAATTAGTGGTATTAAATACTTATAATAAAGATAATATGAAAAGTTTAGTAGGTTATAGTTATGATGATTATAATGGCTTTATATTTATGAACGATAAAGACTATGATGAATTATTTTCTAATAAATATTATCAAAGTAGTGTCTATGTAAAAGATCCCTTAAAGGTTAATGAAACCATAAAAAGTTTAAATGATTTAGGATATAAAGCTCTTTATGTAAAAGATACTATGACAGATTCTAATAACACTATAACTAGGATTATGAACATTATAAGAACCATTGTTATTATAGCTTTAATAGTAGTATTATTCTTTATCTCATACTTTATAATTAAACTTATTTTAAAATCAAGAAACACTTATTTTTCAACTTTAAGAATTTTAGGAGCTTCTAAAAATAATGTTAAATCTATTTTAAATTATGAATTATTTACATTATCACATTTAGCATTTTTAATATTTATTACTTTTATTCTTCTTATAAAAAATAATGTAATTGTATCAAAACAAATCTTAGAATTAACTAGATATATATCTTTTTACAACTATTTATTTATCTATATAGTTTTAGTAGTTATAACACTTTTAATTGTTTCAAGATATACTAGAAAATTATTTAAAGATAGTTGTTTAAATACATATAAAGAAGAGGTGTAATATGATAAGACTTGAACATGTTAATAAATATTTTTATAGACATAAGAAAAATCAAATCCATGTCATAAAAGATACAAGTATTACTTTAGATAAGACTGGTTTAGTATCACTTTTAGGTAATAGTGGTAGTGGAAAAACTACTTTATTAAATGCTATTGGAGGATTAGATAAAGTAAATAGTGGCAAAATATATATTGATGGTAAAAGAATTACTAAAAAGTGTAGTTATAATATTGATAAAATAAGAAATTTAGACATTGGTTATATTTTTCAAGACTATCTTTTAGTAGATAATTTAAGTGTTTATGATAATGTTTCATTAGTACTTAAAATGTGTGGGATTAAAGATAAAAATGAGATAAAAACAAGAGTAGATTATGTCTTAAAAAAAGTTTCAATGTATCGTTATAGAAATAGACTTGCTAATATGTTATCTGGTGGTGAAAGACAGCGTGTTGCTATTGCAAGATGTATTGTAAAAGATCCTAAAATTATAATTGCAGATGAACCAACGGGAAATTTAGATAGTAAAAATACTATTGAAGTTATGAACATTATAAAAGCAATTTCTAAGACAAAATTAGTTATTTTGGTTACTCATGAAAGAGATTTAGCAGAATTTTATTCAAGTAGAATTTTAGAATTAGAAGATGGAAAAATAGTTAAAGATAGAATTGTAAATCATAATGATACACTAGATTACAGGCTTGATAATAAGATTTATTTAAAAGATTTAAAATATCAAAACCGAATTGAAAAAGATAATTTAAGTATTGATTATTATGGTGAAGATGATAATAATATTAACTTAAAATTAGTTGTAGTAAATGGTAATATCTATATAAAAACAACATCTGATAAAAAAATAGAAGTACTTGATAATTCTTCTAATATTGAACTTGTTGATTCTCATTATAAAAAAATATCTAAAGAAGAATATGAAAAATATGATTTTAATTTTGATTCTATAATTAACAAAAATATAAAAAAGAGATATTCCTCAATCTTTAATATTTTTACTTCAATAATAAACGGATTTAAAAAAGTAAGAGATTATTCGTTTATTAAAAAAATGCTATTATTGGGATTTTTAGCATCAGGTATTTTTATAGCTTATTCTATTTCATCTTTATTTGGCATTAATAATATTTCTGATGAAAATTTTGTTACATATAATAAAAATTATTTAACTGCAGATATTAAAAATGTTAAAGTCTCTGATTATCTAAAATATGAAAGTGATTCAAACATTAATTATTTGCTCCCTGGAGATAGTACTACTACCTTTAAATTTAAATTAAACGATTATTATCAAACAAGTTATTTTGAATTAAAGTTAAGTGGCTCTTTATCAAGTATTAATATGATTAATCAAGATGATTTAATACTTGGTGTTATGCCAAAAAATAATAGAGAAATTGTAATAGATAAAATGGTTTATGATAATTTGATTAAAACTTTTGATATAAAACAAGCAGGAGTATTTTCTTCAAGGGACTTATTAAATAGAACGATTTACTTGGATTATAATTTAAATTATATAATAGTAGGAATTACTGATCAAAAAAGTCCTTCAATTTATACTTTTGAAAGCGAATTTATAAACATCTTATATAATAAAGCATCAGAAGATTATTATGATTATGATGAAGAAAATATTTTAGTAGATTATAATATTATTAAAGATGACTTTAGATTAGTGAAAGGAAGACTTCCTAAAAATGATTATGAAGTTATTGTGTCTAATGATTATAATTACGTGTATGAATTAAATAAAACAATGGATTATAAAGTTAATGATAAAAATTTAAAAGTAGTGGGATATTTTACAAGTAATAAATATAATGATAAATATTTAGTTTCAAATAATACTATTAAATATGATTTAATTACTAAAACAGAAAACTTAACTTTTTATTCTAAGGATAAAACAAAAACTTTAGAGGATTATAAAAACACTTTAAATATAAAAGATTCCTATGATTATAGTAGAACTAAATATATAGAGGAAAAAACAGATAGTTTTAAATCAACAATTACTTTTAGTATAATTATTTTATTAGTATCTTTAATTGAAATATATTTAATTATAAGATCATCTTTCTTATCAAGAATAAAAGAAGTTGGAATATATAGAGCAATTGGAATGAAAAAAACAGATATTTATAAAATGTTTGTAGGTGAAATAATTGCTATAACAACTATTGCTAGTTTACCTGGAATATTAATTATGAATTATATTTTATATCAGTTATCATTTATTAGTTTTATTAGTGATAAGTTTATGGTTAATTTATTTACTTTGTTAATTACAATTCTATTTGTTTATATCTTTAATATTATCGTAGGACTTTTACCTGTATTTAAAATACTAATTAAAACACCTGCGCAGATATTAAGCAGAAATGATATATAAAGCATCTATTTGATGCTTTTAAAAATGGAATTTTGTGAAAAAATAAGCAAAAAGTGTCGGAATTTTGTGAAAAAACAGCTTGAAATGACCGGAATTTTGTGATAAAAAATATTGTTTTCTAATTTTTACCTATATTAATATTAAAAAAAATGGTGTATAATATGTGAAAAAGGTGATGTATATGGATAAAATAATAATAAAAGGTGCTAGAGAAAATAATTTAAAAAATATAGATTTGGAATTGCCTAAAAATAAATTTATTGTAATAACAGGAGTATCTGGAAGTGGTAAATCAAGTCTTGCTTTTGATACAATTTATGCTGAAGGAGAAAGAAGATATCTAGAAAGTCTAAGTAGTTATGCTAGACAATTTTTAGGTGGTAGTGAAAAGCCTGATGTTGATAGTATTGAAGGACTTTCTCCAACAATTGCAATTGATCAAAAAACAACCAATAAAAATCCAAGATCAACTGTTGGAACTGTTACTGAAATATATGATTATTTAAGACTTTTATATGCAAAAATAGGAATTGCATATTGTCCTATTCATAAAATACCTATTACTAGCCAATCTATTGAAGATATGACTAATAAAGTTTTATCACTTGAAGATAATACTAAAGTAATAATAACATCTCCAATTGTAGATGGTGAAAAAGGAACACATAAAGATTTATTAGATGATTTAAGAAAAGAAGGATATGTTAGAGTAATAATAGATGATGTAACTTATGATTTAAGTGATGATATCAACTTGGAAAAAAATAAAAAACATAAAATATCAGTAGTTGTTGATAGAATTGTTATTGAAGAAGGAGTTAGATCACGTCTTTATGAATCACTTGAAAATGCTTGTAAATTAAGTGATGGTAAAGTAGTAGTTGATGTTGTAGGAAAAGAACCACTTGTTTTTTCAGAACATTTTAGTTGTCCTCATTGTAATTTTTCTTTAAGTGAAATTGAACCACGTACTTTTAGTTTTAATTCTCCATATGGTGCTTGTCCAACTTGTAATGGTCTTGGAATAAAACAAGTTATCGATCCGGATTTAATTATGCCAGATAAAAATAAAAGTATTAAAGATGGTGGTATAGTAACTCTAGGGGATGATACTGATACTTTAACTTTTAAAAAATTACAAGGATTTTGTAAATTTTATGGAATAGATCTTGAAAAACCAATAAAAGATTTAAAAAAAGAAGAGCTTGATCTTATTTTATATGGTAATGATGAAATGGTTAACTTTCAAATTGAATGTAAAAATGGTAGTGTTTTAAACAATAATACATCATTTGAAGGAATAATAAATAACCTAGAACGTAGATACATTGAAACAAGTAGTGAGTGGATTAGAGAATGGATTGAAAAATTTATTATTGAACTTCCTTGTCCAACTTGTCATGGTGCTAGATTAAAAGATGATGTTTTAGCAGTAAAGGTTGGAAAACTAAACATTTATGAACTTACTTGCTTAAGTATTAAAGATATGTATTCTTATATTGATAACTTAAAATTGAATAAAGAACAAAAATCTATTGCAGATTTACTTATTAAAGAAATAAAATCACGTTTGTCATTTTTAATTAATGTTGGACTTGATTATTTAACTCTTAATAGGGCGGCTGGAACTTTATCAGGTGGAGAATCACAAAGAATAAGACTTGCAACTCAAATTGGTACAAGTTTAACTGGTGTTTTATATGTTTTAGATGAACCATCAATTGGTTTACATCAAAGAGACAATGATAAGTTAATAGATGCAATGTTAAAAATGCGTGATGCAGGTAATACTTTAATAGTAGTTGAACACGATACTGATACTATGAAAAGAAGTGATTATCTAGTAGATATAGGTCCTTTTGCAGGAGAACAAGGTGGACATGTTGTAGCAGCAGGAACCCCAGAAGAAGTTGCAAAGTGTGAAAATAGTTTAACTGGTCAATATTTAAGTTCCAAAAGATGTATTGAAGTTCCAAAAACAAGAAGAAAAGGCACAGGTAAATACTTAGAAATAGTTGGAGCTAAAGAAAATAATTTGAAAAATATTAATGTTAAAATTCCACTTGGGACATTTACTTGTATAACAGGAGTATCAGGAAGTGGTAAGTCAACCTTAATTAACGAGATACTATATAAATCACTTGCGGTTAATATTTATAATTCTAAGTTTAAACCAGGAGCTTGTAAAAAAATAAAAGGATTAGAAAATATTGACAAAGTAGTTCATATATCTCAAAGTCCAATTGGAAGAACACCACGTAGTAATCCGGCGACATATACTGGAGTATTTGATGATATAAGAGAAATTTTCGCATTATGTAAAGAATCAAAAATGTTAGGTTATGATAAAAGTAGATTTTCATTTAACGTTAAAGGTGGAAGATGTGAATCATGTCATGGTGATGGTGTTAAAAAAATTGAGATGCATTTTTTACCAGATGTTTATGTCCCTTGCAGTAGTTGTAATGGAAAAAGATACAATAGTGAAAGCTTAAAGGTTAAATTTAAAGGTAAAAACATTGCAGAAGTATTAGAAATGAGAGTAAGTGATGCTTTAGAATTCTTTGATAAAGAGCCGAAAATAAAAAGAAAACTTCAAGTTTTAGAAGATGTAGGTTTAGGCTATATAAGATTAGGACAAAGTGCTCCAACTCTATCTGGAGGAGAAGCATCACGTGTTAAGCTTGCTAAAGAATTACAGAAAAAACCAACTGGAAAAACTTTATTTATTATGGATGAACCAACAACTGGGCTTCATTCTTACGATATTGAAAACTTACTTGCAATAATCAAAAAAATAGTAGATAATAAAGATAGTGTAATCGTTATAGAACATAATCTTGATATGATAAAAGTAGCTGATTACATTATAGATTTAGGTCCTGAAGGTGGAGACTTAGGTGGAAATATCATTGCTTGTGGTACTCCTGAAGAAGTAGCAAAAGTAAAAGAAAGTTACACAGGACAATATCTAAAAAAATTATTGTAGGGAGATTTATGAAAAAAAGAATTATATTTGATTTAGATAATACAATTATGATCTGGAAAAAAGACTATATAAAAGCTTTAGAAAAAGTAGTAGAAAAATATAATTTGAATGTTGAAGTTAAAGTAATTGATGATTTAATTGAAAACTTAGAAAAAAAATATAAAAAAATTTCTAAAGATATATTACTTGATGATATAAATAACACTTGTAATTTAAACTTAAATATGGATTTTGTTGATTGTTTATTTGAAAATCAAAGTTTATTAATAGATATAGATGATAGTGTTATTGATACTCTTAAATATTTAAGTAATAAATATGAACTTGTGATATTGACAAATTATTTTAAAGAAGTTCAAGAAAAAAGATTGGAAAATGCAGGTATTAGATCATTTTTTAAAGAAATTTATTCGGGGGAAGAGTATATAAAACCCGCAAAAGATGCTTTTTATAATGCTATAGGAAAATATAAAATATCTGAATGTATAATGATTGGAGATAGTATTGAAACTGATATTAATGGTGCGATAAATATTGGTTTAGATGTTATTGCAGTAGATTATTTTAATAAAATTAAAGATACAAAAGAATACAAAGTAGTAAGAGAATTTGATAAATTAAAAGAAATTTTATAAGGGAGGTTTTTTATGAATCCAATTTTTATTGATTTAGGTTTTATTCAAATTTACTGGTATTCTATTACAATGTTACTTGCTATACTTACTGGTTCTTTTCTATTTTATAAAACACTTAAAAAGAAAAAAATAAGTGAAGTTGATATAACAAATATATTATTTTACGCTGTTTTATTTGGTATAATTGGAGCAAGGGTATACTATTGTTTATTTAATCTTGATTATTATTTAAAGTATCCTCTTGAAATACTTGAAGTATGGAATGGAGGGCTTGCAATTCATGGCGCTATTATAGGTGGACTTATCGCTATAGTTGGATACTGTTTAAAACATAAAATAAATATTTTAAAAATAACCGATGCTGCATCTTTTTCAGTAATAATTGCTCAAGCAATTGGAAGATGGGGTAATTTCTTTAATGGTGAAGCACATGGTGGAATAACAACTTTAGAAGCTTTAAAAAATATGTTAATTCCAAACTTCATAATAAAAGGAATGTATATTGATGGTAATTATTATCTTCCTACTTTCTATTTTGAATTTTTATGGAATTTAATTGGTTTTATCGTTTTATTTACAATTTATAAAAAATATAAAAACTTAAAAACAGGAATGCTTACTGGAATATATTTTATGTGGTATTCTTTTGGCAGATTTTTTATCGAAGGACTTAGAACTGATAGTTTAATGATAAGTAATATCTCACTTGTTATACTTATTACTATATTTATTTTAATAATTTTATTTATGCTTTATAAAAGATATAGAAAAATAGATAAGAAAAAGTTTATAATAAGTAGTGCAGTTATATTAATTTTGGGAATTTTAATTATATTAATATTTAGAAATAACTTAAACTATATAAGAGTAGCACAATTTGTATCAATTATGCTTTTTGGAATAGGACTATTATTAACTATTTATAATAGCAAAGATACAAGAATAAGAAGATTGGAAATGAGGGAATAAAAATGAATATTTATGATTGTGTTGTTGTAGGATGTGGACCAGCTGGTGTTACAGCTTCTGTATATTTAAAAAGAGCTAATTTAAATTGTTTAATTATTGAAAAAGATACTCCAGGAGGTCAAGTTGTTAAATCATCTATTATTGAAAATTATCCTGGATTTACAAGTATTTCTGGACCTGATCTTGCAAGTAATTTTTACAAACAAATTAAAACTTTAAATATTCCATATAAGTATGGAGAAGTAAAAGAAATAGAAGATAAAAAAGATTATAAAGTATTAAAACTAGAAAATGAAGAAATAAAAACTAAAGCAGTTATTTTAGCATTAGGAAGATGTCCCAAAAAATTAAATGAAGAAAGTGAAAGATTACTAGGAAAAGGGGTAAGCTATTGCTCATTATGTGATGGTGCTTTGTATAAAAATGAAGATGTTGCTATAATTGGTGGTGGCAATAGTGCTTTAGAAGAAGCAATATATTTATCAAGTATCTGTAAAAGTGTTTCTATTTTAAATAGAGGTGAAAATTTAAAAGGAGATAAACTTTTAATAGATAAAGTTAATAATACCAATAACATTAAAGTATATTTAAATACAGATGTAGAAAAATTTAATAAAGATGGTGACATTTTAAATTCACTTGAAATTATAACAGATAATAAAAAAGATACTATTTTTGTTAAAGCATGCTTTATATTTATTGGCTATGAACCAGCAACAAGTTTTTTAAAAGGCCTTGATATTTTAGATGAAAAAGGTTATATTGAAGTTGATGAAAATTTTGAAACTAATGTTAATAATATCTTTGCATGTGGTGATGTTGTTAAAAAATCAGCATATCAAATTGCAACAGCTGTTGGAGATGGAGCGCTTTGCGCAACTAGTGTAGTTAAAAAACTTAGTTAGGAGGAAAAATATGAAATTAGATAATAAAGGTTGGGGAATGATGACGTTTTTACTTATTTTACTTGTTATAGCAATATTTTTCTTTGTAGCAGTATCAAGAATTGGAATGTTTTAATTAATGATTTTATAATTAATAATAAAGTACTAGACTAAGGTTTAGTATTTTTTTGTATTTAATACTTAAAATAATTAAACTAATTTAAAAAACAAAATATAACTTAATCACTAAGAAAATTGACTTTTTAACAAAAAAATGTTAATATATAGCACTCGAGGTGAGTAATATGGACGAATATACATATAAACTTTTTATTGATGCTAAAAATAGTGATGATATTGATTCTATGACTAGTTTATATGAGTTAAACAAAAATGACCCTTATATCAAACTTGAATATGCCAGAATGTTAATTAAAAGAAATCAAATATCTTTTGGTAGAAGTTTATTATTAGAGGTTTTAGAGAGTAAGTATGAACGTGATAAGAATTATGCTTTGCTTGAATTAGCAAAACTTGAACTATTTCAAGGTGATTATGAGACCGCTACTAAATATTTAATAAAACTTCTTTGCTCTTCAATGGAAAATGATCGTATATTTGCTATGTTTGAACTGGGAAAAATTGCAATTTTACAACATGATAACGATGAAGCAAAAGATTGTTTTTTAGAAATTATAGAACATGAAAATGAAAGTGACGAAACCTATCCTTATACAAGAAACAAATCATATGCTTTACTTGAACTAGGAAGAACTTATGAAAAACTTGGAAATTATGAAGAAGCAAGAAGTTGCTTTAATAAGTTATTACAAAATGGAACAGAAAAAGATAAATGTTTTGCATGTGTTGAATTAGGAAAACTTTCTAAACTTGAGAAAAAATATAGTGAAGCTGAAAGCTATTTTGAATTATTTCTAAATTCTAAGTTTAAAAAAGAAAGAATAATAGCAAGATTTCATTTAGGACAACTTAAAGCTCTACAAGGAGAATATGATGAAGCAGAAACTTATTTTAAAGAAATTCTTTCATATAACACAATAAAGGATAAAAAAGATGCCTTAAGATTACTTATTTTACTTGGAATAAAGAAAAAAGATTATGGTATGTCATTAAAATATTTAGAAATTGCAAAAAGATTTAATATTGAAGTTGATTATAAAATTATTTTACATATTTCTAAAGAACTAAATATATTTGTTAAAAATGCTTATTTAAATCGTCCTTTAAGTTATTCTGAAAAACAAGTTATATCATATGATCCATACCTTGCAATTGAAAATATAATTGAAAACCAAAATATAGAAGATAATACTGTATTTAATAAAGATATAGATGTTTACAAAGTTTTTAATGACGTTAAAAAATATTTAATTGAGGAATATAAAACAAGTGATTTTTCTTTTAATGACAAATATTTAATTCCTTATGAAGGTATTGGTAAAAATGGAGAAAATTATCTAAAGGTTGTCACTTTATTAGATTCAAAAGAAATTGTTTCAATGTATCCTGTTAAAAGAAACGAAAATTGTAGTTGTTTTGTTAGAAAAAATAGTTTACAAAGATAAAAAAATAGTTTATAATTTTAACAACAGGCCAAGAAAAAGAGGAGTAAATTACTTATAATTAATAGAGAACTAGTGGTTGGTGGAAACTAGTATTTATGGTAATTGAATGTTGCTTTTTTAGCTAATTACTTATAGTAATTCGTATAATATGCGTTAAATATTTAAGATAAGTGTATGCTTATGAAATAAGGTGGTACCACGAAGATTTCGTCCTTAGGATGGAATCTTTTTATATACTTTTTAAAGGAGTGATATTATGCTAGATAAAAAATATAATCCTAGTATAGAAGAAAATATTTATAAATTTTGGTTAAAAAATGATTATTTTAAAAGTGGAGATGAGTCAAAAAAACCATTTTGTATTGTTTTACCTCCACCAAATGTTACAGGAAAGCTTCATTTAGGACATGCCTGGGATACAGCTTTACAAGATATAATTATTCGTTATAAAAGGATGAATGGTTTTGATTGTTTATGGCTTCCAGGAATGGATCATGCAGCAATTGCAACTGAAGTAAAAGTTGTTAATAGATTAAAAGAGCAAGGCATTGATAAATATGAATTAGGAAGAGAAAAATTTTTAGAAAAAGCTTGGGAATGGAAGGATGAATATGCAAAAAATATCAGAAGTCAATGGGCAAAAATGGGTCTTTCTCTTGATTATTCTAAAGAAACTTTTACTCTAGATGAAAAAATTGCTAAAGCTGTAAAAAAAGTATTCGTAGATTATTATAATAAAGGATATATATATAGAGGAGAGCGTATCATTAATTGGGATCCAGTATCTAAAACAGCTCTATCAAATGAAGAAGTTATTTATAAAGATGTTAAAGGTGCTTTTTATCATATAAAGTATTATCTTGAAGATTCTGATGAATTTTTAGAAGTTGCTACAACTCGTCCTGAAACACTTTTTGGCGATACAGCAGTTGCAGTAAATAAATCAGATGAAAGATATCAAAAATATATTGGTAAGAACGTAATACTTCCAGTTGTAAATAGAAAAATACCTGTTATTGCGGATATTCATGCTGATAAAGATTTTGGAACTGGTGTTGTTAAAATTACTCCAGCTCATGATCCTAATGACTTTGAAGTAGGAAATCGTCATAACTTAGAAAGAATAAATGTTTTAAATGAAGATGGTACGATGAATGAAAATGCTGGTGTATTTAAAGGACTAGATCGTTTTGAATGCCGTGAAAAATTAGTTTCTTTATTAAAAGAACAAAATCTTTTAATTAAAGTTGAAGAAATAGTTCATAGTGTAGGTCATTCAGAAAGAACTAATGTTATGGTTGAGCCATATCTTTCAAAACAATGGTTTGTTAAAATGGATGCGTTATCTAAAAACGTTTTGGAAAATCAGAAAAATAAAGATACTAAAGTCAACTTTATTCCAAAAAGGTTTGAAAAAATATTAAATCATTGGATGGAAGATTGCCATGATTGGTGTATTTCTCGTCAACTATGGTGGGGTCATAGAATTCCTGCTTGGTATAAAGAAGATGAGGTATATGTTGGGATCGATGCTCCAAAAGAAGAAGGTTGGGTTCAAGATAATGATGTACTAGATACTTGGTTTTCAAGTGCATTATGGCCATTTGCAACTTTAGGATATCCAGATGATGATAAAACATTACAGAGATATTATCCAAATGATTTACTTGTAACAGCATATGATATTATTTTCTTTTGGGTTGCAAGAATGATTTTCCAAGGACTTGAAATAACTAAAGAAGTACCATTTAAAACTTGTTTAATTCATGGACTTATTCGTGATAAACAAGGTAGAAAGATGAGTAAAAGTCTAGGAAATGGAGTAGATCCAATTGATATTATAAATAAATATGGAGCAGATTCACTTAGATTTTTCTTATCAACAAGTAGTGCACCAGGCATGGATTTAAGATTTGATGAAGAAAAAGTTGCATCAAGTTGGAATTTTATAAATAAATTATGGAATGCTTCACGTTTTGTTTTAATGTCTTTAGATAACTTTGATAAAGATGATTATAATCTTGATAACATTGATATAGTTGATAAATGGATCTTAACAAGATTAAATAAAACAATCAAAGAAACAACAAAATACATGGAAAAATATGAATTTAACAACGCATCTAAAGTAATCTATGATTTTGTTTGGGATGATTTCTGTGATAATTATATTGAACTATCTAAAACAAAAATGAATAATAATACAACAAAAAGTGTTTTACTTAAAGTATTAACAGATATTTTAAAAATTCTTCATCCATTTATTCCTTTTGTAACTGAAGAAATCTACTCAATGCTTCCAGTAAAAGAACAAGAAAGTATTATGATTTCAAAATATCCTACATATAATAAAAATGAATTATTTAAAGAAGAAGAGGAAAAAATAAATAAAGTAATTTGTGATATAACTGCAATTAGAAACTTAAAAGCTAATAATAACATTACTAAAAATGCTTATGTTTTAATAAATACTAGTGAAGAACTTTTAAATATTTATAAAACTGCTTTAAGAATAGATGAAGAAAATATCATTAATGAAAATAAAGATTTAAAAAGTTATAATTATAAATCACAATATATTGATATAACATATTTTGAAGAAGCAAAACAAGTTAATTTAGATGAAATAAATGAACAAATAAAAAAATTAGAATCTTCAATTGAAAGAAGAAAAAATCTTTTAAATAATGAAAATTATGTCAATAAAGCTCCACAAAATATTGTGGAAAATGATAGACTAAAGTTAAAAGAAGAAAGTGAAAAATTAGAAAATTTAAAAAAATTAATGAGGTGATAATATGATAAATAGAAAAAAATTTAATTTACTAGATTTAGATTATATTTTAGTAGATAGTATTAATAATGATTTATATGAAAAATTATTTGAAAAATATGAAGTAAGAACTTTTAAAGATTTAGATGATTTAATAAAAGATGGAACTATAAAAGATAAGTTTTTAGAAGGTATAATTGAAGATAGAAAAGCAGGTATTGGAATACAATTAAAAGATGTTTCAACAGAATGCTTAAAAAATGATTCGGTTGCTAAAAAATTATTAGAAAAATTAAATATTAATAATTTTCAAGAATTAGGTATTTATATTGGCAATGAAAATGAAGAAGTTATTAATAATATGTATTTAATTAATGCTTTTAAAATGGTTGCTAAATTAATAACTGAAAAAAATAAAAGTAAAACGAGATAAAAATATGATGATTAAAAATTATCATATTTTTTAATTATTAAACATATAATATATATGGTTTTTGAAAAAAATTATTGACATTTAAAATTCTAAGTGATATAGTACTAGTGTTTGAATTTATTTGGGTTTGAAATATCTCAAACCTATTTAAAATCGCAATATATGATACACCTGGATATGTGTATAGAAAGGAGAATGAAATGCCAACAATTCAACAATTATTAAGAAAAAAAAGAGGACAAAAAGTTAGAAAGAGTAAATCACCAGTTTTAGGTATTAGATTAAATACATTAGAAAAAACAACTAGTGAAACATCTTCACCTCAAAAAAGAGGAGTATGTATTCGTGTAGGTACTAAAACACCAAAGAAACCAAACTCAGCATTAAGAAAATATGCTCGTGTAAGACTTTCTAATGGTAAAGAAGTTGATTGTTATATTCCTGGAGAAGGTCATAACTTACAAGAACACAGCGTTGTATTAATTCGTGGTGGACGTGTAAAAGACTTAATCGGAGTTAGATATCATATTGTTCGTGGAACAATGGATACTCAAGGAGTAAAAGATCGTAAACAAGCTCGTAGTAAATACGGAACTAAAAAAGGTAAATAAAATATAACGAAGGAGGAAAAATATTATGCGTAAAAGACGTGCAGTTAAAAGAGATGTTTTACCAGATGCTATATATAAATCAAAAACTGTTACTAAATTAATTAATAGTCTTATGATTGATGGTAAAAAAGGTAAAGCTGAAAAAATTCTTTATGATGCATTTAATTTGGTTAAAGAAAAAACTGGAAAAGATGCAATGGAAGTATTTAACCAAGCTTTAGAAAATATAGAACCAGCAATGGAAGTAAAAGCAAAACGTGTTGGTGGTTCAAACTATCAAGTACCTATTGAAGTTTCTAAAGAAAGAGCTCAAGTTTTAGGTCTTAGATGGTTAACTCAATATGCTAAAATTGGCCGTGGTAATGGTATGGCTGAAAAATTAGCAAATGAAATTATTGATGCTTCAAATAATACTGGAGCAGCAGTTAAAAAACGTGAAGATACACACAGAATGGCAGAAGCTAATAAAGCTTTCGCACATTATAGATGGAATTAAGGTAGGTGCTTATGGCAAGACAAACTAGTTTAGATAAAACCAGAAATTTTGGTATAATGGCACATATTGATGCCGGAAAAACTACAACAACTGAACGTGTATTATTCTTAACTCATAAAATCCATAAAATAGGAGAAACTCACGATGGTGAATCTCAAATGGATTGGATGGAACAAGAAAAAGAAAGAGGTATAACTATTACAAGTGCAGCAACAACTGCTTATTGGAATGGATATCGTTTCAATATAATAGATACTCCAGGACACGTAGACTTTACTGTAGAAGTTCAAAGAAGTTTAAGAGTTCTAGATGGCGCTGTAACATTACTTGATGCTCAAGCTGGTGTTGAACCTCAAACTGAAACAGTATGGAGACAAGCCAGTGAATATAAAGTTCCAAGAATTATCTTTGCAAATAAAATGGATAAAATGGGAGCTGATTTCGTTTATACATTAAAAACAATTGATAGTCGTTTTGCAGTTAATGCCAAACCTATTCAGTGGCCAATTGGAGCAGAAAATTATTTTACTGGTGTAATTGATTTAGTAACATTAAAAGCTTATGAATTTGATGGAACTGAACAAGAAAATGTAACTGAAATTGAAATTCCAGCAGATTTAAAAGATATAGTTGAAGAAAAACATACTGAACTTTTAGAAGCTGTTGCTGAATTTGATGATACATTAATGGAAAAATATCTTGAAGGAGAAGAAATTCCTGTTGATATGCTTAAAAAAGCAATCAGAACTGGAGTTTTGGAAGCTAAGTTCTTCCCTGTTATGTGTGGAACTGCTTTAGGAAATAAAGGTATTAAATTCTTACTTGATGCAGTAGTTGATTACTTACCATCACCACTTGATATCCCATCAGTTGATGGAACAAATTTAAAGGGTGAGGCTGAACAAAGACATGTATCTGATAGTGAACCATTTAGTGCTTTAGCATTTAAAGTTATGACAGATCCATTTGTTGGACGTTTAACATTCTTTAGAGTTTATTCAGGACATTTAACAAGTGGAAGTTATGTTTTAAATTCATCTAAGGATTCTAAGGAAAGAATTGGTCGTATCTTACAAATGCATGCTAATGATAGAACTGAAATTCAAGAAGTATTTACAGGAGATATAGCTGCAGCAGTAGGACTTAAAAATACAACAACTGGTGATACTTTATGTGACGAGAAAAAACCAATTATTCTTGAAACAATTGAAGCACCAGAACCAGTTATCGAACTTGCTATTGAACCAAAATCAAAAGCAGATCAAGATAAAATGGCTATAGCACTTGGAAAACTTGCAGAAGAAGATCCAACATTTAGGGTAAGAACAGATACTGAAACAGGTCAAACAATTATTGCTGGTATCGGTGAATTACACTTAGATGTTTTAGTAGACCGTATGAGAAGAGAATTTAATGTAGATGCTAACGTTGGTAAACCACAAGTTGCTTATCGTGAAACAATAACTCAAGCTGGAGATTGTGAAGGAAAATACATTAAACAATCTGGTGGACGTGGTAACTACGGACATGTATGGATTAATTTTGAACCAAATCCAGATAAAGGTTATGAATTTGTTGATGCAGTTGTTGGTGGAGTTGTTCCAAGAGAATATATTCCAGTTGTTGATAAAGGCTTACAAGATGCATTAAAAACAGGTATATTAGCAGGATATCCTATGATAGATGTTAAGGCAACATTACATGATGGTAGTTATCATGATGTCGACTCTAACGAAATGTCATTCAAGATTGCTGCAAGTATGGCTTTAAAAGAAGCTAAAAATAAATGTAAACCAGTTATTCTAGAACCAATCATGAAAGTTGATATCGTTGTTCCAGAAGAATTCTTTGGTACAGTTATGGGAGATATTACTTCTCGTCGTGGTAAACCTCTTTCACAAGAAGCTAGAGGAAACGCTATTGCATTTAGTGCAATGGTACCATTATCAGAAATGTTTGGTTATGCAACATGTATAAGAAGTAATACTCAAGGAAGAGGAACATTCCAAATGATCCCTGATCACTATGAAGAAGTTCCAAAATCAATTGCTGAAGAAATAATCAAAAAAAGTGGTAATTAAAAATATAATTAAAAAAATGCCATCTAATAGTTGAATTTTTGAAAAATATTAGATAAAATATTATTTGTAAATAAAAAAAGGAGGAAAAATTTATGGCAAAAGAAAAATTTAATCGTAGTAAACCACATGTAAATGTTGGTACAATTGGTCACGTTGACCACGGAAAAACTACTTTAACTGCTGCTATTACAAAAGTTTTAGCTGCAAAAGGTGGAGCACAATTTGTTGATTATGCTAATATCGATAAAGCTCCAGAAGAAAGAGAAAGAGGTATTACAATTAATACTTCTCACGTTGAGTATGAAACTGAAAAAAGACATTATGCTCACGTTGACTGTCCAGGACATGCCGATTATGTTAAAAACATGATTACAGGTGCTGCTCAAATGGATGGAGCAATCTTAGTTGTTGCTGCATCTGATGGACCAATGGCTCAAACAAGAGAACATATTTTACTTGCTCGTCAAGTTGGTGTTCCAGCTATGGTTGTATTTATGAATAAATGTGATCAAGTTGATGATCCTGAATTACTAGACTTAGTAGAAATGGAAATCAGAGAACTATTAACTGAATACGGATTTGATGGAGATAATACTCCAATCGTTCGTGGTTCTGCTCTTAAAGCTCTTGAAGGTTCTGAATCTGATATTAAAGCAGTTGAAGAATTAATGGATAGAGTTGATGAATGGATTCCAACTCCAACTCGTGATACTGATAAACCATTCTTAATGAGCATTGAAGACGTATTCACAATTACTGGACGTGGAACAGTTGTTACTGGACGTGTTGAAAGAGGACAATTAAAACTTAATGATGAAGTTGAAATCGTTGGTATTAAACCTACTCAAAAAACTGTTGCAACAGGAATTGAAATGTTTAAAAAATCTCTAGATTATGCTGAAGCAGGAGATAATGCTGGAGTATTACTTCGTGGAATTTCTCGTGAACAAGTTGAACGTGGACAAGTTCTTGCTAAACCAGGAAGTGTTACACCTCACAAGAAATTTAAAGCTGCTGTATACGTATTATCTAAAGAAGAAGGTGGAAGACATACTCCATTCTTCGCAAACTACAGACCTCAATTCTATTTCAGAACTACAGATGTTACTGGAGTTATTGAATTACCAGCAGGTGTTGAAATGGTTATGCCAGGTGATAATGTAGATATGACAGTTGAATTAATTCACCCAATCGCTCTTGAACAAGGAACTAAATTCTCTATCCGTGAAGGTGGAAGAACAGTTGGTGCTGGATCAATTTCAGAAATTATTGAATAATTAAATTAAGAGCAAGAAATTGCTCTTTTTTTTACGTAAACTTTTATAAAATAATAAAAAATGAATTTTATCACAGAAATTTTTAATATATAATGGTATTGGTGATACTAATGAAAAAAAGAAAAATAATTATTTTTGTGATAATAGTAATAATATTATTGCTTTTGATATCTTATTTTGGTATAAAATTTTGGTTTTTAAATTACGTTTATAAACAAGAGGTTACTGGTAATAAAATAACTATAGGAGAAGAAATCTCATTTAGTCATAAAAAAATAGAAGATAATTCTTATTTTACTATTGAAGAACTTGGGATAAAATTAAATATTTTATATGATGAATTTGAAGAACCTAATGATCTTAACAATATGTATTATTTTAAAATAAATGATGAAGAGCCCAAAGCTTTAACTATAAATACTATTGATTATTTGATAGATGTTTTTAGTAATGATGAATATTATAAATATAATTTTGATTATTTTTCAAAGATAAATAAAAGCAAAATTCTTAATAAAAATAATATAAAAAATGATTTTTCTCTAATAACATATTTAAGCGATGTTAAAGATTTATCATCGTTAAATCTTTTAAGTAGTATGAAAGATATAAAAGAAAATTATGCAAAACAATATTTTATTGATATGTTTTTCCCTAACAATACTGTTTTTAGAAAAATAACAGGTTATTATAATGGCTATTTATTTACATATCAAAAAGAAGATAATTATACAACTACTGCTTTAGTTGATATAAATAATAAATTATATCAATTTAGTTTCTATGGCTTTAATGATCTTAACTATGTAATAGATTTTTTAGAAACATTAGAATTTGAAATATAAAAGATATTAACTAAAAAAGGTTAATATCTTTTTTTGTATAAATTTATAAATATTTACTCATCTTATTAATGGCAGATATTACCAAATAAATAAAAAATGTGACTTAAATTTGACAAAATACTGCTTTTTTGGTAAAATATATAACTGTCACGTCAAAAGAGGTGGATAAATTATGTATTATAATGAAGAACTTACAATCAAAGCGTGTAGTGACGATCCAAAACTGATCTTTGATCTTATTAATGAAGATTATAAAGAATTAGTTGATAAAATACTTACAAAAAAAATAGTAAGTATAAATGAAACAGACCAAGAAGACAATAATATTTTAATGATTATGTTAAAAAAAGGTTGGTATGAATTAGTACTTAAATATATGAAGAAAAAAGAATTGAATATCAATCATCAAAATAAAGATGGAGATACTTTTGCTCATATATTAGTTACAAAACAATATTTAGAAATAATGGAAATACTTGATAAATTATTAAAGAATAATAAATTTATTCCAAACATCAGAAATAAAAAGGGGGAAACAATACTTGACAAATCTATTAACAATAATTACATTTATACGTCCATTAAAATACTTGAGGATGAAAGATTTAATAACATTGATTTAGTATCTTTCAGAAACTTATATGAAAAATATGTAAAAAGTAGTAATTATGGAGTTTATTCAAAAGTAAATAATCTAGAGGTTATTTTAGAAAATTTATCATATAAAGAATTATTACCAAAACTTGAGGTATTAATTGATATGATAAAAGGTAATATTGAAAAGATTAAAAAAGAAGTATTTAATCATGAGTTAAAATCATTAGATATTATAATTTATGGTACACTTGAAGAAAGTGTTGCTTAAGAACCATTTGGTTCTTTTTCTTTTAAAAAAATAATTGATTTATTAACAATTTTCGTTTATAATCTTAACTATTGGAAGTGATATATATGAATTTACCAGATATGAAAGAAGCTAGGATTAGAACTAAAAATCCTGTTGAAGTAAAAAAATTTACATTTGATGAAAAATATAAAAACGTTGTAAAAGATAAAAAATATTTTGTTAAAACTTATGGTTGTCAAATGAATGAAAGAGATAGTGAAAATATTTCTGCTCTTCTTGAAGAAATGGGATATGAAAAATCTGAAAAAATGAAAGATGCAGATGTTATTATTTTAAATACATGTTCAATTAGAGAAAATGCTAATAATAAAGTATTTGGTATGCTTGGTAGAATAAAAAATATGAAACAAGATAAGAAAGATTTAATTGTTGGCATGACAGGATGTATGGCTCAAGAAGAACATATTTGTAATGAAATATTAAATAAATATAGATGGATTAATTTTGTTGTTGGTACTCACAATTTTGAGAAAATAGTTGAAAAAATTTATGAAGCATTAAATAATCATAAATTAGATATAGACGTTTTAAGTTGTGAAGGAAATATTTTAGAAGATTTACCAAGTATTAGAACTAGTAAATATAAAGCTTTTGTTAATATTCAACTTGGTTGTGATAAATTCTGTACATATTGTATCGTACCATATACAAGAGGAAAACAAAGAAGTAGAAGTAAAGAATCAATTTTAGAAGAAATAAATGATTTAATAAAACAAGGATATAAGGAAGTAACTTTACTAGGTCAAAATGTAAACGCTTATGGAAAAGATTTAGATATAAATTATGATATGGCAGATTTACTTAAAGATGTTGCTGAAACTGGAATAGAAAGAATAAGATTTGTTACCAGTCATCCTTGGGATTTTACTGATAAAATGATTGATGTAATTGCAAAATATCCAAATATTATGAATAGTATTCATTTGCCAGTTCAATCAGGTAATAATGATATTTTAAAATTAATGGGAAGAAGATATACAAAGGAAGAATATCTAACACTTTTTCATAAATTAAAAGAAAAAATTAAAGATGTTGCTATTACAACCGATATAATTGTAGGCTTTCCAAATGAAACAGAAGAACAATTTAATGATACTTTATCTTTAGTGGAAGAGTGTAAATTTGATTTAGCTTATACTTTTATCTTTTCAAGAAGAGAAGGTACTCCTGCTTATAAGATGATTGATAATGTAACATTAGAAGAAAAACATGAAAGATTACAAAAACTAAATGAAGAAATTAATAAATATGCACTTATTAACAATAAAAAGTTAATAAATAAAACTTTAAAAGTTTTAGTAGAGGGTGTAAGTGAAAAAGACAAAAATCTTCTTATGGGATATACTGAAGGTAATAAACTTGTTAATTTTATTGGTCCAGAAAATATTGTTGGAGAAATAGTAAATGTTAAAATAACAGATGCTAAAACATGGAGTTTAGATGGAGAATATGTTTTATAACGTATTCTTTTTTTATTTCATTTTTGCAACAAATATGGGTATTATGCATAAATTAAATTGAGGGGTGATAAAGTTGGCAAACTTTAGAGAAATTGTTACTAAATCTGTTATTGGCAAGGGTAAGAAAACTTTTTCTAATAATTATACTCTAAAACCAGAAGAAACACCTACGACTATATTAGGGTGTTGGGTTATAAATCATACATTTCAAGGAGTAAAAGAACAAGATAAAATAAGAGTTACAGGATCATGTGATGTTAATATTTGGTATGCATATGATAATGATACTAAAACAGTTGTATCAAAACAAACTATTACCTATAATGAACTTTTAAATGTTGCTAGAAAAAGAGAAGGAGATATATCAAGCGAAGAAGAAGTTATTGTAGTTAGTTTAAAACAACCAACTTGTACTAAAGCAGAAATAGTTGATGGAAACATTAATTACTCTATTGAAAAAGAACTTGGTATAGAAATAGTAGGAGATACAAAAATTAGAATAGCAGTTGATGATAATGAAGATGAATGGGATGAAATAACAGATGAGAAAGAAGAAGATGAAGTTATGCAAGAAATAGAAAAAGAAGTTGACGAAAACTATTTGGAAAAAGACCAAGTAGAAAAAGAAACAGATAATAAATAAAAATAAAAGGTCGACCTTTTATTTTTTTTGCGTTTTATTTTTTACGGTTTTATTTTTTTGATTTTTTGATTTTTTGTCAACAAAAATAGTTGACAATCATAATTTTTTAGTGTATATTATATTTGATTTTGAAAGGAGATTTGTTATGGCTGTAAAAATTAGATTAACAAGAATGGGATCTAAAAAAAGACCAAGTTATCGTATTGTTGCTACTGATTCTAGAAAAGCTAGAGATGGTGAATATATAGAACAAATAGGATTTTATAACCCATTAACACAACCAGCAGAAATTAGAGTAAATGAGGAAGTTGCTTTAAAATGGTTAAGAAATGGAGCACAAACTACTGATACTGCTAAAAATTTATTACAAAAAGCAGGCGTTATGAAAAAATTCCATGAAGAAAAAGGAAACAAATAATTATGGATTTAGTCAAATTAACTGAAGAATTAGTTTTAGCAGTTGTTTCCAATAAAGATGCAGTTGGAGTTAGAGAATTTGAAACTGAAGCTCCAGAAACAATATTAATTCAAGTTATTGTAGATAAAGATGATATGTCAAAACTTATTGGCAAAAGAGGTAAAGTAATAAAATCAATTAGAACTCTTGTTCAAGCAAGCAGTTGTTTATGTGGAAATAAACTTGTAAAAATTAATGTTGATAGCATTTAGTAATTGACAAATTAAAAAAAATAGTATACAATAATTATTGTCTAGATTTTTCTGGACAACTTATTTGGGGAATTAGCTCAGTTGGCTAGAGCACCTGCCCTGCACGCAGGGGGTCAAGGGTTCGAGTCCCTTATTCTCCACCAGATATGTTTATAACTCTTGGTCTATATCAAGAGTTTTTATTATGTAAATAATTATAAAAAAAATCCTTATATAATAAGGAAAAATAAAAAAATTATTTTTTTTTAGATAAAAAATACGACTTACATCTTACAATTTTTAAACTTATGTAATATAATTAATATACTAGAGTAGTTGTTTTGAATAATTTATTTCAAAAATTTACAAACAAAAATATAAATGATATAATAAAAACTTAAGGAGGAGGAGGAATTTATGAGTTTTGATTCTATTTTGAATATTGCAAGACAAATAGTAGATATAGCTATTGTATGGGGGATATTTTATGTTATTTTAAAAAATATTAAAAACAACGTTAAATTATCATTATTATTTAAAGGAATATTATTGATTGTTATTTTAAAACTATTTGCAGATTGGTTAAATCTTGTTACAGTAGGACTTTTATTAGAGTATGTAATTATGTGGGGACCTTTAGCACTTATAATAATTTTTCAACCAGAAATTAGATCAATATTAGAGCAACTTGGAAGAACTCAACTTTTAGGAAGACATAAAACACTTACTGTTGATGAAAGAGAAAAATTAGTTTATCAAATTATTCAAGCAATTGATTATTTAAGAAAAGCAAAAATTGGTGGTTTAATAGTTTTAGAAAGAGATATAAGTTTACAAGATTATATTAGTAAATCAATTAATCTTTATGCAGAATTAACACCAGAACTATTAATAAGTATTTTCTTTCCAAATAACCCACTTCATGATGGAGGAGTTATAATTCAAGGTAATAAAATTAGTTGTGCTGGCGCAGTATTTCCAACATCAAATAGTAGTAAAATAAACAAAAGACTTGGAACTCGTCATCGTGCTGCATTAGGTATAGCAGAAGAAACAGATGCAATAGCAATAGTTATTTCAGAAGAAACAGGAAGAATATCAATCGCAGTAAAAGGAGAATTGTATTATAATTTAACAATTGACGATGCAAGAATCTTATTAATTGATGAACTAAGACCAAAAGTTTCAGAATTTGAAGATTCTTATGAAGACGAGGAGGAAATGTAATATGAGTAAAGTAAAAAAAACCTCTTCTAAAAAAAGAAATTATAAATTATTAAAAAAAATTGGAAGAGTAATATATAGATTTATTGAAACAATTTATAAAATAATTGATAAATTATTAATAACTCCTTTAAGTAAATTAATGATATTAGTAGGAAAGTTATTTAAAACAAACAATAGACCATTTGAAAGACTATTAAATAACAAAATATTTTTAATTGTATTTTCATTTGTTTTAGCATTTGGTGTTTTTATAATTATTGATAAGAATAATGATGTAATGCTTAATAAATCTGCGGATGTATTAACTAATCAAGAATTAACTGCACTATATAATGAAGAAGCATATGTAGTTGAAGGACTTCCTAAATCAGTTGATATAACATTAATTGGAAGAAGAGCAGATCTTTATCTAGCAAAACAATATCCAAATGATGAAGTTATAGTGGATTTAAGAGATTTAAGACCAGGAACACATGAAGTTCCATTAAAATATAGTGGCTCAGTATCATCAGTGGAATACAAACTAACACCTTCTGCTGTTACAGTTGTTATTTACGAAAAATTAACAGAATCTAGAACACTATCATCTGAAATAATGTATGAAAATAAACTTGATTCAAAATATACTATTTCAAATATTAGTTTTAGTAGAGATGAAGTTTATATAAAAGGTGCTGAATATAAACTTAAACAAGTTGCAATAGTTAAAGCACTTGTAGATGTAAGTAAAATAGTAAATCCAACTGTAGGAACAACAACGCTAAAAGATATTCCACTTGTTGCTTATGATGTTAATGGTAAAATAGTGGATGTTGAAATAGTTCCAGGAACAATTGATGCAACTATTGAAATAACATCACCAAGTAAAGATGTTCCATTAAAAGTAGAACCAACAGGTGATGTAGTATTTGGTAAATCAATTGAAAGTATGACTTTAAGTACCACAAAAATTACAATTTATGGAAATGCAGATGCATTAAATAATATTACATCTATTCCAGTTAAGATAGATGTCTCTGGTTTAAATAAAGATACAGAGTTTAATGTAAATATATCAAAACCATCTGGTGTTAAAGAAATGAGTGCCTCAAGTGTTGTTGTTAAAGTCAAATTATCTGAAATATCTGAAAAGAAAGTATCTAATGTTTCAATTGAAACAAGAAATTTAGGTAATGGACTTGTTGCACAAGCATCATCTAAAGAAGATAGTAATATTGATGTCATAGTAAAAGGAACATCAACTAATCTTAAAAACGTAACAGCAGATAATATTACAGCTTATGTTGATTTAAAAGGTTTAGGTGTTGGAGTACATGAAGTAGAAGTTATGGTTATTGGAGATGATGTCAAATTAAGTTTCACACCTCAGAAAACAAAAGTTAATATTATTATTAAAAAGCAATAAAAAACTTTCAAATTTTGAAAGTTTTTTTATTTAACATCTATATCTTGTACAAGTAATCCAATATTAATTAGTCCTGCGATACCAATAATAATATAGATGATTCTTGATAAGAGACTTGCTTCACCAAAAATATAGTCAACTAAATTAAATCCAAAGATTCCAATTAGTCCCCATACAATTGCACCTATTATTGTAAAAACAAGACAAACTTTTTGTAGTGTAATCAAAATAAACTCCTCCTTTTTTTAATCTACTATTAGGATAAACATTATTTTAATTTTTATTCATGAATATTAAATAAATTTTTAAATATAATTAACTAGAAAAATAAAAAAGAGGTGTTTAAATTGAAAAAAATTTTTTTAAGTTTAATTATGATTATGGCTTTATTTTTAACAGGATGTGGAAGTGTTTCTAAAGAAAAATTAAGGGATAATTTTATTAATAACATCAAAGATTTAAAAAGTTATTACATGACTGGAGAATTAAGTGTAAATAATAATGATGATACTTATACTTATGATGTTAGTGTAAGTTATAGTAGTCCAGATAATTTTAAAGTAGTTTTATTAAATAAAGCAAATAATTATGAGCAAATAATTTTAAGAAATGCAACAGGAGTTTATGTTATTAATACTTCACTCAATAAAAGTTTTAAATTTCAAAGTGAATGGCCATATAATAATTCTCAAAGTTATTTATTACAATCTTTAATGACAGATTTAAAAAATGACGAGGATTATGAATTTGTGGAAAAAGATGGTAATTATGTTTTTAAAGTAGATGTTTCTTATCCAAATAATAAAGAATTAGTAAAAGAAAATATTCACTTAGATAAAAATGCAAACTTAAAATATGTTGAAGTATTAGATGAAAATGATATTCCAAGAATAACATTTAAAGTATTAGATATTGATAAAAAAGCAAATTTTAAAGATAATTATTTTGAAATAGATGAACAAAAAGAAACGGAAAATAATAATGATGAAAAAAATCAAAATAAATCAGAGAAAGATAAAACAAATATAAATGATCCAAAAGAATCAGAAACAAATACAACAGGAAAAATAGAGGATGCATTATTTCCATTATATTTGCCTGCTAATACTGCACTTTCTAATAAAGAAGTAATAGAAACAACATCAGGGGAACGAGTTATTATGACATTTTCTGGTGATAGTTCATTCATTTTAGTTCAAGAAAATGTTAGCAAGGAAGAAGAATTTACAATCGTTCCAAGTTATGGAGAACCATATTTACTTATTGATACAGTTGGAGCTTTAACAGATACATCTTATACATGGATTAGTAATGGTGTTGAATATTATATAGTTTCAGATGTATTATCAACTGATGAATTATTAGAAGTTGCTAAATCTATAAATGTAGTTGCTACAATTGGAGAAAAATAATATAATTTTTCTCTTTTTTCTTTATTTTTCAAATTATTTATTATATAATTTTTATGAGGGTGATGAATATGTCAAAAATAGAAAATAAAATCAAAAAGAATATTAGTAAGGTAAGAAATAATGATAAATTAGAAAACCCATTAAAAAATCAAATATTATATTTTTCTAAAATTATATGTGGTATATTAATTGCAGTTATAGTAATTTGTATGATTTCAGGTATTGCATCAGGAAATTATAAAATAGAAGATGATACAAATAATGATTATTCTGATATATTAGCAGGTCAAGTTTTTACAAGAAGTGAAAAAGAATATTATGTTGTTTTTTATGAGAATGATGATATTTTAGAAAAAATAAGTAATGTAAATTCTAAAACTATATATAAAGTTGATTTAAATTCTTCATTAAATCAAAATATTGTAGGTGAGGAAGGAAATTCAAAAGCAAATGATTCTGAATCATTAAAAATTAATGGTACAACTATTATTAAAATTGTTGATGGTAAAAATGTATCCTACGTTGAAGGCTATGATGAAGTTGTAAAATATTTAGACAATTTATAAAAGATATTAACAAGCAAATGTTAATATCTTTTTTTGTTTGAAGAGATAAATTATTCTCTTCATTAATAGTATTGCTAAAAACATATAGAATATACTTATAAAATAAATATATACATATTAATTTTGTAAATTTAGCAAAATTAGTAAACAAAAAAATTAAAATATGGTATCATATAATAGTGGTGATAATATGATAGATAAAGATAAAGAAAAGAAACAAACAGAAAAAAAACAACAAAAACAACAAAATAAAAGAAAAGAAACAAAAAATGTTGAACCTAAGATAAAAGAATCAAATCAAAAAGAAAATGAATTATTAAATAAAAACGATAATAAAAAAGAAACAATTAAAAAAGAGAATAATATTACTGATAAAAAAGATAAACAAAATTATTTTAATAGGTTAGAAAATATAATTAGTAAAAAATTAAAACTTGATGAGCAAAAATTTAATTTATTGGAACTTATTTTACTTATTATCGTTTCATTTATATTTGGTATTTTTATAAGCGAAGCATTTATATATAATGATGTGAAAACTGATAAATTTGAATCCAACGAGTCACTTAGTGAAATAGAAAAAGTTTATAATACTATTTTAAATGAATATTACCAAGATATAACTCAAGAAGAACTTAAAAAAGCAGCGGTTAATGGTATGCTTAATTATTTAAATGATGGTTATTCTGTTTATTTTGATGAAGAAACAAGGGAACAATTTAGTGAACAGGTTGATGGACAATATTATGGTATTGGACTTGAAATGAGTGTGGGAGATGATGGTTATCCATACATTAGTAGAATTTTTGATAATTCTCCTGCAAGTGATGTTGATTTAAAGATAAATGATAAAATAATAAAAGTTGAAGGACAGGATGTTAAGGATTATAAATTAACAGAAATTTCAAGTTTAATTAAAGGACAAGAAAAAAAACAAGTTAATATGACAATTTTAAGAAATCAAGAAGAATTAGAAAAAGTGTTAGTAACAAGAAAAATTGATATTCCATCTGTTGATTATAAAATAATAGAAAATAGTGGTAAAAAAATTGGTTATATTGATATATCAATTTTTGCACTTAATACAGATGAACAATTTAAAAAAGCACTTTTAAAACTTGAAGAAGATTCTATCGATAGTTTAATAATCGATGTTAGAAATAATGCTGGAGGACATTTATCAACGGTAGCTAATATATTAAATTTATTTTTTACAAAGGATGAAGTTTTATATCAAATTGATAGAAAAGGTGTTGTTGAAAAAGCATATGGAACATCTACTGATAATAGAAATTATAAAGTAGTTGTTTTGACAAATCACAATAGTGCATCTGGTTCTGAAATATTAGCATCAGCTTTTAAAGAAGTAAAAAATTCAGAAATAATCGGAACTAAAACATTTGGCAAAGGAACGGTACAAAAACTAATTGAACTTGATAATGGCAGTATGTTAAAGATCACATCTGAAACTTGGTTAACATCTAATGGAAATAAAATTAATAAAGTTGGTGTTAGTCCAACCATAGAAATAGAACTTAGTGAAGAATACAAAAAAAATCCAATTGAGGAAAATGATAATCAATTAAATAAAGCAATTGAAATTTTATCTAAATAATAATATAGACTTATTTACAAGTAATATTAAAAAGTTACGAGTTAAATAAGTTTTTTTATAATATTTTTTTGCATAAAGTTAAAAAAAATATTATAATACAAATTAGGAAGTGAGAAAATGACATTAAAAAAAGGTGATAAGGTTAAAACACAATGTTATAAGCATGATGGCAATGTACATAAATGTTGGGAAGAAACAATTTATTTGACATCTACAGATGAATATAATATTTTTGCAAATTATAAAACAAAAGTTACAGAATTTGATGGTAGAGTATGGAGAACTAAAGAACCAGCAATTGTGTTTTTTTCAAAAACAAATTGGTTTCATATAATTGGGCAAATAAAAAAAGATGGAATATATTATTATTGTGATATGGCTTCTCCTCATGTAATTGAAAATGGCGTAATTAAATATATTGATTATGATTTAGATTTAAGAGTATTTCCTGATGGATCATTTAAAGTATTAGATAGGGGAGAGTATCAATATCATAAAAAATTAATGAACTATTCAAAAGACATTGATAAAATATTGAAAAATGAATTAACTGTTTTGATTAATAAAGTTAGAAATAAAGAATATCCTTTTAATAATGACGTTATAAATCACTATTATTTAATGTTCCAGGAAATTTTAAAAAATAATGTAAAATAGTAATTTATATTGTTAATTATAATATAATATTATAGTGAAAATCATCGTTATGTTTTAAAAAAGCACAAATTAGAAAAAAATTAAAAAAATTGCATTTTTTTGTTGACAATAATATTATGAAGTGTTATATTAGAACATGTCAAACGGAAAAAGGAAAGAAAAAGACACAATAAAGAAAAACAAATTATAAAAAAAATTAATTTTTTATAAAAAAGTGCTTGACTTTACTTAATAAGTTTGATACAATGAATAAGCAACTCGGGAAAAAACAAACACAGATATGATCTTTGAAAACTAAGCAAAACGTCAATTTATTGATTTATTTGATAGCTAGGAAAATAAAAATCAAACTTTAAAATATATTTTATTGGAGAGTTTGATCCTGGCTCAGGATGAACGCTGGCGGCATGCCTAAGACATGC